>NZ_CAKMMW010000016.1:0-186183 GCF_927798215.1 Paenibacillus allorhizoplanae
CGTTCAATACGTTGATTTTGTCCGTCTGATTGCTTAAACTTCATAATAAGAGCGCCTCCTTGATGGTGTTGGGTATCTACCCGTCGACAAACCCATCATTTTGACAAAGCCCATTTCTTAGGCTATACAGGAATGTTTAGCTTTATAAACTCTCCACTGCATTTATTACAGCTTCTGGTTTAACCAAGTTTATTCTTAAAATAATGGAAGCATCAGACCATCTGCATTAATGATGGACAGAGTGATGATTAACACAGTAAAAACGAATGCCGCTGCCGATTTGCTGATTGGGTCCTTGACCCTGAAATGCGCGAGACATGCCAATAACATAGTGACTCCAAGCCAAATGCAAGCCCATGCGACCACCTCTACATACCAGTAGCCAATGATGAGTAATGCTGCTCCGACTAACTGGACAATACCTGTGACTACACGAAACCACTGCGGTAGTCCAAGATTCTTGAAAATATCAGACCAGTATTTAACCCCTGCGATCTTGGCGCTTCCTGAAAAGGTATAGTATAAGACTAGTAAACTTTGAAGAGCGATGGAAAATACAGTCATTACGATTTCCTCCCTTATTATAAGTGTCAAAAATTTCGTATTACCATTAATGATGCGGATCGTTCACTTGACCATCTTGCTTCAATGCTTCAAAATATTGGGTAGCTTTAGCTTTATCGTTGTTTTGAACAACATGGTGATTTGTGTTCGCTTCTCGTAGAACTCATACTCACAATAATCAACTCCTTAGTTCAAATGTTCTTTACGGGACACCCTCTGTATTCTTCGTATGATCCGGTTTCCCTTATCACTTACTATGTCGTAAGTCAGCGAAGAAACGTGACGGATACGGTGAAAACTTTTTAAGAATAAGTAAGATGCAGATTTCGTATATCTCCGTTGTCACGTTTGTTGAGTTTCGTACGACATATCTGTATAAAGGAACCGAAGGAAGGAATGTGATGTATGAACGATCATGATTGGCTTGTGGAACAATTCGAGGCGTATCGAAATCACTTGCAAAAGGTGGCCTACCGGATACTTGGATCTTTAAGCGATGCGGATGATGCTGTACAGGAGTCATGGATTCGTCTTAGCCGCACCAATACGGATGAGGTCGAGAATATGGGGGGATGGCTGACAACTATAGTCTCTAGGGTATGTTTGGATATGCTGCGAACTCGTAAATCGCGGCGTGAGGAGCTTACTCTGGTGAACGCACCTGAACCGGTTAATAGCCATGAGGACGAAAGCAATCCTGAGCACGAAGCATTATTGGCCGACTCTGTTGGTCTTGCGATACTCATGGTCCTTGGAAATTTGAATCCAGCCGAACGCATCTCATTCGTATTGCACGATATTTTCGCGTTATCTTTCTCGGAAATCGCCTCGATTATAGGGCGTAACGAGGTTGCAGCCAGACAACTTGCGAGCCGTGCACGCCGTCGGGTTCAGGGAGCGAAAGCGACTGCGGATTCAGAGGATTTCAAGCGAAAACGGGAACTTGTAGATGCTTTCTTAGCTGCATCTCGCTCAGGAGATTTCGAGAAACTTCTTGAGGTATTAGACCCCGATGCCGTGCTCCGAAACGACCCTGCATTTCCTTCATGGCCAGTTGTTCACGGTGCTCATGCTGTTGCCAAGGGACTCGCTGGTCATACCCAAGATGCTCGCCCGGTGCTCGTGAACGGATCCCTAGGCGTAGCCATAGCTCCTCATGGTCGACTGCTTTTCGTACTCGAACTCAAGATTGTGGTTGGTAAGATCTCCGAGATCGACATAATTGCCGAACAAACGCGCCTTCTCCAGCTCGACTTAACAGAAATGAACGATTGATAGGCTAGCTTCAAAAAACATACAAAAGCACATAAAAAAGCACATAAAAACCCACTGTCCAGTTCGCAGACAATGAGTATTTTTTGTGCTTTATTCAGTAGACATCTGAACAAACCGTTAAAAAGCTTATCTAGTTGTTTTTCTCATTAATTTCGTATAACTCTCAATTCTATTTATCTTGGGATGGTTTAAAATGGTGTCCATAAAAAAACGCCCAATTCCTAATAATAGTGAATTGATGTTTTGGCTTCAAGGGATAAGATTTATTAAACAATTCTGCCAGTTACTTTAATGGAATCAAAAAAGAGCTGCACAATGCAGCTCCTGAGCTATAGTTCTTACGTTAGCGTAATCGACCAGCTCTGAGGCATAAAAATGGTTATTTTAATGCATTTTCATCGAACCAAACATCTTGTTCTTTCCCTGTGGTATTAAATCTATATCCATAAGGTAAAGCGAAATATTTGATTAGATCTGGCCTTTTAAATGCTAAATGGTGATAATGAACCGTCATCAAAGATCCCACGTTATCATCATACAGGTCAGTTGTAAGCCACCATCCTGACATATGCTCTGGTGAAGGATATCTCACTGCATCGACTGCTAGTCCTTCGTACACACCTTTAGAAATAACTATCATTTGATTGAAAATTGGAAATTTCGGAGTTGCTCCGTATGCCTGACATTCTTGTTTCTGTTCTTGGACTACTTTAATTGCATAGTCTGCACCTTTTCCAAAACCTTCACCATTGCTTTGGACTTCCCATATCTCGTAATAAAATTCAGAAAGTTCACAACATTTTACCAACCAAGAATGGTATGCAATGGTGTTGTCAGGCTTAATTAATGGTTTAGCATCAATTACGTAGTTAATTAGGTATCTGATCAGCTCTACATACTCATTATGCAACCTTTTTTTAATGGATATAATAAATTCCTTTTCAATCAATTTATATAGTCCTTTTGTCCGAATGTATCCATTTTCAAACAAAATTTCAATTCCGCGATATTCAATCATTCATTTTATCCTCATTTCAAAATCATTGCACTTCGACCCTTTTTACAGTTGATTAGTAATTCTAGTTCCATATCACTTTTCCCTTGTCATTAATCTATACTCCCTCAACGAATCCTGGGAACAGTTGCCGCGAGGCGATCTGCTCCCTGATTATTACATTATCGTTCTGCGTTAGCGTAACCTGTTGTCCATAATCTGATCTGAACTCTCATAGCTGAAGAAAGTGAGTATCTCTTTCCGAATCTGTCCTTGCTATAAACCCAAGTGAGCGATATAGTAAATCCGCGACTGAATTATCGGTTTTTAAAACAAGTATTTGATAGTAATTTCTAGCTTCTGCAATAACCGATTGCACGAGCATCCGACCCACCCCAAATCGGCGTACACTTGGTGATACATACAGTCGACGAACTCGCCCAACGTTTTTCATACGCGAATATGGGTCTTGATTCAATCCGCAAACCCCAACAATTTCTCCATTTAAAATAGCGATATAGAGCGCCTCGCCATCCAGATCGAATTTGTTAATTCCTTCATCGAAATCGGTTACCAAACGTTTGATATGCTTGAATCCTTCACTCGTACTCTCTTCCACCAAGCGCATTAACTTATCAGATTCTAGATGCTTCACTTTCGTAATGGTAAACTCATTCATTTAAGCCATCTCCTTGAGATCGTTTTTTCATCTTTATTCAACACAGTATTGATAGTATCCTCCCCAATTTTTCAAAGAAAAAGGGAGCCTCTGGCTACGACTGCAGCTGGAGAATCCCTACTGAAGTAATGTTCTTCGTTAGCGCAACAATTCGTCCAAATATAAATCTAACTTGAATCCTCTCGAGACCTGTTAATTGTGAACCTGCCAGTTGTCTTCGCTGTCGCAATCCAACTCAAATATCTTCTGTTTACCTCCAGAAAATGTGGCACTCTTCTCATCGGTCGATTACATTAGTAATCTTTAATTAGACGCAGTCCCCAATCATAGGTGTTAATTACCTTTTTATTTTCTAATTCAAAAATCAGATTAGTAGGATTTCCTCCAGTAACTATGATTTGTTTAATCGCTGTACTTTCATATTTATCTTGACCATCGGACACTTCGATCCTATTTTCTTGAATGTTTTCTGAATGGGGATATATAAAAATGTAAGAATGATTAACTAAAGGATCTTTCTTTTCCGAACGACCAAAATACTGATCAACAACAATGATGACTGGCTTTCCATCCTTTTTTGCTTTAAAAGCAAAATAATACGGACTTGTATGAAGCAAGTCAGTAGTTGCTGGTCCAAACAATTCAACGTTTGAAACCTTTAATTCTGTCGCGATCGTTCGTATTTTAGGAACGGGTCGTTCAGTCATTAGGAACCAAAATAGGTGATAACCCGCATATACGATTGCAACAAGTAAGAATAGCGATAATAAGGGATAAAATATCGATTTCTGCATTAGTAGGCTCACCCCATTTTTCTCCCAATATAAAGTATCGTTCTTACGTTAGCTTAACACTAGCTCAATTATATAACTCTTAAATACGAAAAGACGTTTTATCCAAAAGATGCAGCCAAGTAAATATGAATACCGCTTTCTTCAATATGTATCCGGCCACCGCTCAGTAATATTCCCGAAAAAAAGCCAAGCACAATAGATATTAAAACTTCAAGCAATTTGCTATTCAAAAGCTCACTCCTTGGGAAATTGTATTAAACTTATCTACCCGCAAGTTCAATGTCGTCTGGTCTTACAGCAAACAATGCCTTTGTAATTCCACCTTCACCCACAAACTCTAATTCGTATCCTTCCATTGGGTTTGTATAAACTTCTACAATAGCTGCAACCTCTCCCTTAAATACGCCTTCTTCGGAGAAATCCTTTAGCAATCTCACAACATCAAATAATTTATATTTCACTTGAAATCCCCTCACGTTTTTCCAGATATATTTAACTGATTGAGGAAAACTGCCCGTCCCTCAACAGGCTACTGAGGTGTCATCAACCTACACAGATTAATTTGATGAGAAGTGTAAAGGTGTTGCTGCACATCTATCGCGTTTTTTCGGCGAGAATGGCATGTAAATTCCCCTCCCCCCATGCTTTCATAGATAATATAAGAGGTACTAAGGTCTTTCCAAAATGCTCGAAAACTTCTAACCGCTAGTTAAGAAAAGGACCACCTCGCGGTAGCCCTTAATTGGTTTCCTTTAGTAGAATGTCGAATCACTAGCTCAGACACTTTGAAGTCGATCTGGAACCGGTTTGAGCTGGTCTCCCCAAACATTCCAAAAGAACTGATCGGCTATATGTTGATCAGCAGCAAAATTCTGTGCCTGCTTAATTCGTCCGTTCTCAATTTGATAGACAAGAACCCAGTTCATATCCACTTTATGCTCTCCGTATTCTCCCCAACCACGATGCACATCGACCACATGATTCTCGCTGGCTGAAAGTGAAATAACTTCAGCTTTAAAATTAGCTTTGGCAATTGTTGCAAAATAATTAATAATCTCATCCGCGCCATTCTTCACACCTGCCAGTGGATGGTGACCTGGGATTATCCAAGTTACATTTTCATCTAAAATTTCACGCTTCATTGTGTCTAAATCGCCACTTCCATAACACTCGAAGAATCTCTGAACTAATGTTAAATTCTTGTTCGCTTCTTGAACCATTTCACATCATCCTCTTCTAATTATTTGCGCCTATTACTTGTTCTTCCGTATTCTTAGTTGTTATTTTTAGTATATATTGGGTACATTCAAATTTCCAACAAAATCCATATTTTAGTTGTTTATTAAGCTATCGTACTGCGTTAGCGTAACCTGTTGTCCATAATCTGATCTGAACTCTCATAGCTGAAGAAAGTGAGTATCTCTTTCCGAATCTGTCTTTGCTATAAACCCAAGTGAGCGATCCGCGACTGAATTATCGGTTTTAAAACAAGTATTTGATAGTAATTTCTAGCTTCTGCAATAACCGATTGCACGAGCATCCGACCCACACCGAATCGGCGTACACTTGCTGATACATACAGTCGACGAACTCGCCCAACGTTCCTCCCCAATTTTTCAAAGAAAAAGGGAGCCTCTGGCTACGACTGCAGCTGGAGAATCCCTACTGAAGTAATGTTCTCCGTTAGCTCAATGGCACGATGAAGTTTTCAACTTCCTTAAAAACAATTCCCAACTGCCTTCTTCATTTAGTTCTATTTGAGAAAACTGCAGTATAATTAAGAAAAACATCTAAAGTCATGAAATAAGAGCAACTATACCTCATAAAACAAAAAGCCGCGATATACGCGGCAATGTTACTTCTGAATATCTATTGCAAGTCTTGGAAATGATGGTTATTTACGCCACGTTCACGTGTTTTAAAAGTTATATTGATCCTCACTCACTTTTTCCATCCATTCGACGGCCTTTCCATCAAGCCGTTCTTGAATGGCTGTATGCGTCATTGCTGTGGTAGGCGAAGCACCATGCCAATGTTTCTCTCCGGGCGGAAACCAAACCACGTCACCGGGACTAATTTCCTCGATTGGACCTCCCCAACGTTGAACTCGCCCTTTGCCAGCCGTTACGATTAGCGTTTGCCCGAGTGGATGCGTGTGCCATGCTGTCCGTGCACCTGGTTCGAACGATACGCTGGCTCCAGCTACGCGTGCAGGCTCCGCTGCTTCAAACAGTGGATCGATGCGAACCGTGCCTGTAAAATAATCCGATGGTCCTTTACCTGAAGGTTGTGAACCGACTCTTCTAATTTCCATTTTTTGAATCCCTCCGTTGGTTAGGCATTTGTTCTAGCTTTTTTAATTCCATCGCTTTGAGTCCCTACCTTCCTAATGAGGACGATATAGGATACGATGGCCAATAAACTGGTTGTAATCATAATAATTCCGAATGGAACGGCTGATTGCTCTCCCGCAATTCCCACAAGTGGGGATGTAACTGCGCCTAACGCATATTTAAAAGTACCTAGCACAGCAGACGCACTTCCCGCAATCTGTCCATGCGATTGCATCGCTAAGGTAAAAGAAACCGGTCCTATGATACCAATGGATACAGCAAATAAGAAGGTTGATACAAATATCGCCGATAATGAACCCTTAGAGAGAACTGTAATAAGGATAGCGGAACTCGAAAAGAAGGATAGCCATAATCCAATCCGAAATATACTGCCTTCCGTTAGGCTACCTGCCACTCGTTTGACAATCTGCGATCCAATCATAATAGCAAGACCATTCATGGCAAACAGGATCGAGAACATTTGCGGTGACAACTCGAAAATGTTCTGATAGATAAACGGAGTACCGGCAACAAAGGCAAAGACACCGGCGAACAACATACCATTTACTAGGGCATATCCAATAAATATTCGATCCCGAAACAGACGATTGTAATTTTTTATTAATTCTATGAAATTGCCAGTGACCCGATCTTTTACAGGTAAGCTTTCTTCTAATCCCCATGCTGTGATCCCCGTTATTAGTATTCCTAATAACCCCAGAAAAACAAACACGCCAACCCAGGAACTGAATGAAGTGACTGCACTTCCGGCATTTGGGGAAACTAATGGAGCGACTTTGCTGATCATCGTAAGCAGAGAGATAAACTTCGTCAATTCGACTCCGCTATATGTGTCACGAGCAATCGCACCTGCAATCACGATGCCTGCTGACGCGGCAACCCCTTGAATAAATCGTAAAAGGATGAAGGATTCAATATTGGGTACTAAAGCACAAGCGCTTGATGAAACGATATAAAGAATCAAGGCGATCAGCAATGGCGTCCGTCTTCCATATTTATCGCTTAAGGGCCCCATTACCATCTGCCCTAAGCCTAATCCTAATAAGCTGGCAGTTAAACTCGCTTGAATCATAGATGCATTGCTTTTGAATTCAACCATAATCTGTGGAAGCGATGCAAGATACATATCGACCGTAAATGGCCCCAAAGCTGAAAACGCAGCTAGAATTAGGGCTAGTCGAAGCGATTGCTTTTTAAGTTTATTGTTCATTCGTCTATAATGTGGAGATGTCGATAACGAATCTGTAACGCACGTCACTCCGCAGAATTCGCTCATACGCTTCGTCAACTTGATCGGCACGGATGACCTCGATTTGAGGCTTAATGCCATGCGCTGCAGCAAAATCAAGCATCTCCTGCGTTTCCAGAAGCCCGCCAACTAAGGAACCCGCTATACTACGGCGGCTCATGATTAGCGAGAAAACATTGTATTGACTTGGTTCCGCCGGTGCGCCCACATTAATGAGTGTACCATCTACGCGAAGCAGCGATAGGTACCCATCGACGTCAATTGGCGCGGATACGGTGTTTAGAATCAGGTCGAAACGGCCTGTTAGCATGTTAAAAGTTTCAGTGTCAATTGTTGAAAAATAATGATCCGCGCCAAAACTGAGCGCTTCATTCTTTTTATCTTTTGCCCGGCTTAAGACTGATACTTCCGCCCCCATCGCACGAGCAAACTGAATCGCAACGTGGCCAAGACCACCCATACCTAAGATAGCTACCTTTTTTCCTGGACCAGCTTTCCAGCGTTTTAAAGGGGAATACGTCGTAATGCCAGCACATAATAGCGGACTGGCTACATCTAACTCCATACGATCCGGAATATGCACAACGAATCTTTCTGTAACGACAATGTTTTGGCCATAACCACCATAGGTTGGATTTCCGTCATAGTCCAAGGAGTTGTACGTGGCTACAACACCTTTTGTACAATGCTGCTCTTCGCCTCGGAGGCAGTACTCGCACTCTCCGCAAGAGTCCACATAGCAGCCTACGCCAACGCGGTCACCTACAGCAAATTTTGTTACCTTCCCCCCTACATCCTTTACAATCCCGGCAATTTCATGACCAGGCACCATTGGAAAAATCCCTCCAGCCCAGTCCCCGTGTGTACTATGAATATCGGAATGGCAAATGCCGCTAAACTTAATATCGATCGACACGTCATCTGGTCGTAATTGTCGTCTTTCAATCGTAGTCTTTTCAAAAGGCGCTTTGGCCGCTGAAACACTTAGAACGTGAGTTTTGCACATGGGCGTTGTCTCCTTTTCCATAAAACAAATTATGATGATTAATCAAATTCATTTGATTAGCCAACTTGTGTCTATTATTATATAATTAAGCAAGTAAATTCAATGGTTAAAAAACTGTAATCTGTTGAGATCTCAACAGATCGGCTGAAGTTGTTAAGTATCATAGAAGTTGGGTGGGTGTACGATGGCTAAAGTGGATCGTAGAATTCTCAAAACACAGGAAGCTTTGAAAAACGCGGTTATTGGACTGATGACAGAAAAAATTTTCGATGATATCACCATTCAGGATATTGCAGACCGAGCAAACTTAAATCGCGGAACCATTTATCTTCATTATCAAGACAAATTTGATTTATTAGATAACCTCATAGAAACTCATCTCAATGAATTAGGAGAAATGGATGAATGGGCCTGTAAGATGGATTGGAACGAGGCTCTTGTCCCATATTTTGAATATTTTGAGAAGAACTATTTATTTTTTTCGACGATGTTAGCAAGTACAGGGGTCCCGTCAGCCTTTAGAACTCGACTTCTTGCTTCTTTTATTGAAGGCTTCAAAGGTGAAATTGACAGAGAAAGTGGAAGAAATACAGATTTAATTGACGATGTCATGCTGCAATATGCGGGTACTGCTTACGTAGGTGTAATTGAATGGTGGATCAGAAACGGGATGCCCTTTCCACCTAAAGTAATGGCTAAACAAGTTGGTACCTTGTTAGGAAGAAGCCTGTAGTCGATTTATACTTACAAATGCGTTCAGCTAAATTGACTCTTTTCAATTTTTAAAAATTTACCATCTGGGCTTGTAATTAGGTAAACAATTTGTGTATCTGCCCGCTAATTAAGAAAGGGCTGCCACGCGGCAGCCCCTTCTGATATTAAGCTATATGTTACCCGTTAACTTAAATAAACATAATTGACTACGCATTCGCATCAAACATTGCTGGGATATTTATTTCTTTTACACAAGATGCTTTGGAAAGGCTTATGACGCATTTAACTAATGAAACGATATCTTGAAGGGGGATTTGTGTATAATTGTAGGCTGACAAGACTTTTTCAATTCCATCCTCTAAAGGAACTTGGGTACAATTTCACCAGGGTTTATACAAGTTACACCGATTCCAAAAACAAAGTGGGGTATTGCCCTTCGGCGCCCTTCCCTCCCCGGGGTTATGTTGTCCACCGGATCCACAGTAGTATAGCCCCCTCCGACTCCCTTCCCGCAGCTCGCCTCTTCACCTTTGGGGTTTATAGGTCTACTGTTTACGAAAAAAAAACTTCGTGCGGGGGAGGGTCTCCCTATTTCCAGATACAACTTTCTCTTCATGCCGTTCCCCATACACCGGAGGGTTCTTCCGCGCTGCGGTTCCAAGGTCTTTGTGCGTTCTATGGCCTTCGCCGGGGCAGACGTGGCTCGGCTCCCTCTTATCCCTTTCGGGTTCAGTTTCACGATGCGGTAGGATTCACTTCATTATGGCCTGCAGATTTGCTTCATCACGATATTTCGTGACTTTTCACAGGGCTTCAGCCGTTGGATTTCGCCAACGTCTGCCTGAAATCCAAAAAGAAACCGCTTCAAAGTAGCAGCTCCTCTTCCAATACAGTTCCTCGTTTGTTCAATGATCGATCTTATCTTGTGATACGGCTCACCCTATTGTCACTCCAGACTACGAAGGGTTTAATCTAGAACGAACCACTGAAACAGTTAAAGAAAAGTCACAACTGGAATTCCTAATTTGTCGCAGATATTCTTTGTGTCTTTATGATGTTCCTCAGATGGATTTGCATATTCGAGACACCATAGCAATTGAAGTAATAATCTACGATGTGTGTAGTTTGTGGGTATGGGGTTGATGGTTTGATATTCTTCAAAGAAGCCCTCACCAATCATTCCCTTCCATAATTCTAACCGTGCCAAATCAGATTCAAATCCACCTGCCCACGCACTATCAAAATCAACAATACCCGCTAACTCCCATCGTCCATTCCTTTTTCTAACAAGGATATTTCCAGGATTCAAATCTTCGTGAGTTAATCGAGGACTGACAACATCGTTAAACAAACATTCATTTTGTTGTAATAGCGACACAAACAACTCTCGATTGTAAGGATTTCTTATGCGTTGTTCAGCACGATTTGATAAAGCCGATATATAATTCGGATCCGAAGTGTTAATTCCCCCCTGAATGCCAATTTCACCAAAAGTCCTATATTCAATGGAGTGTAGCTGAGCTACTGCACGACCAAAGTCTTGATATAATTTCTGTGAATCATCCAAATCTATGTCCTTTTTTACATCGGACCACAATCGACCATCAATATGTGTCATTAAAAGATAACGATATGGAACAATATCGTATGACATATCAAAGGCTAGAGCTTCAAACGTGGGAACCGTGGTCTGCTTACGAACTTGCTGGTTAATCGCAAAAGTACGATCAAACGGACTTAGAATCGGAGCATTAGGTCCCGCTAATTTTAAAACCACACGCTCGGTTGGATTAACAAGGGTTAAACGTACAACTAAATAATCAACTTTTCTTAGTAGCACTTCATACTCACAGAGAGTACACTGTTTACCGAAATATCGCTGTACTATGTGTTTAAGAACTAAATAATCTTTTTCAGATACCATATTAACCCTCTTTTTAAAATCCATGTTTTATGTTGTTAGGAAGGTACGATATAGGCGGTCGGAAGCCTTCTCCTGATACCCATTGAGCTCTCGTTATCCTTCTCAGTTTAATTATAGCCTCTCGTTGAATCTTTGTACTCGGTCAATTATTTGCCCTAAATGATACCCCGTATGTTCGACTAGAATCATACATATTGAGATTCCTTACGTCAATGTTCCCTTCTGTATAATTAGTCATTACTTCTCTCCATGAAAAGAAAAAGGAGCTGCCTTAGGCTGCTCCACAACTATTGTTCTGAGTTAGGTATATAACGAAAAGATAGTTTGCCTATATCTCAAAAAAATCCATGTGTGATTTGTCACTTTTGTAATAGGTAAGCCTGTCCTGTAATGTACCCGTGTGGAACTCAAATATATGCCCATCAGGGTCAGTAAAATATACAGAGCGTTTATCTCTATCATCTCGAAGTCGGCCTGGGAGAATGTTTACATTTAAATCTTCAAGTTTTTTTACCACGGTATCAAAATCTTCGCTTTTTACGGTAAAAGCTATATGTGTATATGAATGTTTGATTTCATTCCGTGGAATGTCATCCTCCACGTTTAATGCTAACCATAATCCATTCAAATCGAAATAAGCCAACTTTCTGCCTTTGACTAATAACTTTGCATCAAATACATCCTTGTAATATTGAATTGATTTATCTAAATCAGTAACAGAAAAAAGTAAATGATTAATGCTTCCAATTTTCAAAGTTGTTCCCCCTTTGTACCTACATATTCGGTAGATTGTTAAACAATCCTGCACCTTAATTGAGTAACAAAAAAGAGACCCACAGCAACGGGCCGCGGGTCTAAGGTTTATATTTAAAAGGGGGGCAAGTTTTATTATAGGCTTGATTCATTAATACCACATGAAATTAGTATATCAATTATGTTACATTCGTTGAATGGCAAAGGGTAATCTTTTTTAGTATTTGATTACTTCATCGGTCGAATCGGATTGCTCTTCAAGATGTCTTCCACTTCTTGATAGCCATCAAGGTAGGCAAAGTTATAGCGTGCTGGAAGTGCGAACACGTATTTGTCATTGCGCGTCAGTTCGCTTGGGCCGATAGGCGCTGCGCCGATGTGGAATTTATCTTGCTGAAGCTCGTTCCATTGGTCGACAGTAAAGACGAGTATAGGGATATCCTGTCTAGGCTGTTCAGCGGTCCATTCGGGATGGCGGATGCTGAGGCTCACGCCGCTGACCTTATCGCCTTGCGCATCCCCTACAGAAAGACCCTCCCATTTGTCCGTTACGATCGTGTACCCTTTCCAACTGTCCGGCAGCGTGAAACGGAAGCCAAATTGGGTATTCTCATAGACGGTTTGGCTTACTTGACCCGTTTGTCCCGTAATTCTAATCTCCCGTTTGTCCCCATCCCACTTTACATCAGCTCCAAGTGACTCAGAAACAACCCTCAAAGGAACATAGCTGGATCCATCTACGATCTGCAAATCCGCATTGATTATTTTCCCGTTAATAAATAATTTAATATCCGTTGCCGCATAAGCCCCAACAGCAATAGATGCTGCGATAACACCAGTGAGTCCAAGCGCAATTAATAATTTCTTCTTCAAGTAAATTCCTCCTCATTTTGTTTCGCCATCATTTCTCTAATGCTTAGCTAGTTTCTATCCCCTCGTTGAATGTAGCTTTCTCTTACAGTACCTTAAACGTATGATTGGTTGAAATTGTTGCAATTTTTTTTCCCATCGCATTAGTGTATTGTTTCGTTGTCACCATGAAGCACATTACATCAAATTAATTATTCCGTTACTCAACCTGATAGGTGAGCATTAGTCTTATTTTACAATTACACGGTTTTTCTCCTAGCCACTCACAGATTAATTTTAGGGGTTGTCCATTCATATCATTCCTTTCTTCCTAGCACAAAAATTATAACAAGATTAAGCCGTCGGCAAATCTGTGAAAAGTCATGAACTGCATAATAAAAAGGCACGACATTTGACCGAAAACATCATCCCCTATGCCCAAAGTCATGCCTTAGCGAAAGGCTGCCGATCGTGCCGGCAGCCTCTCATGGTGTTGTATATTGAACAAACTGTGAACTATAGTTCACAGTTAGCCTAGTTGTGTGGAGAAAATAAACTATAGTACAGGAAGATTGAGTTCTTTACGGAGTTGATTAACGGTCTTTTGATTTTTTTGGTATTCTTCTCTTCCTTTTTTAAATCGTTCAATCATTTTTAGTGATTCTTCTACCTTTTTGAGATACGTATCGTCGTTATATCTTACGGCAGCTTCTTTCAATTCAGTGATACCCATTGAATAGACTTCAATGGCTAAATCTAACTGTTTGGACTATGATCTCGAATAACAAGCGAAGCTATGACACTGCAAGAAGGACTAGGGGCTACCGGCCAAAAAATGATGGTGTTCCTTTATTGAAACAATTAAATTATCAATATTCTCTTTCTTTGAGCGCTGATAGCAATAAATGATTGAGGCAAGATATGGCTATTGTGAACAAGGCAGTGGTATTGATCTCTGATGAAGGCAAGGATTTACTAGGAATATCGAAGGGTGAAGATTGATCAGCTAAGTTCTAGTTAAGTGTTATAGATGACTTGATGCTTCGCTGCATTCCATGTATTTTACATCCTAAATAGACAGTTTAATCCTCAAAACAGAAACCGAGCCGCGGTATCTGTTTTGAGGATTTGAGGAAAATAATAGCCCCCCTTAAGGGGATAGATGGAGTCCTGAAGCTATCCATTCTTACATCTTTATCTCATAACCAATCGCTTAAGATGCTTCTATGGGCTGTTCCGTAAATAATTCATTGGAAAAGACAGATAGAGGCTCACAGTACCTTTCTTCTGAACTCCGTCAATTACAAGACCATTTAGCCATCGTTCCATCTTGTTCAAAACTCGCTTATCCCTGGGATAATGCAGTAATAGAACCTTTTTTCAAATATATGAAGAAAGAAGAACTGAATCGTAAAAAACTTACTTCGTTAAAAGAAGTAAAACTGGCTTGCTTCGAATATATTGAAGGGTTTTATAATCCTAGAAGACCTCATTCTGCCATTGTCATGCTTTCTCCAAATTTAAAAGAATACATTTTCTGGCAGTCTTCCTAAAGAAAATTCCTTTTTTCTGTCTGCTTTATTGGACATTTATCCAAATATGGGTAAACCTATAAAAAGAGGCACTTCCATCGCTAGGAAGCACCCAAAAAATTAGAAAACTTTGGAACAAAAACTACACAAAAACATAGTTGAATATATTATTTATGCTCCTGGCGTTGGAGTGGCTCTGAATGCATTTAAAGTCTTGTCCATAACAACCTGTGCATCACTTCCCGAATCAAGAATCGTATTTTGAAGCGACTCTTTTTCTACCAATACTGTTGTTACGGTAAGCGGCTCTGATGCTTCGGTAGTCAACAAAGCGTCTACTTGCGCAGAGAAACAAGAATCACTTATCTTGGCATGAACCTCCGTGGCAACAACATGATTATTAGAAATATAATTTCCATTACCCGAAACAATACGTATGATTACAGGTGTTGCACCTACCGGCTTGATGTTCTGAGTATTAATTCCTTCAGAAAAGTGATTAGCAATTACAGAATTATTATTGCCACTGATATAGAGGAGACCATACAAATCATCTAAACCATTATCTATTCCCAGAAAAGGAGTCCAGGGTTCATGGTCACGTAAAAAGTGATTTGAAGAAACCAAGTTTTCCGAACAATTTCCCCTAAATACCACCATTCCTGGATAAAATGAATGAAGTCTATTATTTGTGATACTGGAACGTGTCGCACCGTCAAAATAAATACTGCTCGCACCTCGTGGAAAAACATTATTCGCTGTAATCAAAAGTCCACCAAAATTTTGAGCGTAAATTGAATATCCTTTAAAACCGGCTCCTATCAAGTTATCGGTTATTTTTGAAGCCTGTCCCCAACCTCGTAGTTCTATACAGTTACCACATTCAGCGATGAAATTATCATGTATAGTCAGTGCATCTGCATGATAAATAGTAATTCCATGCTCTAAATACACAAACCCCATGCCTGTAATCCGAAATGAGTCACAAGCACTTGCAACATAAATACCCGTTTTCCCGTTAGTGTATGTGTTTTCCGGATTTGTTTCTCTTGAACCATCTTCAATAAAATGCAAACCATCAATACAAAAGTCAGAAAACTCTACCGAACTTATTCGGGGATTTCCACTTCGTTCAACATAAAATGCAGCTCCTTTATATTCCTCGTCATTTACTTCTAGGGGAATATCTACGAGTATGCGACTTCCTCCCGGCCACAATTCATGCAAATCCGCCCATTCATTCTCAGAAGTATTAAAACGAATACTCGAAGATGTAAACCCGTGTCCAGAACCCATAATTTTAAGATAACTGATGTCTATAACTACTTGACTGCCAAGATGATAATCTCCCGGTGGAATATAGATAACCGCACCCGGCTTTCCGCCTTTATTCACATCAGTGTCCGTTTGCCTACTTTTAATATCTGCTATAATGCTATTGATTACCTCACCAATATCCTCATACGGATTACCGACAGGCCACTCTGTTACGTCGTAATAATTTTTACTAGCCATAAATAAATTCTCCTATCAATTTAGTGTGTTTGTTCATAAACTACTTTTTCCTTGATATTGCTGGAAGTAAAGCCTTACGAATTCGTGCTTTTCCTGCCTACGTAAACTGCGCTTGCAGGGCCTAGCCGACGCTTACTTACGGCAGCTTCAAGATCCACGAATGAATGAACTATCCTTTGAAGAAGGTTTCGGTTTATTGGTCGATTCCGTAGACTCGGAAAGTTATAAATTCTTATATGGTCAAAAAGATCGCTAATATCCTTGCCAAGAAGGCAGGATGAGGCGATATTCTTACTTTCACAGAAACAATAGGCCCTTCGGTTTATTCGTTAGATGTTTTCAACGCCTTCAAACCAAGCGCCAACGCCCGCACAGTCCGGCATTATCCCCTAATCCCGGAGGAACGATGTATTTATCGATAGTCGTAAGAATGGCTTCCGCACTAACGTATCCATTTAAATTTCTCTGCACCTCCGTTCGTATCATCGGAAGCAGTTGCTTCTGTTGCATAACGCCGCCGCCCAAATGTGAAAGTATTTTTCTTCGGTGCATCAATGGCCGTTCGAAGCAGACGAAAATCCGGGTTTAAACGCCCTTTTAAAATGGTAGAAGGAACAACCCCATCCTTCTACCGTAGAAAAAGTTAGGTGTTCGGTAACATCCCATAAAAGCTGTCTCACATTGGGATCAGGAGAATTCCATACACATCATACTACTTAGGATCACCGCCAAATCGATTCGAGTTTCCAAACGTTTAATGAAAGCATTTTAACCGTTCCTCCACGGCAAAAAATATCAATCCCCGTACTCGCTGGATCAGGATAGATATTGTTTGACATCACGGAGCGCCCTTCATTTGCATAGATTTCTATACATGTAGTATCAACAAAAATTTGCAATGTTACCAAATCATTAGCCGTTGTCTCGAGCGTGCACGTTCGCACGCCTTCACTAAACGAATCTGAACGGGATCTATCAAACCGGAGTACCTTGGAGTTGACATCGTAGGATATCAAGGTTTCTTTACCGTCTTCAGAACATCTCAATCGCAATCCGAATTCTTCCGCATCGCAATCTTCCAATGAAAACTTCACCATGATCTCCAAACAATCGCCATTCATTTCTTTGGGAACGGGTCTTCGCCCTTCCTCAACCAACACATTCTCTACTACGTAATGCTCTTTACGCAAAGTTTGCAATTGTTCAACCGGAAGAAACTTCAAACGTCCGCCTGTATCCAATTCAACCGTTCTCGGAAGAGACATGGCCCCGCACCAATAGTTTGCTTTTGTCGGACCGAACGATTGAAACCACGGCATCCAATCCCAAGCGTTCAACCAACCTATAATAATACGTCTTCCATTATCATCAAGGAAGGATTGAGGAGCGTAGTACTCGAACCCGCAATCCACTTCTCCACAATAATCCCAAGTAAATTTCCCACTACTATAATCTAATGAACCAGTTAAATAACTCGCTTTTTTTTCACCCATTCCCATTGGGGAGAACATTAGTACATAACGATCGCCAAGCTGAAAAATATCCGGACATTCCCACATCGTACCCATCGTACCGTCACTCTCAGCCAACACACTTACATACTCCCATACATACAGGTCATTCGAGCGATAAAGCAAAGCTCTTCCTTTTCCATCTTTACTTGAACCTACGACCATATACCATTTATCTTCGTGTTTCCATACTTTCGGATCCCTGAAATCAGAGGAACTCCCTTCTGGAGGAACAGAGATAACCGGATTCCCTACATATTTTTGAAATGTCACGCCATCGGTACTGGAAGCTATACATTGGGTTTGAATGACACGCCCTTCCTTCATAATCGTGCCGGTGTAGATCAAAGTCAATATCCCGTTGTCATCGACGGCGCTTCCGGAAAAACATCCGCCTTTTTGGTCAAGATCATAGACTTCACTTGGCGCAAGTGCAATAGGAAGGTGTTCCCAGTGAACCAAATCTTTACTTTTTGCATGGCCCCAATGCATCGGACCCCACTCGGCTGAATAGGGATGAAACTGGTAAAACATATGATATTCTCCTTGATAGTATATAAGCCCGTTAGGATCGTTCATCCAATAGGCGGGAGGCATAAAATGAAACTTTAAGCGCATAGGATCTTTACCCACATGATCCTTTATAGTTGCAACCGATTGTTCTGCTTTACCTAACATGAGATTATGGAACGTATGGTGATCATATTGCATCAATATTTCCTCCACTCTTTATTTCATCATACAAATTCTCTATTCTTTAACAGCACCCATTGTCATTCCGCGAACAATGTATTTTTGCATTACAAACGAAAACAGCATGACAGGAACGCTAAATATGGTTGCCGCAGCCGTCATGGGGCCTAGATCCAAACCGTAAGCTGTTAAAAACTCTGAAATTCCTACTGGCACCGTTTTGGCCGAAGTGCTTGTTAAAAGTAACGCGAACAAGAAATCATTCCAGGAAAGCATAAAGCTAAAAATTGAGGTAGTTGCGATTCCAGGCAGCGAGATCGGTAAGATAATACGCATAAAAGTTCCAAACATCCCGCATCCGTCGACACGTGCAGATTCATCAAGCTCTTTTGGCAAATTGTCAAAAAAACCAATCATCATCCAGATAACAAACGGAATGTTTATGCTGGTATAGACTAAAACTAATGCTAATTTTGTATCCATTAAACCTAATTGCCCAATAATACGATACATCGGTATTGCAACACTAATCAGAGGCGTCATACGAACACCCAAAGTAAAAAGCAGAAATAAATTCCCTAACTTTGATGCGAATCTGGTTAAGCCATAAGCAGCTAATGAACCCAGAAAAACACTCAATAGTGTACCTGACATTGCAGTTATAAGACTGTTAACAAAATATTTGCCGATTGCCAGTTGATGAAACAGGGCATTATAATTGGCTAAAGTAAACACAGAAGGCAACAACGTAGGGGTTGTGGAAATCACTTCCCTTGGCGGTTTCAGTGAAGATAACACAAGGTAAGCGTATGGAAATAAAGTAACAACCAAAAAAATACATGAGATGACGAATACAAATAAACCGGCAACTCTGGATTTTTGTTTACTCATAGTAATAACCATCTTGCTGATCTCCTTCCTATCGAACCGCTTTCTTATTTGGATTCCAGAATTGTTTAAAAAAGAATGAACAGATTGCCAGCAAGATAATCATAAAGATTACAGCCATTGCGCTTGCATATCCTTCTTGATTGTATCTGGCTACCGATTTATAAATTAATGTGCTTACTAAGGAAGAGGAACCATTCGGACCGCCTTGTGTCATCACCCAAATAATATCAAAGGATTTAGCTGCATCAATCATACGTATGACAACTGCAACTAAAATGACCGGTTTTAAACTTGGCAGTGTGATATGCAAAAAGTTTTGAAACTTATTTGCTCCGTCTATGCGGGCAGCTTCGTATAAACTTTCAGGTATACCTTGTATGCCCGCTAATAATATCAACATCATAAATGGCGTGGTAAGCCATACATCAGCAATCATACAGGAAATTAAAGCCAACTTGCTGTCAGATAACCACAAGATACTTTGAGGATTCTTAATCAAGCCCAATTTGTATATAATTACATTTAAGATACCAAATTGGTCGTTTAGCATAAATTTCCATATTAAACCACAAACCAAAGGAGAAATCATTAATGGACTCAACAGCAAAGTACGAATGATGTTGGCGCCTTTAAACCCTGTACTTAGCAGAAGTGCAAGAAACATGCCCAATATTAACTCAATTGCAACTGCACCTATCACATACACAATTGTATTGTTTAAGGATTGGTAGAATGTGTCCGAAGTTAAAGCGTGAGAATAATGCCGAAGACCAATAAATTTTGAAGGATCTTCATCATCAAAAAAACTATCTTTAAAAAGCAACATCATTGGGTAAACAAAAAACAAGATCATGAAGACGAAAGCCGGTAGAAAAAATAAGAAAGAAAGCTTCTGATCTCTTAGGGACATATCCATCATCCTTCTGTAAGAATTGGAATTCGGTTAAAAAGGGGCTCGAACCTGAGCCCCTTTTTCCATTTATTTTCCTTGTATCTCGTTAATTTTTGCTGCGGCTCTGTTTAATGCTTCTTGCGGTGTTTCCTTTCCGGAGAGAGCTACTTGAATTGCAGAGACTAATGCTTCATTTTCGATTTCGTTCCAATGTGGCAATATTGGACGATTTTGTGTTTGGCTGGCAGCCAGTGTAGTTTCAAGCGCTTTCAGGTGTGCATATTCAGGTTTTTGGCCGTATTTTTCAAAGACCGATTTTCGTGCAGCCACTCCTAATGCTTTCATAAACAATTCATTTTTTTCATAAATAAATTTCACGTACTGTTTTGCGATATCTTGTTTTTTGGAAGTACTCGGGATCACTTGATACCAAGGTCCAGGCACAACCCCTACTCCGGAATCACCAGCAATCATTGGAGCGGCCCCCACTTTCCCCGCTACTTTCGATTTGCCTGGGTCGTTAGAAGGGACAAAGAAATGAGCCCACTCAAGCATCATAGCCATTTTTCCATTCCAGAACATTTCAGAAATTTCAGAAGAGGCCATGTTTAGTGCACCTTCTGGCGCAGACTTGTCTTCACGTAAAATCTTTGTTTCAAATTCCAGCGCTTTTACATATGGTTCCGAGTTGACTAAGGCTTTATTATCTTTACCCACAACCAAAGGTTTTGCTCCTGCTTGAGCGGCATGGTCCAACCAACTGGCAACCGAATCCCCGTTATTCATCCCTAATATGCCCGTACCATATAGATCAGTTGCCCCATCTTTATTCGTATCACGAGTAAAGAACTTGGCGACATCCCTATATTGCTGCCAATTCGTAGGCGGCTTCAAATCATATCCATATTTAGCCTTAAATGCATCTTGTTCCTTCGGATCATTAAACAAATCGGTACGATACATTAAAATTTTTGAGTTCGTCCAAACCGGCATGCCCAGAATTTTACCGTTCACTTTTCCGCCATCGACTACATTAGGTACAAAATCATTTTTGACCTCATCCGTCATTAAGTCATCCATAGCTACCAAGTTTTTTGCCAAAGCAGGAAACCACAAGATATCGATCGTGGCAACATCGTATGCACCTGAGTTAGCTTTCATTTCTACATTCAATTTGTCATAGACACCGATGTAGGGAACCGTTTCAATCTTCACTTCATAGCCAGTCTTTTGCTTAAATTCTTCCGCCGTTTGGCTGGCGACCGTATTGGCCGGACTTCCGCCCTCAACCAGAACCGTGATGGATTTATCCGACGAGCCAGATGCTCCTTTCTCAGAAGTTTGTTGTCCTTTATTGGACGAAGTGCTTTCAGGGTTCTTTTCATTACTAGAACATCCAACCAAAATCGCTGAAAAAGACATGCACAGTACAAGAACACCAGATAATAATTTACCTTTTAATTTCATAAAAAGTTACCCCCTCATTATTATTTAACAAATGGTAGTCCTTCTAAAGGACAATTAGGTTGCCAAGCGTTCATAGTAAGTTCCTCCATCAATTTCATTTGTTTTGTCATTATGCTTTCCAATACACTCAAATATCCCCAGGAACCCCCCCAAGTAAACAGAAAAGTTTATCCAAAATTGTGTTTCTCGAAAACCGTTTGATTTTCTCAGAAAACGTTTTCTTTTCTCGGAAAAACGTTTTCTTTTCTCAGTTAAACGTTTTCTTTTCCACAAAACCAATGATATACTAATAATGAAACATTGTCGTTGGCTTAAATTATGATTAATTTGTCAAATATTTTGGTTGGAGGTTACTACATGAACTTACACAATCTGTCTCCTTATTTACGAATTGCTATGGATAGCTACGTCTCATTTCCTTGGTTTTTAGAGGAAAGGGTATTATTTGACTATGAAATCCTTTATCTCAAAGAAGGCAGATTAAAAGTTACTGTAGAGGATGATGTTTATTTTGGAGAACCAGGTGACATATTTTTCTTTCGCCCCAAACAAAGACATTCGATTAGTAAAATTGGAACTGATTTAGTCCGACAACCCCATTTGCATTTTGATTTGTTCTATCAAGAAGATAGTCCCGATGTTAAAGTTTCTTTTAAAAAATTAGAAAATATGACAAACGATGAAATGAAGTGGTTCCGAAGCGACGAGATTGACAGATTAACTATTCCTCTAGCTAGTCATATACGGTTGCGGTATCATTTAGCTATAGAAAAATTACAAAATGAAATAATAAGAGAATTTCAAATGAAGCTGCCATTTTATGAATTAAATATTAAGGGATTATTTATTCAATTATTCACCGCATTATTGCGCGAAAACTATTGGAATAGAAATCCTCACTTATTTTCCAATATCAATGAGTTGGAGCAAGTCAGAATTTTCTTAAAGCATAACATTGGTCAAAGGGTGACTTTAGATGAACTTGCCAAAATATCTGGAATCAGCAAGTACTATTTGATCACCCTGTTTAATCAAACATTTGGAATGAGTCCTATCCACTATCACCAATTAATGAGAATAGAAAAAGCAAGAGAGATGATCCAATTCACTGATGAACCTTTAAAACGAATTGCGGAACTTATGGGATTTCCGGATATTCATTCTTTCAGTAAAGCGTTCAAAAAAATAGAAGGCGTTAATCCTTCTTTTTATCGGAAAAAGAAAACATCTCGCTCATAATTACATGGCCTCACGGCATTGATAAAAAGGCGATCTGGGATTTCCCCAAATCGCCTATCAGCTGAAAGCAGACCACCTAATGTTACTATCATACGTAAAGTCAATTAGTCTATGTATCGCTTAATCACATCTGATTTACAAATTACTTGAGTTTAAATGAAGCTACAGATTGCTGTAAGACCTTAGCCATATGGGCTAATTCGTTGGAATAAGAAGCAACTTCTTGGATTGCCGCTGTCTGTTCCTCTGTCGTTGCCGAGATGTGATTGGTTGAACTTGCTGAACTTCCGTAGAGATTAGAGACTACCTCCATGTTTTCAACCATTTTCTGCATATTCATTCGAATCATTATAATGTCATTGGTCATTTCGCCCGCTTGCCCAGATACCCCATCGACTAAGTTAAGAATCGTAGAGAAGGAATCTCCAGCCTTTGTCGTAAGCAGCTTCCCTTCTTGAATAGATGAATCTGCATGTTCCATCGCTTTCACTACTTGCGAAATATCTTCCTGGATCTCTGTAATTAATGTTTCGATCTCACTATTTGATTTCGTTGAATTTTCAGCAAGAAGGCGAATTTCCCGAGAAATCACCGAAAATGTTTTACCATTAGATCCTGCTTCGGCAGCAATAATACCTGCATTTAAAGCAAGCATTTTCGTTTGCTTGGCGATAGTGGAAAGTAAGGTCATAATCTGATTGATCTTTCTGGACTTATCTTCTAACTGTCGGACTATTCCAACCGAATCGAGTGAGTTTTGAGAAATCAAATTGATCTGATTTATTGCTTCCACAATATCCGCTTTTCCTTCAATGGACGTTTGCAGCGCTTCCTTTGCTGATTGGCCTGCAAGTTCAATTCGTTGCGTTATTTTCTTGATATTCACAAACATAACTTTTGTTTCTTCTACAGCTTCATCGGTTAATGAAAGTTGTGTATGCGTCCCACCCGCTACTTCTTGAATCGATTGTGCAATTTCTTCTGTTGCTTTCGCGGATTGTTCCGCATTATCGGATAAAAGAACAGAAGTTTCAGATACGCTTTTCGCGCTTTCAGATACTTGCAATAAAATGGACTTCAAGTTACATGCCATTGTATTTAGATTTGTGCCCATTTGGCCAAATTCATCGACCGTTTTTATAGGTATAGTCTGGGTTAAATCCCCGCTTGACATCGATTGAGCAAGAATATTTACTTTCTTAATGTTATTGGTAATGTATAAACTGTAGAAATAAATCACCATGACAACAATACATATCAATACAATTATGATCATAACCGAGATGATGAAATAATCGTTTAGCTTCTGGTAAAGCTCCTCCTGCGATATGACGATGGCTAGTTTCCATGATGTATCTGGAACCGTCTGATAATAAACGATATTGAGCCCCCTATCGTCACTAAAAACGGCATTCCCATTATTATTCGCCAGTATTTCTTGGCCAATTTGCGCCAAGCTTACATTAGAATCATTCTTGATTTGATGATTCGCCACGCTCTGGTTATCTTTATTAGCAATAAAGTTCCCATTACGATCCAACAAAAATGCCCATCCATTTTTTCCAACATGAATGTCTGAAATCTTCTGCTGCAGGCTGGTCAAATTGATGTTGGCTGTAACTACGCCTTGAAATTTATTATTGGTGTAAAATGGAACCGCTGTTGTTAAAATCATAGCATTGGAGGTTTTATCAAAAAACGGATCCGTCCAAACCATGGTTTCCTTTGTGTTTTTACCAAGCAGATACCACTCTTTTTCGGGATAATTATATTCTTTCGTATCATAATCATTGGAAAATAAAATGCGACCGTTGTCTCGGTAGGCGTAGGAACTGTAATATTGCAAATAATTTTTATATTGATAGGGCTCATACCATATCCCAACTCCAAAGGTGTCCGGGTTTGTGGACAATAAACCTTGAATAATCTGGAAATACTTACCTTTATCAATCTTATCTCCTACAGGTTCAATCGTGCGTGCTAAGCTTTCAGGTATTTTACTGTGCGCTGTTAATATGGTTTGCATATTGTTGATCGTTGCGTTTAATTGATATGCCATTTTATCTTGAATTTCTGCATTGATGATATTTTTAGAATAACTGTAACTTAACGCAGACAACGCAGACATGGATAAAATTAACATTGGTAGAATCGTGACGATTGTGCGGGTACGTATGCTTTTAAAACGAAATTTCACCATATTAACAGCCCTTCCTCTTACTTATCGCTACGGAGACGATCCAAAAGCACCGCAAGTACGATAACAACACCTGTAATAACGGTTTGCCAAAAGAAGCTAACATTTAAAAGTGTCAATCCATTTCTAATTACGCCCAAGATTAACACACCAATAATCGTCATTTGAATTCGACCAATTCCCCCAGCTAGGCTCGTGCCGCCCAGAACAACGGCAGCAATGGCATCAAGCTCGGCCATGCTTCCAGCATTCGGCTGACCGGAAATTAAACGGCCTGCTAGAACTACGCCAGCTAATCCCGCACATAGACCACTAATGGCATACACATTAATTAACGTCTTTTCAACCTTAATACCTGTTAATCTCGCTGCCTCTTCATTTCCCCCAATTGCATAAATATGTCTGCCAAACATCGTGTATTTAAGTACGATAAACATTACAACATATACACTGAGCATAATGTATATGGGGGTTGGAACCGATAGTATCTTCCCTGATCCAATAAACTTAAACGGTTCCGAAGCTAGTATCGTAGGTAATCCCCCGCTAATTACGAAAGCAGCACCTCTTATATAAGTCATACTTCCTAATGTAACAATAAAGGATGGAAGTTTGGTTCTTGCAGTCAGAAAGCCGTTAATCCATCCTGCTGCAAATCCCACCGCAATTCCAGCGAACATGGAAATAAAAGGGTTAACTCCTTGTTTGGAAAGCATGACGGAAATAACGCCCGAAAGTGCGATCGTAGATCCCACAGATAAATCAATCCCGCCAGTCAGAATAACTAATGTCATACCCGCCGCAAGAATTCCGTTAACGGATGATTGTTTTAATATATTGAGAATATTCCCCGTATCCGTGAAATTAGGTGCAAAAATGGCGAGTATAATACAAATAGCAACTAACACGATTAACATGCCTAGTTGATTCCAAATTTTTCTCATGGATAATCCAATACTATGTTTGTTATTAATGATTGCTTCCATTCCAGCGCTCATTTGATCTCCCCCGTTGCATAATACATAATTTTCTCTTGCGTCGCGTCTTCGCGCCTAAGGTTTGCACGTAATTTACCCTCATGCATAACAAGTATACGATCACTCAGCGCTAATATTTCTGGCAGCTCAGAGGAAATGACTAACACAGCAAGGCCGTTTTTGGCTAATTTACAAATAACTTTATGAATTTCAGTTTTGGCGCCAATGTCGACACCTCTTGTCGGTTCATCTAACAAAAGCACTTTAGGCTGGATGGATAACCAACGTGCAAGCAGCGCTTTTTGCTGATTTCCTCCGCTTAAGCTAACTACCTTTTGTTCTTTACTTGCCGTTTTAATGCCTAATTCTTTAATATACATATCAGCTTCTTTATTGATTTGCGACCAATCTAAAAGCGTTGCTTTTCGATATTTAAACATTTCAGCCATCATAATATTTTCTTTGACAGACATATTTAGGAATAGTCCCTGTTCCTTACGGCTTTCCGGTACATGGGCAATCCCATATCGCATGGCATCCTCTGGAGAAGATATTTTCACAGATTGACCGTTAATCAGAATTTCACCTGCTGATATTTCTGATAAACCAAAGATCGCTCTGACTAATTCTGTTCTTCCTGCCCCTACCAATCCTGAGATCCCAACAATTTCTCCTGAATACACCTCTAGCGAAATATCCTTTACATTTTTGTTATCAGATAAACCTTTAACCTCTAAAACCGGCGTTTTATCTTTAATCCAGCTCGTATGTGAAGGCGGTTTTTGAAATAAATCGGTTAATTCACGGCCAACCATTGTCTTAACCAGATGCTCCGGATTGGTTTCGGCGATAGGGATCGTTGTAATCCACTCTCCATCACGCAAAATGGTACAACGATCAGAAATTTTAAAAATTTCATCCATACGATGTGAGATGTATACAATCGCAACACCTTTTTGTTTTAGTTCATTGATAATAATAAACAGCTTATCTATTTCTTTGTGGGTTAACGAAGCTGTTGGTTCATCCATCACTAGAACTTCTGCTTCTATAGAGAGGGCTCTCGCGATTTCTACCATTTGTTGTTGGGCAACACTTAAGGTTGAGACATATGATCTTGGATCCAAGTCAGATCCGATTGATTTTAATAGAAAATGGGCTCGTTCGTGAACTTTCTTCCAGTCCACCATACCGAACTTGTTTTTAGGAAATTTGGTTCCCATCAATACGTTCTCACCGATGGTTATATTCGGAGAAAGATTAAGCTCTTGATGAATGACACTAATGCCTTTCTCACGCGCTTCCATCGCATTACGCCATGTGATCGATTTGCCTCGATACCTAATCTCGCCGTTATCGGGACGATGTATCCCTGCCATAATCTTCATAAGTGTCGACTTTCCGGCGCCATTCTCTCCCATTAAAGCATGTACTTCACCTTTATGCAGGTTGATATTTATGTTTTTTAAAACGGTAACCCCAGAGAAAGACTTGGAGATCGCTCTCATGCTTAACGCTATTGACGATGATTCAGAGGAAATGTTTTTTTCAACTTCCGCTTGCACAGCTTCCATGTTCTCACTCCAACCAATTTAATAATGAATATCATTTAATGACAATTGAATGAATACGATGTGGCACTCAGGTAGAGAGTAACCACATCGTAAGAATAAAACTACCAGCCTTTATAGTCTTTTACGTTTTCTGTCGTAATGAAGTCAGTTGGAAGTTTAATTAATGGTTCCACTTTTTCGCCAGCAAGAACTTTAAATGCTGTTTCAACCGCAATTGTAATCATATTAAATGGGTTTTGTGCCGAGCTTCCAACATAGCTTTTGTTTTCTTTCAGTGTTGTCACTGCATCAGGAGATCCATCCACACCAACGATAAACATTTCCTTGTCGCGACCGGCTTGCTCTGCAGCAATTTTGGCGCCAATACCTGTTGGATCATTAATAGCAAATACAGCGTCGATTTGTCCTTTACCGTTTGCTTGTAAAATGGTCTCCATCTTAGCAAGCGATGTTTCGCGATTACCGTTACCATTTTGATTTGCAACTATCTTAATTCCCGGAGCTGCTTTGAGAGCTTCATTAAATCCTGCAATGCGGTCTGTTACAGCGGACACCGGCGGTCCATCTAATACGGCAATATTTCCTTTTCCATTCAACCGTTTAACCAAATATTCACCCGCAATACGTCCTGCTTGAACGTTATCGGAAGTTACACTCGCATTAACGCCACCTTCAGAAATTGTATCGACAGAAATGATTGGGATACCTGCTGCTTTAGCTTGACCCACTGCTGCTGCGATACCTTTGGTATCTACGGAACTTAGAATAATCATACTTACTTTTTTAGTAATAAAATCTTCGATTTGAGCGGTTTGTGTAGCCAAATTATCTTCTGCACTAACGGCGATTACTTCACCGCCGTGTTTCTTAGCAGCTTCAGCTGCACCTTTAGACATCGCTACGAAGAAAGGATTGCTTAAGTTTTGTACGGTCAAACCAATAACTACTTTTTTCTTTGGTGCCGGTTCTGCTGCTTTAGTTGCGCTAGCTGTTTCTGCTGGCGCCCCAGTTGCTGCTGCGGGTTTTGTTTCTACTGCTTTACCACAAGCCGAAAGTGCAAATACAACAAATAGTAACAAGAAAATCTTCATGTTTTTCATTTTCAAATTCCTCCGAATTATTATAATTTTTTAAAAATAAGTTTGGCGAATAATAGGAAGCTATGTGATAATTAAAGTGTAATGTTTTTCTATGAACATGTTTTAGAGTCCAATTGTCTATCACGTTTAGCGACACAAGTAGCCAATTGTAAATCTCTTTAGCATGTTCTTTTCTCACTCCTTTTTTTTTGATACAACCAAATCCCCCAATTGAAGCATGATTGACACTAACACTTACCTAAAAGAAATCTCACCTCCTTAAAAGAGTGGATGTTTGTTTTCTGTGTATTCATCATACCTGTGATGAATACAAAAAATAATAGAAAATCTTCTTGAAACTGTTGAAATTTTTCTATTATCTTCATTCAGATATAAAAGACTTAGCATGATGTGGAATCAGGCATGGCTACTACTGCCTATGCTATTCGGGGCTTGAACCCTAGAGATAGCGAACATGCTGGGCGCACACAAAATAGCCCTAGCCTGTTATGACAGGGTAGGGCTTTATCTTGTTACTTCTCTTCACACCAACACATTCGTCTTGGCTGCGATTATTCCTGTATCAATAATCGGTAAAGGACTACAGCCGTCTCAGCTCTCGTCGTATGATCGAGTGGATGAATCTTCCCGTTGTTTCCTTCAATAATATGGGATTTCACAAGAGAAGAAACACTGTCAATGGCATATGACGAAATATCATTACTATCCTGGAATACAGTCAAATCCGATTTTGCACCTTTGGCTGTATCGCGTTTCGCTGCAGCCATCGCTCTATTCAGCATAACTATCATATCTTGCCTTGTAATGGAAGCATTCGGGTTAAAATGACTCCCATCTATGCCAGTGGTAATGCCTAACTTTTTGGCGATGCTGACCGCTTCATAATAATAATCGTCAGAGTTAACATCATCAAAGCTGGAATCCGCTTGGGCCGTTAATTTAAGTGCACGTACAAGCAGCAGAATGAAGTCTGCCCTTGTAATATCCTCTTGCGGAGCAAATGCTGTCTCTGTTGTGCCTTGAATAATGCCTTTGGATGCAAGGAGTTCGACCTGCTTTTTAGCCCAAGCATAATCATTAAGATCATCGAAGGACTTATTCACGTAAGCAATTGCATAATAGCTGAAATGGATCGTTTTAAAGATCATTTCACCTGTTGCTTTATTAAATTTGGCATTCGGAACAGGCACGATGCTGCCGGATGGATCCAGATACCAGACAACTAAATGATCTGCATTGTTCATTTCTTCTGCTGTAGGCGTGTATTTGATAGCTACCTGTACCGGAGCATCCGCATTACGCCATGGAATAACTTTACCATTCAAAGTGGCACTTAATTCAAGAATTGGTCTTGCTCCGATTTCTGATTGTTTGCCGTTACCAGCTGCATCACGATCAACAAGGGTCATACTTAATACAATGTTGTCATTCTCATTGAACGCGCCTTCGGTAAACATCTGACTCGATAAAGTCATGGTGCCTATTGGACTACGAATTTCAAATTGTCGATTAGCATGATTACTCGATATGAACGCAGATGGTATCTCGATGCTATACCCTTTAACATCATCCGCTTTGTCCAATTCGATTGTAATTTTTTTGGTGCCTTTCGCGTCAGCCCTTGCGGCATCCAACGCTTTACTCAACGTCTCTTTCGAAACTTTACCCACAGCAATTTTATTAATTAAACTAGTCGGAACAACAAGTCGGCCCTGATTGTTTTGCGTTGTTCCCGCCCCTGTAGTTACTGGGGTTTCTGGTGTAGGGTCTGAATGAGTTTCATATGATTGTAAAACCGTGACAGAAGCTGTTGTCACATGTCCTTTATACGCAGCTGTAATCAAGGTTTGACCTGGTCGCTTTCCGTACACTTTGCCAGCAGCAGTCACAATGGCTACAGAAGGATCAGAGCTTTTGAAGACAGCTTGGTCCGTAACAATTTGTTTGCTTGTCAGATCGCCATATCCATATACCGTTAATGGCATACCCTGCAAACCTCCATACACGATTCCCGTTACAGAGTTGCTTGTATCTGGAATGGCACCGCCATATACCGCTTGGCTTACAGTTTGAGTCATTGGACTTAAAACAAGAGCCGATACAACGGTTGAGAGGGTACTATTCGTTTCAAGTGTGTAGCTTCTTTTATCCATTTGAAGCTTCTTGATCGACCTATCTGCCCAAATACTGTCAAGTTGATAAATACTTAAAGAGTTGACGTTCACTTCCCCATTTTCAGCATAAAGCTCGAGGCCCTTACTGTTCGAATCAGGGAATATTTGATCTGTGAAAACTTTTCTCCCATCGTTTGCAAACACTTCAAGGGTATCCTCATCTACGAAGATATGAAGTTTAATTTTGTTATTTTCCGGAATAAGAGGAGCTTCTTGTCGGACAGGGACAATATCACTTACATCAGGCCCTCCAGAATGTGTACGGTCCACAAACACTTTTTGACTTGACGTGTCATACCCGATCACTGTCTCCTGAGAGTTGGACTTACGAACTTTGAATCCAAATTCTGACGCATCCTGAATACCGAATTCCGCGACAATTTCCATTGTACTTCCATATACGGCTTGCAACACATTATTATCCTGCCCAACTTGGAAATTGGTCCAATGCAGAACCGGCTTTCTTAATTCTTCCAACTGCTGAACCGGCTGCTGAATCAGACGGATTCCATCCGTTGTCGTCTTAAGCTCAACCGTACGCGGAATGCTCATTGCACCCCGCCAAGTACTTGTAGGCGTATTGCTCGCATATCTCCAGTTACTCATCCAGCCGAGCCATACGGGTCTTTCTAGCTCATCACGAATATTGCTCCATGTTACTGCTGCATAGAAATCTGAACCATAGTCGATCCAATTGGATTGATCAGCAGTTGGCCGTTCATCAGGTGTAAAGGTTTTGCCATCGAACGTGCCGACAAAATACATCATACCTGATCCTTTGCCAGGAGGCTCTGGGTCAACATCTCTTCTGTTTCCGTTACCATCGCCGGTACTAATGATCATAACCCATTTCTTCTTGGTTGGATCTCCATCGACGGGTAATTCGATCAAATCAGGACATTCATAAATGCCAAAATGTGAGCCAAGACCGTCAGAACCAAATGAGTTTTCATAAGTCCATTCTTTTAAGTTGGGCGATGAATAAAACTCGATGTGATGTCCTACCGCTAATAACATTATCCATTTGGAAGTGGCCTCATGCCAGAATACTTTAGGATCCCTGAAATCCGGCGCATTGCCCTTCGGCTCCCTTAAATCCGCTGCAGCATCTGGCAACAGGACTGGATTTCCATCATATTTGATCCATGTTCTGCCTTTATCCTTACTGTAAGCAATACTCTGCACCTGTTTCGCCCCATTTTGAGTATAGAACGCTACCAGACCTGATCCTTCTTCATTAAAGAATCCAGATGTGTTATTCGCATCGTATACAGCACCACCAGAGAAAATAGCACCGAGCTCATCAGGCGCCAAAGCTACTGGAAGCTCTTCCCAATGTGTAAGATCTTTACTTACCGCATGCCCCCAATGCATCTTATCGAAGGCAGGAGATGTGGAGAATGGAGTATGCTGAAAAAACAGATGGTACTCTCCATCAAAATAGACCATACCGTTCGGATCATTCATCCAATTTTTCTCAGGTGTAAAATGGAACTGTGGTCTGTATTGTTCTAAGTATTTTTCACGCGGAATACTCAGTTGAAAATCATCTACACTCATATATCCGAAAATCCCTGAAGTTTTATTGTCTACAACTTTAAAATATACTTCTTCCCCCAGGTAAGCTGAAGCATCCCATGTAACATCCTGAAATATGTCTGAGTCCGATCCCGTGGCTCTAAACAGTTCCATATGATCAGAAGCTCTGACTAGAGCTACATGCAGTTGAGCAGCATCCTTACCTCCAGCGACCAAGAAGCTCAGAATACCAGTCCCTGTCAATTGGAATACTTTGGATGACAATGTACCTGTCAAGGCAGGGTTACTCGCTTTATTCCCGTTCACATAATACGTTCCATAGTTCCCATTCCCGAGTAAATTTGAGACAGAATCTGCGAATGCTTCACCTTCCAGCGTCCACCCAGACAAATCACCAGTTTCAAAACCAGAGTTTTCCAATTGTGAAACTGCATTCACCGTTACAAAGCGATCCAGGTTGAGATGTCCAAATCCGGCAGTTGTTTGGTCCACAATCCGGAAATAGAGTTCTTCCCCTGCATACGGGGTAGCGTCAAAAACATGTTCTGAATATTGCTCATCACTCATACCTGTAGACGTGTAAAGAATCTCGCCTGTTCGATCCCTTACAAGCGCAACATATAAGTTGTCAATATCCGAACCACCGCCCATCAGGAAAGTTAATCTTCCCGATGTAGGGATATTCTTATCGCCCAAAGCGATGAAATGGCTGGATTCCATAATTCCCTTTCTACCGTCTCCACCGCCTTGAAACCCCCAGAGATGATACAGTCCACTGTGCTTAAATGGCTTTGTTCCCCAGAATTTATCCTGCGTAGTAATCGTATTATCGAATGCGTTACCCTCAACGACCTTCCAACCACGTAGGTCTCCGCTTTCAAAATCGCCATTCATAACTTCATGAGACACATAATAGTTGAAATCATCGACATTGAGATGACCTGTCGCCACATTGTCGACAATCGAGAAATAAAGCTCTTCGTTTATAAATTTCGAAGCGTCCCAAATAACGGTTTGATAGCTGTTAGAGTTGTGAGCTGCTGCTCTAAACAATTCTTTATTGTCAGATGCTCGAACTAATGACACATAAAGATGGTCAACATCTATATCTCCGCTAATTTTAAAATTAACAGTCCCTGTCCCTGCCAGCCTGAATGTGCTGGATGTTAAAGTGCCTGTCGCTTCGTTATGTCCAACAACATGATAATTGCGCTGTTGCCCGTAGGCAATTCCCGAAGAATCAGTGTCCTGATCAGAAACTGAAAAAGCGTCGCCACCTACTGTCCATCCAGATAAATCTCCTTTTTCAAAATCTTCATTATTCATCATATAAGAAGGAGAACCTGTGTTGCGAACATGGAAATCGTCGACATTCAAATGTCCTATTAGGCTATTGTCCATCACTTTCAAAAACACCTTTTGCCCTAAGTAGGCTTTGGCATCCCAAACGATCCGTCGAAGAGATTCAGGGTTTAACTCACCATTTGCCGGTGTCTCACTGTATAGGATTGAATTGTCTTCCGCGTTTACTAACGCAACATATAGGTTACTCGGATCATGATTACCGCTTAACATAAAGTTAATTTCACCGTTGCCGCCAAGTTTAAAGACTGACGATTGGAGAGAGCCTGTTTTTGCATCCGCATTACCCGAACCAGCGCCAGCTAAGCCTTGGATATAGTAATTGCCTATTGGGTTGATTGGGTCTTCACCCGACATTGTCTCAGCGGAAACGGTTCCTGTAAAAGCATCACCAGCAGCTTGCCAGCCCTCTAAAGTCCCTGTTTCAAAACTTGGATTCAAGATATCAGTCGGATCGTTGTTGAATACATGAATATCGTCAAGGTTAACATGCTGCCACCCGCCGCCAGGCACGCTATCCACTACTTTCAGATATACTTCCTCACCTGTAAATGCAGAAGCATCCCACACAACCCGATCATACCCCTCCGAACCTGCATGTGCAGTATGCGTGGATTTGATCAGTTCTTTCCCATCAGAAGCACGAACAAGCGCAACATACTCCGTTTGGGGGAAATTACCTCCGCCTAGCATGAAATTAATTTCACCATTACCGCCAAGCACAAACGTGCTTGATTGGATAGTGCCTTCCTTCCAATCATCACCCCAGAAGTGGTACTCACCGACTTTATTTATCGGGTCAGGATGCCAGTAATTTACTTCTGAAGTGACTCGACCAGGTGCCTCAGCGCTCGTAACAGTCCAACCCGTCAAGTCTCCCGTTTCGAAGTCAGGATTCACAATGTCATGTGGCAGATTATAAACATGGATATCGTCAAGATTCACGTGCTGCCATCCGCCTGCTGCTATCTGGTCCACAAGCATTAGGTAGACTTGCTCGCCTAGGTGAGCCGACGCATCCCAAGTCACTCTTGCATACGCCTCCGAATCTGCAAATTGTGTATTATTTGCTCTCATCAGTTCCGTATTGTCAGAAGCACGCATTAAAGCAATATACTGCGTATCGAGATTTCCGCCTCCCATCATGAAATTAATCTCGCCAGTTCCACCTAGGACAAACATACTGGATTTGATAGATCCTTGCTTCATATCATCGCCCCAAAAATGGAACTGACCTGTCTTATTAATTGGATTTTCATGCCAATAATTTACAGTTGGCGAAACTTGACCGGGTACTTCTCCAGAAACAACGGTCCATCCTGTTAAGTCGCCCGTTTCGAAGTCAGGGTTTACAACGTTATGAATTGTATTATATACACGGAAATCATCAACATTGATGTGTCCTTGACCCAGATCAACAGCTTTCAAGTAGACTACTTCGCCAAGATGAGCGGAAGCATCCCAAATCACTCTTTTCATGGATTCAAGACCATCACCAAGAGAAGAACCGGTTGCTCTATATAATTCTGTATCGTCAGACTCTCTGACTAGAGCAACATAGGTATGATCCAGATCATTCGTTCCGCCGATAAGAAAGTTTACTTCGCCTGTTCCTTCTAGCTTGAAGGAGGAAGACTGCAGAGAACCTGACTTCGCTTCTGCGCTTCCGGCATCACCGTTCAAGCCCGATACAAAGTACTTTCCTTTTTGATAATAAGAGGTTTGATCCTCACCATAAGTTACCGCGTTTGAGACTGAAAAAGCATCGCCCTTAGCGTTCCAACCACGCAAGTCTCCCGTTTCGAAGCTTGGATTGTCAATACTATTCGTTACATTATATACATGAAAATCGTCCACATTAATGTGCTGACTTGTGCTATTGTCCACAACTTCAATATAGAGATCTTCCCCTATGTAATCTTGAGCTTGCCAATTCACTCGCACATATCTTTCATATTGATCCGGCAATGCGAACCCAGCGCTTTTAAACAAGATTGTATGATCAGAAGCGCGAACGAGAGAGACATACAAATTGTCGATGTCATTGCCTCCGCCAACCAAGAAGTTAACCTCACCATTCCCGGAGAGCCTGAACGTACTCGATCTCAACGTACCTGTTCTTGAATCTGAGATGTTTTTGCTGCTATCGCTTGGATCTATTGCTTCCGGATTCCATCCCCATACATGATAAGTCTCGTTCTGTTTAAAAGGATGGTCTCCCCAAAAATGCTGTATAGATGAGGGCAGATCGCTAAATGCATTCCCGGTTGTCATCCAACCTGATAGATCGCCAGCTTCAAAATCAGGATTTGCAATTGTGACAGGATGTTGTAAAGCATTCGCGGCTGTTGATATTCCACTAAAAGCAACAACATTAGAAAATAACATAAAACTAGCTAAACCTAACGCAACATTACTTTTTAACTTTCGGGCGCTAATCGCCATTTCTGTAACCCCTTTCATAAAACCCCTAAATGAGTAGATATTTGTTTTTTCCTCGTCTTCATCATACATTCGATAAAAACTAAAAATAATAGAGAATTCTCTTGCAAGTGTTGAAATTTTTCTACTGAACAAAAAAGCCCTGGCCTGTTATGAAGAATCAGGCTAGGGCTATATATTTACTTCTATTCTATGACTGGCAGCCAAATATTGACGGTAGTTCCTTTCCCAAATTCACTCTCGAAATGCAGCCCATACAGATCGCCAAAATGGAGCTTGATTCTTTGATCCACATTTTGCACGCCGATACCACTACCTTTCGCAGACGTACGATCTTTATGGTAAATGTTTTGGATCTCCTCGGGAGACATACCAATTCCATTATCGATGACCTGAAGAAGAATACGATCCCCCTTACGTATGCCAGTTATTTGAATATTACCTTTCCCCGCATTATTTCTTATTCCGTGATAAATGGCATTTTCTACTAGAGGCTGTAAAATAATCTTGATCAGCTTACAGGAAAGAATACTCTTATCCACATTGATTTCAAAATCCAATTTAGATTTGTACCGCATTTTCTGGATCGTCAAATAGTTCTTAATATGCTCGATTTCGTTAAAAATAGAAAGGAATTCTTGTCCTTTACTAATGCTTAAACGGAATAACTTTGCTAAGGAAGCTGTCATAAGGATAACCTCTTTCGACTTTCCAGTCTCTGCCATCCATATAATTGAATCCAACGTATTATACAGAAAATGAGGATTAATTTGAGCTTGTAATACCTGCAACTCGCTCTTTCTTTTTAACTCCTGTTCCTTCACATTTTGCAGCATCAGTTCCTTGATCTCTGTCGTCATTCGATTAAATCGATTACTTAAGTGCCCGATTTCATTGGAGCTTTGAATATCAACCTGAATGTCGAAATTCCCCTTCTCTACCTCTTTCATCGAACTTTCAAGATGTTTAATGGGCCTTGAAATACGTAAGGAAAGAATAATAGAGAGCAAAACTACGATGATAAGAAATCCTATACCTCCAAAAAAAGTATACATTTGCAACTCATTCTTATTGGAGACTAATTCGTCCACATAAGTGACTCCGACAATTTTCCATCCGGTGCTTTGCGATGCTTTAATCGTGTACATCCGGCTATTTTTACCTTCTGATGTCACAAAGCTGCTGCCAGGAGTACGCATAACTTCAGAGATCAATTCACTTTTCTGATTTTTGTTAATCATTTGCTGCTCAGGGTGATAAACAATGTTTCCATTTGCGTCCACAATGAAAACATATCCCCTATTTCCTAGTTTAATCTTATTGCAAATATCGTTGATGACACTATAGTTCAAGTCTACAAGCAGAACGCCAAGCTTTTCATTCCCGACATCACTACTCAGTTCACGACTTAAGGATATCACTGAATTATAGTCGTTAAGAATCATATTTTGTACATGTGAAGAAGAAATAACGACTTTCCCCTTCGCTTCAATTGCCTTCATATACCAGCTTTGCACCGTTGGATTCACTTGTGGATTTAGTTTAATATTTTCATTGTAAGGTATAATCTCCCCATTTGTACCAAATATAAGAATTGACGAAATATCCTTTCTTGTATTCAACACAGTATTCAATTGGAAGGATATTTTCTGTTTCAAGTCTTCCTTACCAATTGCACCAAGATATACTTGCTTCAAAAGGTACTCTTTAATATCATAATTGGAAAGAACCATTCGCGAAATATTGTCCATATAATTGATGTAACTATCTATATTCGAGCTTACTTGTCCCATAAGCTGATAGGTATAATCCCTCGAATTTTTTTTCACTGCATCTGTGGAAAGGTGATAAGACATCCATGCAATCACCGTAATTGTGACCACAATTAAGCATGAAAAAGCGACAGCAATGGTTGACTGGATACTTTTGAAATGAAAAAAGTGCTTGATTCGATTTCTTACCATGTTTACGCCCCTTTACACCATTCTGCGATATACTGTCGGGGTCATACCCGTCGCTTTTTTGAAAATTAAATTGAAATAATGGGGGTCAACATAGCCTATACGATTTGCGATTTCATAAGTCTTCAAATCCGTACATTTAAGTAATTCTTTCGCCTTTTCTACACGAATCCGAGTAAGATAACTTATGAATGTTTCTCCAGTATGGTTTTTAAAAATAAGGCTAAAGTAACTTGTGCTTAGAACCAGATACTTACAAACCATATCCATGGAAATTTTCGCATCCGCGTAATTTTCCTTTATGTATTCTTCTGCCTTTAAAGCTTGCATCTTACAAAAGTTGTTTCTTGTTTCGAGGATGGAACCTGTGGTTTGCAAACAATAATTTTTCAGCCAATCTTCAACTTCATCAAGTGTTTTTAACCCGTAAATTTCGGTCAATGGATTGGAAGATGTGCTATGAAGTGTTTCGCGAATCTCAAGCTCATCCAAAACATCCAAAATCGAGACGATTATTTGCTGTATGTGAATATAACAACGATCCATTGGCAGATAGGATTCCTTAAGATTTTCAATAATTTTCTCAATGATCAATTCTATCTCTTGCTGAGTTCCTGACTTTAAGGTAGTATTGAGCTTCCTTTCCCAATGTTTATCGTAAGGAGTTCTTTCACTCATTCCCCCTTCCGTATCGCCAAAATGTATGATCCGATTCTTTCCAAGAAAAAAACGATAATCAAGAGCAAATGAAGCCCTTTTATGAGAATGATGAATTTTATTTAGAGAAGAGCAAATATCTCCCACACCAATAGACACTGTAAACTTCAGATAATCTCGTACCGATAGGTTGATCTCTTCGAAAATTAGAGCTGCTTCTTCACGGAGTATTTCCACATTCTCGTCATAAAGGATTACAATTGTTTTTTCATTATTGTTTTGGAACACGAGTCCGTTCTTTTTTCTTGTAATAATTTCTCCACTAATGTTACACACTGCAAAATAAAGTAGTTCACTCTCGCTTTCGGGATAAAATCTTTGCAGTTCCCCGTGATCATCTACATCAATCACTGCAACTAAATAATGGCTTCCTGGTAAATCAATATCCAAATAGGCAAGCTTATCCTCAAGCTTGCTTTCACGTAGTTCTCCTGTAACCAACTGATTCAAGAACCGCTCTCTAACGAGAGGCAAACTCTCTCTTAGCTGCTGCTTAAGCTTGCTTAAATCCTCCACCTTACGATTCTCATCATCAAGATCCGCCTTTACTTTGGAGAGGATTTGACATAATTCATCAGCTGTATTCGGCTTTAAGATATAATCATGCACCTTTAGCTTCAATGCTTGCTGAGCATATTCAAATTCATCGTAACCCGTAAGAATAATTATTTTTGTCTGCGGATAATGTTCATAAAGATAGCGTGACACTTCTAAACCATCCATCAACGGCATGTTAATATCCGTTAAAACCACATCAGGTTGAATCTGTTCAATGGCCTGGAGCACCTCACGACCATTTTCAAAGTCGCCAACCACCTCAAATCCCAACTCATTCCAGTTTAAACTATCTCGTATTCCTTCCCTAACGTTATCTTCATCATCCGCAATGATAATTTTATACATACATTTCACCACTATGCTTTCGAATTTGATAAAGAATATTACCAACCTTTGTAGGTTTCCACATTATCTTGAGTAATCAAGTCAACAGGAATTTTAATTAACGATTCTACCTTTTCACCTTTTAGAACTTTAAAGCCTTCATCCATTGCCAATTTAATCATTTCAAACGGATACTGTGCTGAGGTTGCGACGAAGCTTTTCTTTTCTTTAAGCGCACTAACGGCATCTGGCGCTCCATCTACACCAACAATAAACATTTCTTTGTCGCGGCCTGCTTGTTCAACAGCAATTTTAGCACCAACTCCAGAAGGATCATTCGTTGCAAATACAACGTCAATCTTTCCTTTTCCTTTGACTTGTAAAATGGTTTCCATCAATGTAACCGATGTTTCACGGTTGCCAAACCCATTCTGTTTAGCAACTACCCTAATTCCTGGAGTCGCTTTAATTGCTTCTTCAAATCCATTGATACGATCCGTTACAGCAGATACAGGAGGACCATCAATGACAACAACATTTCCTTTTCCATTTAAACGCTTAACAATATATTCCCCAGCTAATTTTCCAGCAAGAAAGTTATCTGAGGTTACAACCGTGTTCACACCTCCATCTGCACCTACGTCAACTGCAATGACGGGGATACCCGCCGCTCTAGCTTGGCTAACAGCACCCGCTATTCCTTTGGAATCTACAGCATTTAATAGAATTACACTTACTTTTTTTGTAATAAAATCCTCGATTTGAGCTGTTTGCTTAGCCAAATCACCTTCTGCACTAACTATGATTACATCAGCACCATGCAGCATAGCACCTGCAGTAGCACCTTTAGACATCGCAACGAAGAATGGATTACTTAAATTTTGTAAAGTAAATCCTACCACTACTTCTTGCTCTTTTTTTGCAGGTACTGCTTTTTCTGTTACTAAAGGTGCTAACGTTTCTTCAGATGTTTCTGAAGGTACCGTTATTTTACTTGAAGAGCAAGCGGTAAGTGTAACCCAAGCAACAGCAATTAATATTAATGATATTACTTTAATACTTTTCATATTAGACTATCCCCTATAATCATTTACCTTCAATTGAAACCTGCCAGTTAAAAAAATAATAAAGGACGATGCTAAGTTTTCTAAGACTCTGATTGAGAAAAACTTCTATCGAAGTACTTCGTAAACAAAACCCCCTTTCATCCGTAAGGGGGTTCTTGCAATCTTATCCGCAGCACTTTCTTCTCATAAAAAATACTAATCAAGCAATATGGAATTAAGTGTGTAAATCGTTAACGATTTCACTCTAACAGTACCGTCTTTCGCGTACATTTTTATTTCTGCTAGTGTTGATAATGGGAAAATTTGATCTGTCACGACACACTTTCCATCATTTGCAAAAACTTCAATGGACGATCGGTCTACGAAAATATGCATTTTAATAATGCCATTCTCCGGTTTCAATACAACACTGTGCTTGCATGCAAAATGTTCATGAAAATCGGTAACTCCAGAACGACTTCGATCCATATACAGCAATTGCTCCTGAACGCCATAGCTTACAACCGTTTCTTCTGTCTCGGAGTACCTTAGCTTCAAACCAAAATCTAAGGCATCGCCAATTTCAAATTCAACAATAATTTCAAATAAATCGCCGTCAGTTAATGTTATTTCGGAATTGCTCAGCTCGAATGCTGCCCGATTTATTTTATTCCGCCTCTTAGCCTCCAGCTCGCGGATCGGCTTCTGATGGAGTCGGACTCCCTCTGATTCTGTCGCAAGTGTTAGCTCTCTAGGAAGCGTCATCGCCCCTCTCCAATTGGCAGTTGGAATGATGTTGGCATATTTCCAATTGTTCATCCACCCGATAAACAGACGCCTTCCCTGCTGTTCAGGCACATCTGACCATGTAACGCCTGCATAGTTGTCTCTCCCGTGATCCAGCCAAAGTAGGGGGGCAGGACATTCCTCAGGAACAAAAGTGTCCCCATTAAAAGCCCCAATAAAATACTGCGTACGGGATCCTTCAGGGAAGTTAATATCTTCTCCAATACTAACAATAAGCACCCATCTCGTGTTGTTGACGTCATTGTCGACAGGCAACTCGAATAAATCCGGGCACTCCCAAACGCCGTCATGCGAGCCTTGCCCTAATCCAAATTGACCCGTATATGTCCATTCTTTCAAATTCGATGATTTGTAGAATCGAACGTAGTCACCCGCAGCAATGACCATTACCCAGCTTTGCCCAGGTACGTACCAAAATACTTTGGGATCACGGAAATCAGGAAGAGCTTCCTCCGTAAGTACAGGGTTATTTGCATATTTCGTCCATGTGCGCCCGCGATCCATACTGAACGCAAGACTCTGTCTTTGCCTAATTTGATCCGTCCCTGGTATCGTATCATGATGTGTGAAAATAGCGACAAGACCCGATTTTCCGGCAAAAAATCCGCTCGTATCATGCTTATCTACCACTGCGCTTCCTGAAAAAATAGCGCCATGTTCATCAGGAGCAAGCGCGATAGGAAGATGCTCCCAATGAACCAGATCCTGACTGACAGCGTGACCCCAATGCATAGGTCCCCAAACCGTACTTTCGGGGTGGTATTGATAGAAAAGATGATACTCCCCCTCATAAAACACCATCCCATTCGGATCATTCATCCACTGATCTTTCGGTGAGAAATGAAGCTGCGGTCGGAATTGTGTATGATTGTTAGCTGTTATCATGAATCTTCGTCACCTTTCGTATCTCGTCTAGACTTGGAATCGCCGGGATGGCACCTCTTCGGGTCGTGGTTAAGGCACCTGCTGCATTGGCGAAGCTGATCAAGCCCTGAATGTCAGATTCGCTCATGGTGTGAACGTCATGATTTGCATCCAACCATCCGTGAAGAAAACCGCCAAAAAACGCGTCGCCCGCACCTGTAGCATCTATGGCATCTACTGCATATCCACAAACGCTTCCCGTACTTTGACCCAAGCGGTAGAAAGCTCCTTTTTCTGCTAGTGTTATTAAGATGACCGAAGTACCAAAGGTCTCATATAGCATGCGTGATCCCTCTTCAAGATCCGTAACACCCGTTAGGAATACGAGCTCTTCTTCGGATAATTTCACGAAGTCAGCATAAGCCAACCCAAACTCCATCATACGTTTGGCGTGCTCCAAATCGTCCCAAAGCGGAATTCGCAAATTAGGGTCAAACGATATCTTGCAGCCATTTTCCTTTGCGAAAAGGAGTGCTTTCTTTGTCGCGGAAGCTGAGGGTTCATTCGTCATAGACAACGAGCCAAAGTGAAACAACTTTGAATCCGCGATTAAATCCAAGCGTACTTCATCTTCTGCTAGCAGGGTATCAGCTCCTGGTTTACGATAAAAGCTAAAGGAACGGTCGCCACTTGCATCTAATTGAACAAAAGCCAGCGTCGTATTTGCTTCCTTGCTCATTACTACGCCCTGCGTATGAATACCGCAATTTTCTAGCGTATCCACTAGAAACTGTCCGTGATTGTCAGCTCCTACTTTACTGATGAAGCCAGTCCGTTTGCCCCACTTGGCTAATGCAGCCAGCACATTGGCTGGCGCGCCTCCTGGATTGCGTTCAAATAAAACATATCCTAAATCTGACTGCCCAGCTGGTGTGAAGTCGATTAACACCTCACCTAATGCAACGATATCATACATCGCTCTCTCTACCTCCCGATATGCTCTTCCTTTTTTCTACACCGACACTTGAAATGCCGGTTTGATCTCCCACATTTGCACAGACATGATTCGAATGTCTCGCTCCCCATGCAAAAGTAAACCTAGCGCGTCCAACCTAGATGGGTAGGCGCGTGTCGTTAAGCATTTTTGCCCGTTAGCGTAAGCCTCGATCAATGAACGATCAACAAACACCCGCAAATTCAGTGGTTCTCCATGGAGTTCAAGCAAACCCTCTTGAATGCCTGTCGTTCGTTCACGCACATCTAACGTTGATTTATTACGATTCACGCCAAGTCGCTCGCGATCCTGATCATAGAATAGAACCGTCTCCTCTTCCCCATCTGGTGTTCGTCTGACCGAAATTCCATATTGGTGCACGGCTCCTGGACCAAAGGTTAGCTCGATCTCAAATGAATCATTCTGTATGTGCTGCAAGCACTCATTCGCTTCATCCAAGCTAACATTTTGTAAGTTCAGAAGCTGCGCGCCCCGGAGTTGACGCATCTCCTCGATAGGTTCAATCCCGAGCTGCCCATCCTCCCGCACAGTCAAACTGATCGGCATGCCGGCACCGTGCGACCAACCACAATCGTAATCGATTTCTGGTGTTCGCTCACCTTGAGCAATCGTAAACAGCAGCGATCTTCCTGTTACAGGATCAACCATACCGCTTGGGCCAGTGAAATGGAAATCACCTACATCAATGAGCCTTGGTTCTTCATGATCCGGGATAAAGCGGAAACGGCTGCTATCCCACTCTCCCATCCAATAATTCACTTCTACTTTTGCTTCTGGCCCCCATGGGCTTATTAGCAAAATATGTTTACCTGTTTCCTGGCCATCACGCTTTAGCGGCAGCAGTACAGGAAGCTCCCATACAACCCCAAGGTAGGGGTATTGCTCGTAATTGCTTACATACAGGGGACCTTCTAACTTCCAATCGGTTAAGTTCTCTGAGTGGTAGACCATCGCGGTACCGCCTTTCCCCTCAATTCCCGTACCGACGAGCATAATCCATGTATCATTTTCTTTCCAAACAAAGGGATCCCGGAATTCACCAAAGTATCCTATTCCAGGCTTCTGAACAACAATTGGTTCAGAATGTTTCACCCATTTTTTCAAATCTAGATCCCCATCCTGCGGATAAGTCGTATAAGCAAGACCTACCGATTGATTTGGAGAACAAGCGTAATTCCCTGCTGTATAAAATAAGGCCGGATATCCATTTTCATCAAACGCCGCACTGCCTGACCAGATCCCGTCCGGATCTATACCGGGCTCTGGCGCTAAAGCAACCGGAAGATCTCGCCAATGAACCAAATCCTCGCTCACCCAATGTCCCCAATGGATATAATGCCAGAAAGGGCCATTCGGATTGAACTGGTAGAACAAGTGATAGAGCCCATTGAAATAAATAGGCGCATGCGGTTCATTCATCCAATGACCCGGTGAAGTCAAATGGTACTGCGGACGATGCCGATCCTGGGCAAAGTTAGCTCTATGAATGGCCAGATGTTCGTAAGGAATAGCTGGTACAACCCCGCCGTGTTCGCTTAAATAATCCCGGTATGATCTTGCGATATCCTCCTCAGACATCGCAAGATCATAGAGACGAAGCTCATCCATCAATCCGTCGAACATATTCATAGTAAAGGCTTCTGCTAAGATAACCCCCTTATTATTTCGTCCTATTAACAAATCTTCCGTACTTGCAGTAATCCCGATATCCTTCTTTGAAAGCTGCTTTTCGGCAACCTTACAACCATTTAAATATAGCTTCATAAGACCTGTTAAAGCTTCGTACGTAGCAGAGACAAAGGACCACGCTCCCTTAGGGATCGGGTGATCATAGCACCAGACCTCCACCCACTCTTCGCCTAACGCAAGCTGGAGTGACCAAGACCCATGACGGGATAATCCAAATACATAACCCTCGCAGCGTTCTCTGTCATGTTGATTCACGATCGCTGCTAGGCGCTGCTCATCTCCGAAGTCATAGCTGCGTGGAGCTATCCAAGTGGTAATCGTCAACGATTTCGACAACCTTGGACTTTGGTCTACTGAGCGCTGCAGCCATGTTGAATAACCATCAAATAACAGGGCATACCCGCGAATGCCTTTCCGCCAAACCGGATCTTGCGGAGGCTGAAACCGGCCTTTGGCAAGCGCATAATGAATTTGATCCTTACTACTCGTACTTCGTTCATGCGCTAAACACCCCTGCCCCTCATCGAAGGACCAATAGGCAATAGGTTCCATGCTTGGATACCTCCTGATTTCTCATTACTTGGACGCTTTGTTGTAGCGGTCCAATGCGCCTTGATAGATTTTCAACAAATCATCTAATCCCATTTTCTTTAGCGTTGTTAAATAAGAATCCCATTCCTTCTCTACGCCGCCTTCCATCAACCATTTGGAGCGTTTTTCATTGGTCAGCTTGGCAAGATCAGGTTTAATTTTACCGATTTTATCCAGCTCCTCCGGCGTAAAGAAAATACTCGGGTAATTCTCTTTTTCCATCTGAGGAACGAAGGTATCCTTGATGCGATTCATTCTTTCCAATGCGCGAGGCTCGGGAGCGACGAGGTTTTGGAAATCCTCAGCCAAGATAACACCCGTCATGTTCGGCGCAACCTTTTGACGGAATTCTCCTGCGGCTACCCCTGCATCAAGTGGTTTCTGTACAAGTTTGCCGTCTTTTTCATCGAATGCAACGCCAATCGGTCCCCAATGAAGCTGCGCAGCCATCTTCGGCTCATATTGCAAATCTAGCCATCTTGCTGTGATTTCAGGATTTTTGTTTACTTTCGTGATGACAGGACCTCCACGACTCCAAGGAGAGCCATTATTATATTTCACGACCATGCCCTTGAAAGGCGGTACGAGCGCATAATCCTTGGCGCGGTCCGGTCCGACAATTTCCGTCTCTTCCCACCAGAGGTAGGAGCCTAACGTAACATCCTTCGTTTTTCCTTTTGCAAAGTAAGGAGCTGGATTGTTGTTGAAAGTAAAGGAATCTTTATCAATAAGGCCCTCTTCAACCCATTTGTGAAAATAGGAGACTGCTTCTTTGTATTTGGGATCGGTTGCCGCATAATTCACTTTGCCGTCTTTCACATTCAAGTGTTCAATAAACGAGTTATCGCCAGGCTGATACGTTTTGTCAGGAACTCCGAAAGCTCCGAACAAATAACCGATATCTCCAGTCCAGAAGGTATTCATAAAAGACATCGGCACTTCATCGGCTTTACCGTTACCATTAGGGTCTTTCGTTTTAAAAGCGCTAAGCACATCGTGCAGCTCTTCAATGCTCACAGGCATCTTCAAACTCAGCTTATCCAGCCATGCTTTGTTCAAGAAGAGAAAATCCGGATTCGAACCGATGCCAGCTTGCCCTTTGCCCAGCTCTTCCGCCACAGGAAGGGAGTAAATTTTTCCGTCGGGGGCAGTAACGAATGCTTTCAGCTCCGGTCTTTTTTCAAACAGTTTCTTCACGTTAGGCATATACTTATCGATAAGGTCATTCATGGGAATAATCGTGCCGTCTTTGCTGTATTTCATCAAATCGTTATCTGTGAATCGAGCGCCGTAGAAGACATCTGGTAAGTTAGAGCTTGCAAGCAGAATGTTCTTCTTATCGTTGTAGTTCGCTTCCGGCACATTATCCCATTCCACATGCACGTTGGTCTGTTCTTCCAGACGTTTGAAGATCTCCATTTCTCCGTAATTCGGTGCAAGTGGAGCTTTCGGTGATACCATTTTCACTGTTACTTTATCTTTTACGATCGGGTAACCGCTTTCGTTAAAGTTCTTGGCTGCCGCTTTCTCGCTGTTTTGTGGGGTTACCGTATCTTTTACCTCAGGCGTTTTGTCACTGCATGCTGCCAGTACCAGACTCAAACTCATCGTCACCATCGTTATTGTCGTTAATTTTTTCTTCATTCTCGATACCCTCCTCTTTATATGTAACCGTTAAGATGTATGACTGATCCTTAGATGCACTCTTTTAATATCACCGCAAGACCGCCACCACCTCCTCTAATGCTTGCCTTCGCATCTCTAACCTTTTACAGATCCAATTAGAACACCTTTAACGAAGTAGCGCTGCAAGAATGGGTATAAAATGAGCAATGGTCCTGCAGCAATGAGAATAACCCCATATTTAATTAGTTCCGAAACCCTTTGTTTAGCTAAAAGTGAGTCAATATCCGACACCATGTCGCCGATTGGCTGGCTTTGGACCAGAATATTACGCAAAACTAGCTGAAGAGGATACAGTTTTTCATTTTCCAAATAAATTAATGCATCAAAGAATCCGTTCCACTGCCGAACAACCGCAAACAGCACTAGCACAGCAATGATCGGTTTGGATAAAGGAATAACTATACTCCAAAGAAATCGTGTATTCTTGCAGCCATCCATGAATGCCGCTTCCCTAAGTTCATCCGGTATGGTGGATTGGAAGAACGTCCGGGCAATAATAATTCCGAATGCATCCACGGCTGATGGCAAAATGACTGACCAAATTGTATCCACCATACCCAGCTTTTTGACCAACAAATAGGTAGGAATTAAGCCGCCAGAGAAAAACATCGTAAATACAAAAAACAGCATAAACACATTACGCCCATAAAAATCCTTACGAGAAAGCGGATATGCGGCTCCTATCGTTAGAGCAACACTGATCAGCGCGCTTGCAGCTGCATAGATAATAGAATTTCCATATCCTGTCCAGATCTGGGGATCCGATAAAATTCTGCTGTAACCTTCAAGCGTAAAACCTTTGGGCCAAATCCACACTTTGCCGGCATAAATATGATCGGGCTCACTGACGGAAGCTATAACTACGAAATATAGCGGATACAATATGAGCAGCGCAAAGCCACTCAATACTAGAATGTTTAAAGTGTCGAACCATTTATCAGCAGTGCTTTTTGCTGTAATCATAAGGTGAATGCCTCCTCTCTTTTAAAATAGCCCACTGCCGTTTATTTTTTTGACAAAACGGTTAACGGAGACCAGAAGGACGAAATTGATCAAGGAATTGAACAAACCAACTGCTGCGGAGAAGCTGTATTCCGCTCGCTGCAGACCAATTTTGTACACATACGTAGCGATAATCTCAGATGAACTGGCGTTTAAATCATTTTGCATGAGAAACGCTTTTTCAAATCCAACATTCATGAGATTCCCAATCGCCAATATGAACAAAATGAGAATTGTCGGCTGAATCCCCGGGATATCAATATGCCAAATCCGGTGCCATTTCGTTGCTCCGTCCACGACCGCCGCTTCATGAAGATGCGGATCGATACCGGCTAATGCTGCTAAATAGATAACCGAGGCAAATCCTGTTTCTTGCCAGACGCCAGAGAAGACATACAGGCTTTTAAACCATTCTGCCTTAGATAAAAAGTAGATTGGCTCAACGCCAAACAGTTGAATAATGTGATTGATGAGCCCGCTTCCAGGCGATAAGAAAACATACATCATACCAACAAGCACTACGGTAGAGATAAAATAAGGAGCATAAATGACCGTTTGAATAAAACGTTTATACCTTTCGTGGAGCAGCTGATTAAGCATCAGTGCTATAAGAATCGGTACTGGGAATGAAACCACTAACGAGAAAAGACTAAGTCCTAACGTATTCTTAATGACCGTCCAGAAGTTAAAAGAATCGAAGAACCGTTGAAAATGCGTCAATCCTACCCAGGGACTTCCCCAGAATCCCTTGGAAGCGATGAAATCCTTAAATGCGATTTGGACCCCGTACATCGGCCAATATTTAAAAATAATGAAATAAATCACAGTTGGCAAAATGAGAAGATACAGCTCGTAGTTGGCTTTGATCTGTTTGAGAGGTTCTTTGAATGTGCTCATTTTAAATGGTGCAACCCCTTTCTTTTTCATCGGGAAATCGTTTACGTAAACGTTTTTCTAATAGTCAAAAAAAAGCCATATCAGCTTTTAACAAGAGCCTCGCAGGATTAACGCAGTTGGCAGTCTGTATTCTTTGCAAATCGAACCTGGGTTCTCAATTCGCTCTAACATGATCTCTGCCGACTTCACACCAATCTCATAAGAAGGCTGCCGGATAACCGACAACGGCGGGGTAGTAATCTGAGTCCAATCGTAATCGTCAAAGCCAATAATGGCCAGTTCGGTCGGGATTTGAATCCGTCTTTCTTGCATGTATTTCATGGCGCCCATTGTTAACACATTATTAGCAATGAACAGCGCAGTTATTTCCTGCTCCGCAAGCAGATCTTTAACGCTCTCGTAACCGCTCTCAAGTTTGGATTCCGCGATCCTCACAATAGAAGAATCAAATGGAATGTCGTGATCTGCTAATGCTTTTTTATATCCCTCATAGCGCTCATTGCTCGTTGTAATACCAAGTTCCCCAGTTAGCATCCCTATTCGACGGTGACCTTTTATAATAAGGGTTTGGACTGCCTCATAAGCGCCTCCGATGCCGTCAGCCAGTACACTATCCCCAATATAACCGGTAGGTTTACGGTCGATAAACACGACGGGATAATTCGAACGTACGATATCAGTTAAATAACTGACATCTTCAGCAATAGAAGCAATGAACAAACCGTCAATCATCTTGGAATTAAACAATTTAATCTGTTCTTGTTCATCTTCAATTTGTTCCGTTGTATTGTTGCTCAGCAGTAAATGATACCCGTGCTGCTTCAATGTATACTGAATCCCCTGCGCTACCATCATAAAGAAGAAATTAGAGGTATCCGAGGGAAGTACCGGCACAATAAGGCCGATAGTGTTAGATTTCTGGCTGCGCAAACTTCTGGCTGCTGAATTGGGACGGTAATCAAGCTCTTCCATCGCTTGGTAAACCTTGCGCTTAACTTCATCCGATACATAGCGGGTGTTATTAATAACATGAGACACAGATGCTATTGAAACACCAGCATGTTCGGCTACCTGCTTAATACCGGAACGCATAATAATTGCCCTCATTTCTCATAAAAACGTTTACGCAACCGTTTTCTTAATTATAGGTTCCCTTTATTTAAGTTGTCAATGTTTTTTACAGGGATTTATAGCGGTTTGTTTCTCATTTGCTATAAGGATCCACCAGTTACACATGCCTATCTTATACCATGTGTCTAAGTTGGATCTATCCATTGGACCGAAATCCCGCAAAATCTAAAAAATCAGAGTACAGGACCCCAAACATTATCTTCCATGGATATAAATTCTTTTATTTTGTTGATCTGCCTTGCATATATTCTTTTTTTACTACCAATATACATTAAAAATAAACCCGCGCAATTTTGCACGGGTTTAACAGAGAAAGAACGAATTTTGATATTTAATGAGCCTCTAAAACCAAATAATTGATCAAGATTACTTTCACCATTACCTACAATTGCTCATAATACCATCCCGAAACCTCAAAACCCGCCCTGTCTGACTTTCCTTCTAATCCTTACCGTCCCACGATCGGAATTCAACGCTTTCTATTCCGTCAATCGCCCGCAGCTCCTCCAAAAGAAACGGAACGCGGTTCTTTTTCCCCACTCTCACCTTTAAACTGAGCTGCAGCAGCGGCGCACACTCCTTCACGCTTTACCGCATCTGCAGAAAATTGATTCACGATGACTCCGTGGTTCTCCAATTTCTCCAAAACTGACTTCAATTTCCCCGTGGTTTCCTCCATGAAACCAGCATCAATTCGATGTGATTCCGATTTTTGGTCATACCCTTTTCCAGTTTATTCAGAAGAAACAGACTTACGAGAACAAGCAGTGCTGTTAGTAAAGCGCAATAGTAGAACCCAGCTCCTACAGCGAGCCCTAAAGCCGCCATAACCCAAAGCGAGGCAGCTGTCGTCAGGCCCGATACTGACATCCCCGTACGAAGAATTGTCCCGGCGCCCAAAAAGCCGATGCCGCTGATAACCTGTGCACCTAATCGGGCAGGATCCATCCGCACATTCGCTTCGTATGCAAATTCGCAGAAGCCATAAATGGAAAGCAGCATAATTAACGATGAGCCCAGACTGACCAAGATATGCGTGCGAAAACCAGCTGGATGATCGCCCCACTCCCGTTCAAGACCAATACGGCCCCTAATGACTAGCGATAAGACAATACGTATACTTAACTGGAAATAACTGATATGCCACACTTCAGGATGCATGGTCATACGGAAGATCATCTCCAATCATCAAGCATAATGCTGATTTCAACCTTCTGAAATCTATTTATTCGATCCCGAAGTCATACCTTCTACGAATTGTTTATGGAAAATGAGATAAACAATGATGCTTGGGATCATACTGATGAGGGTGCCTCCAAAAATAAGCCCGTAATTGGTCGCATTCTCCCCTGGAACGCATGCAGGCCAATGGATATCGTATATTTTCAGTCGATCTAGCAACACATACGGCAGCATGAAGTCGTTCCAAATGTTCATGAAAGTGAAGACCATCAGCGCGACGGCGCCTGGTTCTGCCAGCGGAAGCAGGATTTGAAAATAAGTCCGCCATTCGCCCGCCCCGTCGACCATCGCGGATTCCCGTATTTCTTTAGGAATATCTTTGAATGTATTGTGCATCAGGAAGAAAATCGTGACTATTCAGTCATTATCTATCGTGACTTTTTTTAAAAAAAACTGTGATATTCCAGAATTAATTAGAAAACGGAGCCCGCAAACCCGCGGCGCTCCGATATTGTTGTTTCAGAATTCAATAGAAATTGAAGATCATCTCAGCGGATATAGCGATTTGTTTCAGAATTCTTTAGAGGAAAATTTTAACACAATTTTTATTTATGCATCACTATGCATAAGCAAAAATTTATCACGAATATCATTGAAAATAAAGTTATCGACTGAAGTTATTGATCCAACGGGAATAACAACCCTTAATTGATCGTAATCTCTGAAAGCTCTGTATCATACGGAGCAAATGTACTTGATAACTCAACCTTCAAATAATTCGTTCCGGCAGGAATCGTTCCCGTATTCGTGAAATTCGTTCTATACCAATTACTTTGTGTGGCAACCAACGCATCGTGTGTAGAGTTTATCAATGTCCATGTCGTTCCATTCGGTGATGAATAAAACTTAACCTTGGTCAAATCTGCACCAAACTCATAAATTTTTGCGCTGAATGATGTTAGGCCCGTTTTGTTATACACAATCGTTCCTGCACTCGTATTATTCCGCGAAGCCCTTGAAGTATCGCCTTCAAAATACGTTGGACTCGTAGAGTCTAATTGCATATTGGTACTATGCGAATATGCTTTAGTCCAATCAGAAAGAGGATCTACCAGAGGTGTTGCTGGAGGAGTTCCACCACTACCACCCGTGTTGTAAACTTCCAATTCCCAGAAGGAGCTGCCATAACCAGTCGCTCGCGTAGTTAATAGGATCTTCACATATCTAGCACTAGTTGGAGAAAAGGTAATTGTGTCAATACCTCCATCCCCAATAGTTGTTGAGAACTGGGATGTGAAATTGATGTTATCCGTTGAGGTCTGAATGGTATAGGCCGTGTCATAGGCTGCTTCCCAATTGACAACAACCTTATCAATCGTCTTTGCAGCTCCTAGATCAACTTGATACCATTCATTGTTCAAGGATGCACTTCCCCAACGTGTACCTAAGTTGCCATCCACAGACTTCTGCACATCAGCGGGAAAGCTCGAGGCCGTTGCTGTTCGGTTTAATGCGAGATTGATGGGTACTTCAGCTGTTGCGTTATACAATTCAAACTCTTTCAAATTCACGCCACCTGCTGCGCTTTTTGTAGTGAATAATAGCTTCACATATTTTTTGGTCACGGCTGAAAATAAGATATCATCCGTTCCACCATTGCCTGCTGTTTCCGTATAAGCATCCGTGTACGTGGTCCCGTCGTCCGAAACTTGGATTTTATATTGGGTTGCATAGGTAGCACCCCATTTAATCACCAATCGATTCAGCGTCTTGCTTGTTCCAAGATTAGTTTGAATCCATTCATTGTTCGTGGTGGCACCCGTCCAGCTATCATTTAAATTACCGTTATTGGCATTGGCTGCAGTGCCTGAGCTAGAAGAAGCTGTGATTGATTGTGATAATGCTAAATTATCTTTATCTCTGATTTTCTTAGCAGCTCGAATCGTAAATCCTGCTTCCATCGCATAGTACGGCCACGGATGACCAGTTGTTATATAGGATTCTCTTATGTTAGTAAGAAAGGTATTCACTCGTGTCGAGTCTTCCATTACGCTGCCGGAATAGGCCAAGATTGCCCATGGAAATGCATCCGGCGTACTTAAATTCGGCCAGCCTGGGTAATTACTATTCAAACTGCCGTATAGACTGATTGCTCGCGCACTGGTTGGTAGAATAACCCCCGTCCAGATCGGAAAAACCTGCGCTGTTGCATCGGCATAGAAAACACCCCAGTTCGAAGGCTGACCCGCTGAACTGTTATAATTATTATTTCCTGTATTCCATAAGGATTCGATTCCGGTCGTATTTGAACTTTTCTTTCCCGAATAGTAGGTTCCTTTCGTCGAGTCTCCTAGCACGTTATTTTCCAGCCATGCCATACTAGCTAAGCCTTCATTCACCTCGACATTATCCATTAAAAACTTGATTTGATAGTCAGGCTTTGAATAGGTCAAGCCATCCGTTTGGAGCGTTGCAATCGATCCATCCACAGCCATCTCAATCTTAGCTTTATTGTTGATAAGCAGCGTACTGTCTCCGCTTACTTCAACATACTTCTTCAACATCGTTGCAAATGTAGTCCCATAAGAATCTGTCGAATCATATCCGCCAGACGAAGTTTCCACACCTGTACTTGCATTGGCATAATAGACATAGACCGAGCCATTGATTCCGTTATAATCCGGTTGGTTCAGATGGTTAAAATACCAATTAATCCAGTTTTTCGCTACAAGGATATTGGCGGCTGAAGGATTCTCCAACATACCGATGACAGCCAAGTTCGCAAAATAAGGCTCGATTTTATAGCTCGTTGCCCCTGTGACTGGCGGCCAAAGAAACGTATTGGTTTTGGAAACTACGATAGCTCCCGATGGCTGCTGCAAACCAGCGACCCAATTGGATTCACTTTCAATAATGCCTGAATAATCGACATGAGCGAAGGAAATGGAAGATGCACTAACACTAAGAAGCAATACCATTACGAAAGCGATTGTCTTTTTAAACATCAAAGAACACTCTCCCTTAAATCATGATAATTGCAAACTATTCATTATCGTTAAAAATGCCGATCTCCCAGAAAGAACTTCCCCAAGGTGTGCCGCGTGTCGTACATAAGATCTTCACATATCTTGCCCCCGCTGCATCGAAAGTAATTGTGTCCATACCACCATCACCCGTCGTTGTTGAATAAACAGTACTATAATTCACATTATCTGCCGATACTTGAATCGCATAACCGGACGCATAAGCAACCTCCCAGTCTATGGTGACCCGATTTATCGTCTGTTCGGACCCTAAATCAATTAGGAACCACTGATCGTCCAAAGCGTCACTTCCCCATCGGCTATTCGGATCTCCATCAATGGACCGATAGGCGATTTCAGCATTTGTAGAAGCCGTTGCCGATTTATTCAAGGCTAAATTTGGTGAGACAAATAGGTTGGATTCATCCTTATACACACTTGCTTCCCAAAACGAACTGCCGTAAGGTGTTGCACGCGTTGTGAAACCAATTCGCACATATCTCGCATCGATTATAGGAAACACAATGATATTGGATCCGCCCGTCCCCGTAAGTGTCGAATACACCGTTTTATAGCTGACTCCATCCTTTGATACTTCAATGCTATAGGCAGAAGCATAAGCTGCCTCCCAGTCGAGCTTCACTTGATTCAAGCTTTGGACAGCGCCAAGATCGATTTGATACCATTGATTATCCAGTGGATCGCTACTCCAACGACTGCTTAAATCACCATCTACAGAGCGACTGCTGAATTCGGCTTGGGTTGACGCAGTTGTGTTCTTCATTAATGCCAAATTTGTTAGATTAGAAGGATTCGATGTATCGTTATAAACACCAATCTCCCAGAATGAGCTGCCATAAGGTGTGGCTCGAGTCGTACATAATACTCGAATGTACCTAGCTTCTCTTGTGGTAAATCGAATTACGTCCGTACCCCCATCTCCCGCTGTCGTTGTATAAGCTACGCTGAAATTCACATTGTCCGTGGATGTTTCTACGGTATATGCTTTGTCATAGGCTGCTTCCCAATCTATGGTCACTTTATTAACGGCTTTGATTTCTCCAAGATCAAGCTTATACCATTCATTGTCGGCTGCGTTGCTTGACCATCTTGTTGCTGTATTTCCATCGATGGATTTAACTGCGTTTTCCACATCCGATGATGCTGTCGCCGTTTTGTTCAGGGCCAAGTTAAGTTTTGGATTAGGCGGCGCATGGTAGACCTCATGATAAATTTCCACTTCATTTAGAGACGCTTTGCCATCAGACTGAGACAATTCAATCTTTACATATCTGGCCTGCACGTCTGCAAAGCCAAGATCGTCTGTTTTACCGTCTCCCGCAGTAGTTTCATACACGGTGGAAAATTCATGTGTATCGACTGACACTAAGATCTTGTATGAATCTGCGAAAGCTGAATCCCAATTCAATACCAAGCGGTTGATCAACTGGCTGCTTACTAAATCAATCATCACTGCGTCTGGTTTTTTGGATCCCTTCCAGCTTGTTGTTACATTACCGTCATTCACAGGGGAAGGTGAAAATTTCTTAACATTTCCTGAATCGCTTACTGGTTTGTTTAACGCAAGATTGGTTTGATCCCGCATGGCCTTCGCAGCCCGAATCGTAAATCCAGCCTCCATGTTGTACCAAACCCACTTGTGATTTTGATCTATATAATCGGATTTAACCTTCTGCAGGAACGTATCGACTCGATCCTTATCTCCCATCACTGCTGCTGTATAGGCAAGGATACTCCAAGGAAATTCATCCGACTTTATCAAATACGGCCAACCAGGGTGATAGTGATTTAAGCCATTATAAATATCTAAGGCCCTTTGGCTGGTCGGAGAGAGAATGCCATTCCATATTGGAAACATCTGCGCCGTGGCATCTGGATAAAAGATCCCCCAATTGGTCGTACCCGCGCCCTCATAAGCCTTATAATTGTTTACCACGTTATCCCACAGCGTCTCGATGCCATTGAAATTTGCAAGCTGTTTCACTTCATAGGATTGAGCCAACGTCTCATCCTTCAGCATATGTCTCGCAAGCCATGCCGCACTTCGCAGCCCTTCATAGACTTCAGAATTATCCATCAAATATTTGATGGCATAGTCAGGCTTAGCCAGCGTTAATCCATTCGCATCCATTGTCGCCAACATAGCATCTGCAATTATTTTGACTTTTTCTTTGTTCTTTGTCAGTACTTTTTTATCCCCGCCTTCGCGAATGTATTTCTCCAGCAAAGTAAGGAAAGTACCCGCATAAGAGTCCGTAGAATCATAATAGTTTGAGCTCGTATAGTGACTTCTTGTGGCAGTATCAACGTAATACACATAAATCGTTCCGTTCAACCCATTATAATCCGGTGTATTCAAATGATCGAAATACCACTCGATCCACTTCCGGCTGACCTCCAAATTGGCATCTGTTGCGTGATCCAGCATACCGATGACTGACAAATTAGCAAAGTATGGTTCTACCTTGTAGGAATCCACACCTTGATATTGGAATGTTTTGTCCCTGGTCATCACAATGGCTCCAGAAGGCTCCTGTAAGGAAGCAATCCAATTGGATTCGCTCTCCATGATTTCTGAATAATTGACCTCTGCCTGACAAACAGCCGACCATCCCGCAATCCCAAAAAGGGCGAGCGCAAACAGAAGTATGACTTTTCTCAAAATCCCCCCTCATCTTCGCTTAATTACCTCATTTACCCTTTGATTGCTCCTGATGTAATCCCTTGAATAAACTGCTTCTGCATCAATACATAAACTAGAATAACAGGTATAACCATAATGGACATGGCTGCCATGAGCAGCTCATATTGTGTAGTATATTGTCCAACGAACACCGATAACCCCATTTGAATAGGCATTAATTTATTGTTAGAGAACATAACTAACGCAAGTAGAAACTCATTCCAGACGGAAAGCATATTCAGGATAACAATGGTTGCAATGGCCGACCTGGCAAGTGGGATCATAATTTTATAATAAATTTGAAAGCTTCTAGCTCCATCGATAATGGCTGATTCTTCAATTTCTTTGGGCAATTCATCAAAAAAAGATTTGAGAATAAATATCGATATCGGCAAGCTTATCGCGATTAAAGGTAGCATATATCCGAGTCGCGTATTCGCAAGTCCCAGGTTACTGACGACAATAAATAAAGAGATAAAGGCTCCTGGAACAGGAATCATCATCGTTCCCATAAAAACGTAATAAATCGTTTTTTTTCCTACCAATTCCAGTCTAGATATGGCGTAGGCGGCAAGTGAAGCAATGAGAACTACACCAACAACGACAACCGTTGTATAAAACAAGCTATTTAGAACATAGAGTTTAAACCCGCCATAATTCCATGCTTCAATATAATTTTTAAAGTTCAAAGCATTTCGCGGAATGAGGCTTGCATTTGTATAGATTTCATTCTTTTCTTTCAATGACGTTGATAACATCCAGATAATCGGAAATAAAGAAATAACCGACCAGACCATTAGTAAAAGGTGGATGATCATTTTCGCTCCCACGCTCTGTCTAGTCCTTTGCGCAGTTCTGATTTCCATTGCATTCACTCCGATCCTCATCGATTATTCTTTTCTTTGCGATAGCTTGAGTTGGATGTATGAAATAACAAAAAGCATCGCTCCAAATATCACCGAAAATGCACTAGCTAAGCCAAAATTCGAGTTTTTAAAGGCTTCTCGATAAATCCGAATCGCAGGTACTTCCGTTGTATAACCCGGACCTCCTAAGGTCATGGCGAATACTTGGTTAAAAATTTCCATCGCTCCAAGAATCGTTAGGATATTGACCATCGTATACACTCTTTTTAATGAAGGAATGGTAATATGTATCAGCTTCTGTCGTCTGCTTGCGCCATCCAAATCCGCAGCCTCATACAAATCCTTGGGCACACCCTGTAATCCAGCCAAAAATAAGATGAACGAACCACCGACACCCTGCCACATGGAAGTTACCGATACTGCGGTAAGCGCTGTTTCGGTTTCTGCAATCCAGCTATGCGTCCAGCTTTCCAGACCAATGAAAGTTAATAGACTATTCAGAAGTCCTGTTGGTTCATAAATCCATTTCCACACATAACCCACAACAATACCTGACAGGATAGGCGGGATGTAAAAAAGCACGCGATAGATTTTATTGCCTCGGATGCCAGAATGAACAGCTACGGATAACAGCAAAGCAATCGAATTCATGAAGAGAAGCGCCATACCTGCAAAAAACAATCCATTACCAATGGCATGCCACCACACAGGATCTGTGATTGCATTAATGTAATTCGTAAATCCAATATAATTTACGTTGGGATTGACACCATTTGCATCGGTAAAGCTATATTGAAAGGTCCGAAACAGCGGAAATAATGAGAATAGTAAAAACAAAGCAACTGCTGGAGCCACGTAAAAAAGGTTCGCCCATTTCGTCAGTGCTCTATTGCTTGAGATTGGATTACGCATGGTGCATGGTAACCTCCTTTTCGTGAGCATCCACTTACTTTTTAAATAGGCAAGGCTTAAGACGATTCCCTTAAGCCTTGCCTACAATTCTATTTATTTAACTGCAGCCTTACCCTTTTTCGTTGCATCTTCCATTTGCTTCACAACTTTCTCTGGAGTTGATTGCCCCAAAACAATAAGCTGAATCCCTTTTTGCATGACTGTTTCCGTATCGCCTAGAAATGCAATTGGTGAATCATAGACACTTGTCATTCCTTGTGCAAAGTTGACTAATGCATCAGGAAGTTTACCGCCAGCAGCTGCCGCTTCTTTGTTAGCAGGCAAATTGAAGCTGCTTGCTGAGTACTTCTGCTGCTGTTCTTTGGCTAATAGAAACTTCATGAATTTCAAGGTTTCTTCTTTATGTTTCGTTCCTTGGCTGACCACGAGAGGTACTCCGACACCACCAGGAATTTTAATGTCACCTACAGCGCCGTCTGGTTTAGGCGGTAAGAAAGCATCATAATTTTTGAATGCAGCATTGGTTTGATTGAAAGCACCGATCGCCCATGAGCCATCAAATATCATTGCAACTTGACCATTAGCAAACAATGTTTCTGCTTTAGGCAGATCCATGGTCGAAATACCAGGTGCGAACGCTTTATGCTTGGCTAATTCGGCATAGATACCAAGTACTTTTTCCCAGGCGGAACCGACCATTGGCTCTAAACCTTGCTTTGTTGCTTTTAATTTTTCTTCACCAAGAAGAGCATACATAAATGGCTCTGTCATTGAAGTACCCACCCATGATCCTAGACCAGTGGCAAATGGTGCGATGCCCTTTGCATTCAGCTTATCTACGGCGTCTAAGAATTCAGCCCAAGTCTTTGGAGGTGCGGTGATTCCAGCTTTAGCAAATAAGTCTTTATTGTACATAAACTGCATGTTATTCGTATCCATCGGAAGCGCATAGGTACCAAAATCTTTCACTTTATAGGTATTACCTTCTTTATAGGAATACGTTTTTACAATATTTTCAGGAAATTTACCTATGATGTCTGTTGACTCTTTACCTAACTCCATGACGCTTTTCGTTTCGATAAATTTAGCCAGATCACCAGGTCCACCAGCTAATGTTAAAATATCAGGTAATGAATTCGTTTGAGCTGCTGCAATAGTTTTCTCTTTAAAGCCGTCTCCACCAAACAATTGGATATCGACTTGAATACCCGTTTGAGCCGTGAACTCCTTCGACATCTCTGTCAATATATCCTTGCGATCCGTTAAATAGTGCCAGAACACGATTTTAACTGGATCTTTCTTTACTTCTGGTGTTGCGGTTGCAGCAGCTGGAGCAGCTGGAGTTGGTGTTCCAGCAACTTCTTTGGTAGGTTCGACTTTCGAGCCACAGCCTGCAAGCAGTGTAGTAAATATGAAACCAACAAGTGCAAGAGATCCCCATTTCCTTTCTTTACCAGTAAATACGTTCATGGACATAGCCCTCCATATTTTTAATAGGTAATATTACGGTGCTCATACTTTTCTTGAAGCTTGCGGTTGTGCTCATCCCCGCCATCTACGTTTGCACTGATATACACTGGTGGTATCCTTCCTTCTTGTACATATTCAGCTATAATCTCGACAGTTAGCGCTTGGGCAATAAAAACCCCAACTACCGTGGAAGCAGAACCTGTTTTTTCGCTAATTCCGGGAATCTCAAGAAGCACATCTCCGTAGGGACAGCAGTTATCAATAACGATGTCGGCTATTTCATACAGTTTCTTACCGCTTGGATGGCGACTATCCGAATTCGTGGAATGTAATAAGGAAGTGACCGCTATAACGGAGAGACCTCTACGCTTACTTTCTATAGCGAGCTCATTTGGAGCACCGTTACGCCCTGAATTAGAGACGATGATAATCGAATCTTCCTTTCTAACATCATGCAAATCCAATAAATCATGTGCCGTTTTCGGCTCCCGCTCTAAATCTACAAGGTTGATACCTATTCGATTATCGATTCGTGAGATATCTTCAAGCCCTACTAGATTTAAAGGCACCAATCCGCCTGCACGACCGCACATTTCCATTCCAAAGGTACGTGAATGTCCTGCACCAAATACATGAATCACGCCACCTTCTAACAAGCTTTTACTAAGGAGTTTAGAGGCTTTCTGCAGGGGTTCCATCTGTGTGCTTCTAAATGTTTGAACGATGTCTAGAATCGTATCGATGACTACATTTGCGCCGATATTCATGTCATTCCTCCAATTGATCTAGTAGTTGTTGCTTCATCCCTACACTTTCTGCCGCTATGATCAAGGTACCCATTAGCGGTGAATAAACCGGCTTGGTGATCTTATACGCAGGAAATCTCTTATGAATCGTTTGTTCAAAAGCTGGAATTATCCAAGCTTCAGAACTAAATACCCCTCCGGTTGGATAAATCTTACTCACACTCGAGATATTAGCTCTTTCTAAACTTTCTATGACCGAAACCGCTAGTTCACCGAGATCCACACCAGCCTTACGCAGGATATTCTGCGATATCGTATCTCCTTGTGTGGCCGCCTCGTTCACAATAACTGCCAAATTGGCAATATCCTTACGTTTGATTTGATCTCCATGCAACATTGTTTTTAAATCCCAATAATTACTTCGCTCAAAATGGTCTAATAATTGTTGGTACAATACCGTAAACGCTCCTCTATGTTCCTGGCAGCGTATACTTGCTTGTAGAGCATCAAGCCCAATTCTGTAAGCGCTTCCTTCATCGCCGAGAATATGTCCAAATCCACCAGCCGTATAATCGATTGCGTTGTGAGCGTAATAAGCAATACTACCTCCTCCTGCTATGACGAGAATGCCATCATTTTCTCCAGCAGAAGCACCGTTTATATTCGCTATTACATCGCCTACAATAATAAATGAACGAACCTCCATACAAGCAGAAACCCAACTTTTGATCAGCTCCGTATGTTCTTCACGCAAACCGCTAATGCTTATGACAGCAACGTCTATGCGAACGATACGGATCAATTTATTTTGTAAGGTATGAATAGAGTCTTGTATTCCTTTTCTAGCCACTTCTTGTCCCTCTGTTGTTATCATGTGGTCGATGGGGAGACCCTTTTCAATTACAATTTCTCCAGTACCCAGATCATAAAAGCAGACTTTTGTTGAGGTTTGCCCTCCATCTATACCAAGAAACATCATCAATAATCATCTCCAACATTATTGGATCGCGCGCACAAACCTAGCTGCTATTTCCCATGGCGCTGTTATTGCTGTTCCTATCACTACACAGTGAGCACCTTGATTCAAGGCTTCTTTCACTTCATGCGGCTGTGAGAAGCGCCCTTCTCCAACAATCGGAACTCGAACCGTACGTTTCAAAGTTTCAATTAACGCTAAATTAGGTCCGTCTGTCTTTTCTGTATATGAAGTATAACCAGACATGGTTGTACCTACAAGGTCTGCTCCAAACCTTTCGGCACGAATAGCCTCCTCTTCATTAGAAATGTCTGCCATAACAGGTACCTTCAATTTGGTTTTAATCTCTTGAATCAGTCGCTCCAGTTCACTCACATCGGGTCGACCTTGATTCGTTGCGTCAATCGCGATAATGTCAGAACCCGCTTCTACTAATGATCTAGCGCTTTCAAAATCAGGTGTAATAATTTTAAAGCCTCGCTTATCAGGCAGCTTATGAATGCCGATCATGGGCAGCTTAACCGTTTTTTTAATTTCACGTATATCTTCTGGGCTGTTTGCACGAATCCCTCCTGCCCCTGCCATTTGGGCACTTTCCGCCATAGCTCTCATATAATGAGGTCCATAAAACGGGGTATCAATCCATGCTTGACATGAAACGATTAGTCGACCTTTCAATTGTTCAATCAAAGCGCTTCCCTCCAAGTATCAATACAGTTTATCTAAAATGGATTCAGTCGTTTTCGAGGGCTCCAAGCTGTTGCCCCTTTCGGACATGTATAAGGAAATGCTAATGGCAATCAATTCAATTAAGAATAAAATGGAAGCCTTACTTTTTAAATCATTCTCATGTACCGAAATTCCTTTGCCGAAACAAACTAGGCGAATATCAGAAACTTCTGTTATTGGAGAACGGCCATGCCCCGTAATGCAAATGGTTAATGCGCCGCTGGATCTCGCCTTTTTCAACGCAAGAACAACGTCTTTCGTGCTTCCCATTTGGGATATGCCTATTGCCACATCATCACTAGTAAGATGAGCTGCACTAATCAATTGCAAGTGGACATCCATATGGGCATCCACCGATAAGCCTAACCCTATCAACTTCATCTTAAGAAGTTCAGCAATAGGGCCTGATTCACCTAAACCATAAATAATGATTTTATGAGCCTGCATCATTTTTACGATTGCTTTCTGCAATTCCTCTAGGTCAATAATCTTTAAGGTTTCTTGAATATTGTTGATATTAATAAGAGCTAGCCTTTGTGGAAGATTCATCTTGCCATCGGCGGCTTCATTTCGAGTACCACTATCCATATCCCTTGCCAGTTTAATTTTTAATTCCTGATAGCCTCTCAATCCAATTGACCTGCAAAAACGGGTAACCGTCGATTGTGCAACGCCAAGTTCATCTGCTACTTGAGTCACAGAGTAATACATCACTTTCTCTGGATATTGCATGACAAACTCACCAATTCTTTGTTCTGTAACAGACAAGTGCGCATATGAGCTGTTTAGCTTAGAATTAATAGTTTGCTCCAAATCTGGCATATGGACATCTTGTAATTTCTCCACAATATTTCCCCTTAACTCCTCTCTCTACTGTGCCTTATGAGTTGATTATAAGCGCGAGTAATTGAAATGTAAATAATTATTTTTTCGATATTATATATTTTACAATAAATATTTTTTCGACAATAAGCAGTAGAAATTGATAAATACTGTTGCTAAATTGATTCGTTTTCGCAAATTGCCAATTCATTGTATACTTATAATATTGGTCAAGTTAAGCTGATTATCATAGTTCAAAGGAGAACCCTGGATGCGATTAGAAAATAACACAAACGAAGATGCGAGCGAATTTACCATTAAATCTAAGCTGAACAGTTCCTATGCTCACCTTTCTTCAACAGAGCAAAGAATCGCCGCCTTTGTCATGGAGTTCCCCACCAAAGTAATCTATTCCTCCGTTACACAAGTCGCAGACGAACTAGAGGTGGCGCAGTCGACGATCACTCGTTTTTGCAAATCTATCGGCTTACGAGGTTATCAAGAATTAAAAATTAAACTTGCCAGAGACATGGATGGTGGGATAAGACCCGATACGAATGAGGGTAAAATGAACCTTCCACAAAGGCTTGCACATATAAGCATAGGTAATCTACAAGAAACGCTAAAAGTACTCGATCTAGAAGAGCTTCAAAAATCCGTCATTAAGATTATGCAAGCCAGAAAGATTGTAATCTTCGGACTTGGCGAATCAGGCGCCTTGGCTGTTTTATTAAAAATGAAACTTCTCGGCATGGGATTTATGGCCGATGCACATATTGATGTTCACCTCCAATTAATTAGCGCCGCTCATTTAAATACGGATGACGTTGCCATTGGCATTTCCCAGATTGGAAGCACCATGGATGTTGTTGATGCCTTAAAAAAAGCTCGATCGAGTGGAGCTCATACAATTTGCATCACTGGCCATGGCCGATCACCGATAACCGAGGTGGCAGATACTCGTCTTGTTTGTTTAAGCAAGGGGGTTTCTATTTTTGAGAACGACTTAAAAAGCAAAGTCTCCATTCTCTATATTATTGAATTAATTACGATAAGCCTGACGCTATATTTATCTGAAAGTAGTTCAGGAGCGGATGCATGGAAAACTACGGAGTCCATCCTTAATAAGTTATATTAAAAAAAAGCAAAAAAAAAACCAGGGCCCACGCGAGGCCACTGAAGAACTAGTCTTTTAGATTAATTAGTGGTTCATTTGCTAAAAAAGAAGACATCTTCCAACGAGGTCGATGTCTTCTTTCGCTGTTTTTGGCCTTTTAGGACTCCCAATTTTATTCGTTTAGCTTCAAAATTCGTTTTAGATTCACTGCAAAAATCGCCATTGCTCCCTGAAGTTCCAGGTTCAATGGCATTACGACAATTAATCGAGACAGTAATTTACCTGAAGTTCTTCAAATATGAAAGTAAAATCCACGAGTTCATTTATTTGTCGAAGCAAATTATCCTTAGGCACAATCAAATTATAGAATTCAACATAAGGACTTAACAGCAAAGATTGTTGTTTTTGGATCACTTAACTCACCCTTATTCCAATGATAATAAAAGTATACAAGAAAAAGGTGCAGTCTCCTCACATTTGTGTAAGCTGTTTTTTGTTGGAATTGTAATAGATATAGGAACTCAGGTACATAAGATATAGATATAGTGGTATTTTATCTAAACGACACTTGTTTAAATCTTTGTCACAACTTTACCATACAGAATAAATAATATAACTTTCTCAAGTGAGGAGGATAACATTAATATTCTGGATTTCTGCAAGGCTTCCCGATATGTGAAAATTTACAGAACCGAAACATCATCGATACCAACCCATCCACTTGCTGTTTGAGGGGCACTGATCCAAACCTTGATTGTTTGACCAGCTACAGCTGTAACTGTGAATGTAATTTTTTTGTATCCTCCCGTTGTAACGGTTGACTGTGCTTGATTAATGCCTGCTACATCCACTCCAACCTTCACATTACTTGCAATATTCGTAATTACGTACGCTGTAACTGTGTAAGTTGCTGTCGTTGGCGCAGTTATGGTCTGGGACAACTTAGTGAGTGCTGTTGTGTTGAAGGCAGCTTTATAGGTTCCGGTGTAAGAACCTGTGTTTTGAATGGTAATGCCTGAGCTATTCTGCTCTTTCATCCAGCCTCCATTCAGGCTGCCCCACTCAAAGCTCGGATTGCCGATTAAATTCTGATGCTCATAGGCACCCCTATCAGGTCCCGCCCCTCTTGGCCGCGGATTGTAGTTGTAGTCATTGGCAGGTGCTAACGTACTCGAGCCCGTATCAATCGCCTTTGAACCGATATTTACCTGAAAATCCCCTCCGGTTGGGTTTACAAATAAGGGATCTGCCCAAATATCGTTAGGTCCGCTTACAACTGGATTGCCATTCGCATAGACATTATAGTTGGTAACCACATTGGTATTGCTGATGTTTGTATTTATATTTCGCCCGGTTCTTGCTACAAGAATATTATTGAATAGATTGACATGATCGGAGGATTGGGCGAATATTTCCCCATAATTCAGCTCGGAAGAATTCGTATAGGCTGTATTGTTGATGATATCTACATCAGCGCTATGATACGCATGGATGCCAGAACCTCCGTTTAAGTAGGATACATTGTTGGTTACCAACGTTTTCCCGCTATAAGCAGGCGCATTTAATGTACTGTCGATAATAATGCCATTGCCATCCGAATAATCTTGTGTTTTTTCCCACTTCACCAATGTTTTATTATTATACACCCGGTTGTTTCGGATTACGTTACGATAGGTCGTTGTATTGGTATCCGCATCTTTCGGAGTAAGGATGGAGATACCGCTGGTCGCATAGAGTGTGTACCATGAGTTATTGTAAACCGTATTATGCTCAATGGTCACATAATCAGACTTTTCAACACTTATGCCTCCCCCAGGCACATCATGAACAATCATATTGGAAACTACAACGTGGTGGGGATAACTCGTCGTCCCGGTTGCAGGCTTAATATAGATCCCATTCGTTTGTGTTTTACGTACATAGTTCCAATCAATGGTAGCTGTTGGTTCGTTCTGTATAAAGTGATTGTATCTCGCTTCCCCATCGCTGAGGGTTAGGTTGGCGTTATCTCCTTCGATTTCGAAGCCATCGATTTTGATATAGGAAGCGTTCACAACAATGTGGTTCCACGCATCGATGGCTTTGAGTTTCGGATGATGTCCAGGATAGGCCAGGAAATTGATGTAACCCCCGGTGGAACTGGCATTACCGGAACGTGTAACTTGGAATACAAACTGTTCATTGGTCTTGTAGTAGGTTCCATTCATGACATATACGGTATCACCCGGATTCGTTAAATCAGCGGCATATTGAATATTCTTGAAAGGTGTACTGGGACTGGTTCCATAACCGCTGGCATCCACACCCGTATCAATATCGACATAATAGGTTTGCGTTGCGGCATGGGCTGATTTCACAAATGAAAATGTCGTACATGCCAGCAGCAGAGAGAGTAAGCCAACTAGCCATATTGACTTTTTAAACCCAAATCCTAATCCCATTGATATCTCCTCCTTGCATATATTAGTTTTTACATCGAAGTAATAACGAAGGTCAACCTACCCGTTGCGGCATCATAGACCCCTTTGGTCTCTTTAACCACCTTGCCATCCCCATCGATATAATAGACTGTAATGTGCTCAGGTTTCTTTAATTCCTCAGGTGTCGGCTGATACATAACGGATACCGAAACCGGAGCTTGATTGTTTTTCCAATCCAATCGTTTACCGTCCACTAGAATGGATAATGCCAATACCGGATTCTCTCCGGCCTTCATCTTTTGCTCCTTCTTTAAGTTGGAGGTATCTGCCGTAGCCATAAGGATCTCAACGTTAGAGGCTTCTGCTAGATCTTTGTTCTTCAGCATATCATCCGGAACGGTGACGGTAGCCAGGCCGGTCTGAATAGTCAGTTTGTTCAATCCTGTGCCCTCCTTGAACAGCTGAGCAGGCAGGCCCACTGCATAGGATTTCGCGCCTGTTACCGGCTTTATTGCCATTGTTGCCAGCTTAGTTCCTGTCCCCTCACTTGTAGTTTGGGCAAACAATTGCTGAAGGAGTTGTTGCGATACCTCTGCTTTAGCATCCGTATTGACAAGGATTGGCGTTACTTTAATGGTGGATCCTTCTATGACAGGTCCTGTATCTTCTAGCTTCACTGTAAGGGTAATTCCTTCAGATATGGTCACTGAGCCCTTATCATCATATGCTTTGGCAGTAATGCTATAAGTACCTACCGGAAGTTGAATCAGGTTATAGATATAGCTGCCTTCCGAACTCGGTAACCCAATACCTAATAAGCTGCTGCTATTGTAGAACTCTACCTTGCTGATAATGCCGTCATTGTCCGATGCCACTGCCGTTAACTGCACATTAACCGGAGCCATGTACAGGGAGCCATTAGCAGGTCCCGTTAAGCTGACCGTTGGCGGGGAATTAGGTATTTCGATTACCGTTATTGTAGCAATAGCCTTTATTGAGGTGCCTTGCACTACACCATTGACCGTATAGGTTCCCGCACTTGCAAAACTACTAGGATCCATGGCATCCCAAGTCACATTCACAGGAGATGTTGTGGCATTACTATATACCGCTGTTACAACACGAGGCAGCGTTGGAGCCATGCCGGCTGTTGTAGTTACCGAAATGGGGGTAATGCTTGTAATCGCTGGTGCAGCTACGAAAGTAACATTTCCATACCATTGTGTCGAAGCATTGGAATTAATCCGTCGGTTACTCCACATGGTCGCATTATCCCGAATCCCATCATAATTACTGTCATCGCTCGCACCTGCGTCGAAACCAATTACTGTTCCAACGGAACCGGTTATGCTTGTCAATGGAAGCGCCGCTTCGATGATATATCCGCCACTTACTACTCGCGCTGCCGAAGAAAAGATGTCAGGCGTAACATTGTTCCCACCGCTTTTCAAATTCAAGTAATTAACACGATAATGTCGATCGTCTGATTGGAAGGAAGTCGTTTTGGCATCATTTTCATCCACGAAAAATTCCATAGAATCATGTTCCCACAAATTCCCGCCTGTTGCATTTAAATCAGTGTCCTCTACCTCTGCATGTACATACAAGTGATGTTCATCCCATAATAAACGTACGGTGGCAAGTGGCGCTTTTTTCGTACTATCGCTAACATATAGGGCCTGGAAACTCTCCGTTGAAGACCACAGTGCATCGGTTTGCCCATCGATCGCAGGAGTACCCTTTGCGGCCGTAGCTACTTTAGATATTTCCGGAGTCGGTTCGGTTATTTGTACAGCATCATCCACTAAGTATGCTGGGTTATTACTTGATGATTCATAGGCGCCCATATCGACACGAGCATTCGAGCCTTCTCCTGCATAAGGACGCACGTTCCCATCATAATCAACACTTGGAGCAAATGAACGGGTGCCAACATCAATCGCCGGCGAATCTGCTTGTAGATGAAAATCATACGTCGCCCCTGTCACAGCAACAAACTTCGGATCCGCTACAAGTTCATTTTTCCCTACAAAACGAGTTAAACCGCCATACATATTGTTGGCAAAAAGATTGTTAAATCCACTGTTTCCGTTTGCATACTCACCAGCTTCACCTCTGGCAATAGATATATTGTTTAGGAAGACGGCATTGTCGCCCGACTGCACATCCATATTCGGATATTTCAAATACGGGCTTCGGCTATTATGATAAATCGTGTTGTTAATAACATGCACGTTATGACTCCGATAGATGTGAATGCCCCCGCCGCCATTGTCATAGACAATATTGTTGGTGACTAACTTTTTACCTTTGTAAGTTTCATCCACATCAAAAATAATCCCGTTTCCATCGGAATAGCCTTTCGTTTTTTCCCATTTGACTTTGGTTTCATTATCATAGACACGGTTATTACGAATAATAATTTTGTAATCGGACGTGTTGGCGTCGATATCAACATCGTTCATAAAACTAATCCCACTTGTCGCATAGAAGGTATACCAGCTGTTGGCATGAATATCATTACCTTCAATCGTGATATAATCACCACCACCGCCAACGCCGCCACCTGACACGTGATGAACGTGATTATTCTTAATAATGACATGATGGCCAGCAATAGAGATGCCATTGGTGTTAGTCTTAGCATAGGTAGACCAATCCGTGCCGCCTGCTATTTTGCTTTCATAATTGGCTTCCCCTTCAGCGAGTGTCAGATTTAAATTATTGCCCTCAACTTCTAAACCTTCAATGACAATATAGTTGGCACTCACTTGTACCATATCCCAAACCCCTCTAATATTCGGAGGAAGCAGCAGTTTGGGTTTATTGTTTGGATCATATGCTTTGTACGTAATGTAATGCGCAATGCCTGTTTTTACATCTTTTGCTCCGGAGCGGTTGATTAAAACAAAGTCGTTCGCATCATTCGTTGCGGCATAGGTTCCCGGCATAATATTCACGGTGTCACCAGGATTCGTTACACTTACGGCTTTATTAATTGTTTTGAATGGAGATGTAGTCGTCAAACCGTTATTCGTATCTAAACCGGTCGGGCTTACATAATAATCAACAGGCTGACCAATATAAGGCTGTTCTTCAAATAAGGTACCAGGGTTCTGGTTAATGACTGGTGGTGTGCCTACAGAGTTCGACCCGGATAGCCCGATATTATCAACTAGAATCTTGGTTTCCTGCCGAGCACCATCTTTAACTTCCAAGTAGAATCCTTTTAATCCACCCAAGTAAGCATCATTTTGAAGAGGTTCGCTGTTCACGATCATTGTACTGTTCAGATACATGTCGTAGCTCTTCGTATCTAAGTGAAACACTAGTTTAAGGTTATAGCGCGTATTTATGATCCAAGTTGAACGTTCTGCCAATGCCCCGCCGGCTGAATTGTTAGAGCGTGCATAGAGCTTATTATCCATCCCGAAGGCAAAGATAGGACTCTCCAGACCAGCAGCGCTTACCAACTTGAAAATATAGTTCGCTTTCTCGTCCTTCAGCATAAAGCTGGACTCAAGCGTATAACTCTTCATGGGCACAGGAGCAAGCCAGCTGCCATGGAAAGGAAATCCAACAATGCCCTGCTTACCAGCCGGGGACGTCACTTCTGCCCAGCGGGAACCTGCTTCTTCTAGGATTTTCACTGTACTCGCGGAAGTGCTTTTCAATGCATTTCCACTAATCAACGGTGAATTCAAGGTGGATCCAGTCGGTGTAGCTGCAATAATAGCATCTATATCCGAAGTCTCGAAGCTAGTCGTTCGGAAGGTTTGATCTCCTACTTCAATGAAAGCTTCGGTTACAAACTCAAACCGGTCGATCACTGGGGTAGCATTTGCACCAATACGCTCAATTTTCATCGTGTTTACGCCTGCGTTTAGGTCAATGCCCGTTAGTTCCTCATACCTCCAGTTCGCCCACGCACCTGTTGCAACCCCCTTGGCGTCTTGAACCCGGGTACCATTAATCGTTACGGCAAAGGGCCTAGCCGTGCTGCCGTTACTGTACCTAACTTTCAATGTATACTTGCCGGTCTTAGGAACGACAATATTGTTATACAGCATATAACCTGTCACGCCTGCAGCAATACTGGCATAACCCGTTCCAGAGAAGCCTGGCGCAGTGCCTACATTCGCAGCAATTGTGACATTAGAATGAGCTGCTCCCCCGCCATTCTCAGCTTCAACGATCGTCGCAAATGGTGTCACTTCCATGACATCAACCAGTGGGCCATCGGTGCTTTCAGATGAAAGCTTTATGGTATTGGCTCCTTGATTCAACAGCACGATTGCAGTGAGCTCTCCCCAAACAGGAATCTGCCCTTCTCCCGTTTGGTTGCCAGCAAATGTCGTAACTTTCTGACCATTTACACTTAGACTAACTGGCTTGGGAGCGGAATCCGCATTGCCATAGCTGATTTTGACAATATAATTCCCATAAGTAGCCGCTTGAACAGTCGTCCATGTCAGACTTGCCATATTAGATTGAGCTCCCAAATCTACATATCCTGAGCCGGAGTAAACCGCCCCTACCGCTGGACTTGGTATTTGCCCATCCACGCGTGCGGCATTTTCAGCTTCATACATGGTACCCCCTGCAGCAAAAGCCTTATTTACCGGTAGGATGGGTATAACCGTAGCGGTCAGTACGAGTGTAAATACTACAAACCATATCATTACCTTTTTCAAAATGAGTGTCCTCCCTATACTTTTCTCTAAATGGTGAAGCGCTTACAAAATAGTCAGTACATTAAACTTACCCTCACATTCCTCCTAAGATTACTTGCATCCGGTACATGCTTTCTAATCTGTAGCACTTTTGGATTACCGTCTATCACCTTCCCTCCACATGTGGCTTACTATAGGCTTTAATGCTTATTTCCTGCAATTAGAGTTTTTTGAAAGACCTACTTCTACTTCACTTGGAGCATGGAAAAATAGTGCAATTGCAGGAAATCGTTTGAATTGAAGCACAACAGAGGATGTCGCACCTCAATGATGTGACATCCTCTGTTGTGTCTTACTCCCTGCACATTAAACGTATAACGCCTTACTTCGCTCCAAATAACTGCTTGTAGCTTGCTTCTCTTTCGCTTTCAATCTTTTTAACATTCGGATCGTTTTTCATTCCCTCAATGAATTTATCCCAAGCTTCAATTGTTTCTTTACCCATAATGACCTTGATCTTCATATCTTGTAGTTTCTTTGCGATTTCAGAGCCAAATTTCGTATCCGTTTCCGAAGTTACGCCGTTATTGTTAATAAAGATACCATTTTTGATACGCTCATCCACGACTTTCTTGTCACGCTCCAAATACTCTTTTGGATAGTCAACAGAAGCTTGTTGTACGCGACTGTATGGATCAACCAACGTCCAAATATTCGTTAAGGATGCAGCTGCTATTTTCTTGTACTCATCCGTCGTCACTTTCTTACCCTCATTTAACGTGAAATGCACATCTTTAATACCAAAGTTTGAAAGCTCCATACCTTCCGGCGTAGCACCGTAGTCAAAGAATGCCAAAATCTGCTTCAGCTTCGATTCAGGCACTTTCTTGGAGATCAGATAGTTACCGAAGAAACCTCCTTCTTTGGTTGCATACTTCTTCCCAGTTGAAGGTGTAGTCAGTGTAGGAACATGTACAATTCCCGCGTTCGGGGTTGTTTTTCTAAGCGTTCCTACCATATCACCGATTTTGCTGGCATCCATTGCTGTAGGGATCATACCAACTTTGCCTTGTTTCATCATATCCAACACTTGCGAGCCCTTCATGATCGCAAAATCAGGGGCTAAAACGCCTTCCTTGTAGGCACGTTGCAGCCAAAGAATAGCATCACGAGTCGCGGGTGAAAAATCTCTATACGAAGTCGGTTTCCCTTCTATACTTAGAATCATGTTTTCGAATCCATTAAATGTATTTTCGACGAAACCTAGCTGATCCATCCAGCCTTCTGCTACGGCACCCGTAAAGCCGTACGTATCTTTCTTGCCGTTACCGTCTGGATCCTGTTCAGTAAAAGCCTTCAGTACCGTGTACAGTTCATCCATCGTCTGCGGCACTTTTAAGCCAAGTTTGTCTAACCAGTCTTGACGTAATGCAGGGAACGCAGCACCGCCTGCTAATGGGCGAGGACGTGGGAGTCCATAGACTTTACCGTTCACTTTTGTATTATCAAAGCTTTCTTTCGGATAATTCTTCTGTAAATTCGGATAATCCTTTAGAAATGGGGTCAAATCCCAGAAGGCACCGTCTTTAATCGCATTCAAGACAGTAGAATCGAATATATAGGTAGTTAAGAGCACATCAGGAATTTCGCCCGAAGCGAGCATAACCTTAAATTTGTCCCCATAGTTATTGGAAGGCACGTAAGTAATATTAACTTTGGTATTCGTTCTTTTTTCCATCTCTATTTCAATTGCGTTATCATTTGCTGGCGCTTCTGGATTGTAGTTAATTGTTGTGATATTAAATTCAGTTGGTGCGGCTTGCTTCGTAGCAGCAGGTGATACGGAAGCTGCAGGTGTTTCCTCCTTCGTTCCGCATGCTGCAAGTACACTTGTTAATAGCAATGTTGCCGATAATACAGTTACTAAATTCTTTTTCATTTCTTATCCTCCCTTAAATTCCCCTTAATAATAGCATATATGTGACTATCATCCCTTAACAGAGCCAAGCATAACACCCTTGGCAAAATGCTTTTGAAGGAATGGATACACCAACAGGATTGGCACAGTGGCAATGACGACGGCAGCCATTTTAATCGTTTCCGGAGGAACCTGCTGTTCAGCAGCAACACCCGCTTCGGCAATTCCCGTTTCAGATTGCACCAGCATCCCTTGCAGTAGAACCTGCAGTGGCCGTTTGTCTGGATCAGTGAGATAGAGAATAGCATTAAAGAAAGTGTTCCAATAAGCAACAGCAAAAAATAGTCCAAACGCCGCTAATGCTGGAAGCGATAAAGGCAAGATTATACGAAAGAAGATGTGTAGATCGTTAGCACCATCAATAACTGCTGATTCTTCGAGGCTTTCAGGTATGCCATCGAAGAATGTTTTAAGTAGCAAGGCATTCCAACCGCTTAGCAAACCTGGTAAGATAATGGACCACAAACTATTCATGAGTCCAAGATCTTTGATGAGAAGGTAGTTCGGAATAATACCTGGCGAGAACAAAATTGTAATGATAAGCGCAACAGTTAACACTCGGCGTCCAAATAAGCGTTTTCTGGAAATCATATATCCGAATGCTGCAGAAACGATCAGACTTAGCAAAGTTCCTACAATAGCAAGATAAGTGCTAACACCAAGTGATTTCACAAAAGTTTGGGTAGAGAAAATGTATTCGTAAGCTGCAAGTGAAAACGATTTGGGGAAGAGCATCAAACTGCCCCCGATATAATCGCTAGGCGAGGTAAATGATACGACAACAACATAATAGAATGGAAACACGGAAGCGATGCCAAGTAAGGCTAGTAGTACTACGTTGATATTTGAAAATATTTTGTCACCCAATGTTTCTTTCACTGTCAACTCTCCTTCATATCTGACATTAGCCACACTTAATAAAATCCTTCTCCGCCTGCCTTTTTTACTAGCTTATTGGAGATTATTACCAATAGTAACCCAATCGCAGCCTTAAATAAACCAACTGCCGTTGTATAGCTAAACTCCGATTGTTTAATCCCCACACGATAAATATACGTATCGAAGACATCAGCAACATCAGAAACAGCAGCATTCTGTAAGAGGAAAACTTGTTCGAAGCCAACATCCATAATATGTCCAAGCTTCAGAATCAGCAGAATGATAATTACATTTTGAATAGAAGGTATTGTAATATTCCACATCTGACGTATGCGACTGGCGCCATCCATGCGTGCGGCCTCATATAAACCTGGATCTACGTTGGCCATTGCAGCCAAGAAAATCACCGTTCCCCAACCTGCTTCTTTCCAAACACTCTGTCCTGTGAGGAACCCCCAGAAGAAACTCGGTGTCGTTAACCAATCTACACGTTCGAGGCCAATCAGGACCAAAAACTTATTTACCAGTCCTTCTCCCGTAGCAAACATTGTGAAAGTAAGTCCTGCAATGATTACCCATGATAAGAAATGCGGAAGGTATACGATCGATTGTATGATTCGTTTAAAGATTTCGTTTCGAACCTCATTTAACATTAAAGAGAGAATGATGGGAACTGGGAAGAAAAACACCAAACTCATAATATTAATGGCAAGCGTATTTCTTAGCAGCTTAAAGAAATCCGGATTACTAAAGAATAGTTGGAAATTCTCTAAACCTACCCAATCACTTTTAAGTATCCCACGGAAAGGAGAGTAATCCTGAAAGGCAATAACAACCCCCCACATCGGAACATATTTGAAAATGAGCAAACACAAGATACCAGGTAATCCTAATAAGTAGAGGTATTTATCACGTTTGATGGATGGCCACATCTTCTTTGCTGGATTCCGCGGCTTAACGATGCGTTTCGTTAATAGCCTATTTTCTTTCAATACATTCATTAGCTTCTCCCTCGCATTCAACGGTTGCTAGCACGTTTGTCTATGTCATCACTGTATGGGCTAGCCTCATTTCCTGCAATAAGAGTTAATTGGCGTCTAGCTACATGTGAATTTACCGAGCTTTCCTGTTTCTTGGATCCTCTATCAAAAAAGTCTTAAGGCAGGAAAGCTGCCTTAGCCTCATAATCGGTTGCAGAGAGGTACCATGGGGTTTATATTAAGAGAACTTACATTTATTGCGTTGTTCTGGAGGGCGTAACTATGCTTCAACATATGGCTAAAAGATATAAAGATCAGCATAAGATTTCTAGGCTGCAATCTTCCTTTTTCCGAAAAAGCTTGATTATTGTCTTATTCATTACCTGTCTGCCAACTACTTTTATTGGGTTCACACTGTATTTTATTGGGGTTAACCGCATTGAAACCGAAGTAAATAAAACCCACCAATTAAGTGTTAATCAGATTTCGAAACAATTGGATGCCCAACTCTCCCAACTCGAGATACGCCTCGCTCAATGGGTATTCAATCCCATATTTAGTGAGAAATTGAAAACGCTAAATTTCGGCCAAGAAGTAGACTTCACCAGGGATATGCTGAAGTCACTCCTGCTTATGCAGGAATCGAATCCGCTTATCGATGAAGTCTCTTTGTATATTGATAGCAACCAAACTTTGATTAGCAGCTCCCGTGGCGTGAACAAGCTGAATCAAACGCAACAAAATCCACATGATGCTTACCTGCAGCTACTGCAAGAGAAGAAGAATATTTTCTGGACCAAGACCTTACCTTTACAGAGCATTACCAATAGCCCTTCCGTTCCTACCGACTTTAAATATAGCTTGGTACATAAATTACCTGGCGATTCCTCTGAGAAGTATGGGGTATTCATCGTTAGAATAAATACTGCCAAGTTAAACACTTATTTTTCCGAACTAAGTGATTCAAGTGCTCCTTTTCTTATGGATACGAATGGGGATTGGTTAGTTGGAGGTCGTCCCCCTACATCAGAAGCTAGTCTTCTAGAAAATACGATTCACAATGAAATCATGGATCGCTGGCCAAAGCAGAAAGAAGACACTTTCCTGTATGGCTTTCGCAACACCAAATATTCAATTTCTTACCACACCTTCTCAAGATTAGGGTCGGAGTGGATATTTACGACTTCCTCCGACATTTCCAACATATCCAAACCTGTCCTTCTCATGTCACGCCTAATTATAAGCATTAGTGTACTCGGTCTCATTACGGCCATTTGTTTATCCTGGTTTGCCTCAAAGCGAATTTATCAACCCATTGCTCGATTAATGGGAACCGTGATAAAGGATAAAAAGGACCGAGGGAATGTGCGAGGGGATGAGCTGACCTTCATTGAGAAGGAATGGCAACATTTATCTCGCGAAAGTCACATCTTGCAAACTAAGGTTGAAGAACAACTGCCTACCCTTCGTGAAGGTTTTATGCTCCAGTTGGTTCAAGGACGCTTGTATTATTTAGACGAGAACGAGTTAAGGGCAAGGATGTCCTATTACGGTTGGGACACCGTTGGTCAACAGTACACCGTGATTGCCGTGCAATTGATTGGATTGACATCAGAAGGCGGGAAATTCAAAGAGGATGATGAGCAGCTTGTCACCTTTGCCGCTGCCAATATTGTAGATGAAATTACTCATTTGCATCTGGAACAGGTCTATGTGATTAATTTTCAGGATTTATTCGTTGGGATTATCCTTGCACTCCCGACAGATACCCCGGGTATGACAATGAAGAAAGAATTGACTAAGTTATCCCAAGAGATTATTACAACGCTGAATCATATCCTCAAGCTTCAAGTTACTGTTTGCATTGGCCAACTCAGTAATGAGCTTACGCGCATTCCTACCTTAATGGAAGAAGCCCGCCATACACTTCGATTCAGGAAGTTGCTTGAAGCCAATCAAATAATTGATATGGATTCCTTAATCATTTCAGGAGATTATACGTTCCGGTATCCCTTTGAGATTGAGAAGGAACTTATCCATGCCATTCGTTTGGGGCAAGAAGAGGAGGCGTTTCATCGGGCCGAGGAGTTTATTGCTGAATTAGATCGGATCGCAGGTGTTGAACTGTTCCTCCAACAAGCCATGATGCAACTAATAGGAAATGTGAATAATGCTCTGCTGCAGGCTGGATTTAATGTTTATTCCTATCACAGGGGTCACAATATCATGGAGGAGCTCCTTCAGCTGCGACAATCCGATGAAATGTTGAAGTGGTTTAAAGGCAATGTGATCTCCCCCTATGTGATGGAAATGAATGAAACGTATCATGCCCATTTAACACAGTCCATCGAGAAAGTCGTTCGACTGGTCGAAGAGAAATACATGACCGACTTGTCGCTTGAGGAATGTGCGGATATGCTTGGTGTTCATGTAACTTCACTGAGTAAAACCTTTAAGCAAATTAAGGGCATTAACTATGTTGATTATGTAACGAAGGTACGTATTGATACTTCGAAGAAGCTTCTACTGGAAACTGATCTGAAAATCAGCGAAATTGCCGAAAAGGTTGGCTACCAGCATTCCTGGTTTAATCGCGTGTTCAAGAAGTCGGAAGGGGTTACACCTACCCAATTTAGAGAGCAGCAACAGTAGTCAATTTGCGTTAAAAGGCCTTGCATCTCAACTCTGATGAGATGCAAGGCCTTGCTTTGTCTTTCAACTGGTAGACATGCCATTGCTATGCTACAGCTTATCAAGCTCTTGCTTAAGGGTTCTCACCATTTCTTGATAATGTATGTCTACTCGTGCTTTTGCGGCTCTTGCTTTGTCTCTTGCTTCTTCAGGGTGCAGGGCTAGTTGGCATACAGCAGGAACAATCCGCTGTCGATCCTCCTTCTGATCCAAATCGAACAGCCATTCACCCAGACCGATGTCCTGCCACATCCACCCTTTCGTCGACTGTTCTTTCCACCGACAAACAATAGCAGGGATACCATGACCAATACACATAATCGGCGAATGCATTTCACTTCCAAAAAGTCCAGCTGATCGTATATATACGCTTATTGCCTCATCCGGCAACCAAAATTCCTCACGCCAGACGACCCGTGTCTTGATATCATCTGGCAACTTATTAATAAGCATTTCCTTGCTTAGCTCCATTTGCGTCATATCCTCAGGACACACCAGGACTTTCAGCGATGTCTGTCGGACGACTTCAATGATGGCTTGCCGGATATCAGCATGATCTTGTTCCTTCATCAACTCATTGTAGGCATGCTTTTCCTCATTAAATGGTACGTTTTTTACTTTCCAGAACGGTGTATATCTGTTTCTAACAACACAGCAAAGGAATTGACCTTCATAGAGCTCATTTGCAGCGAGGAAAGCTTGAGCCCGCTGTTCATCTCTCAGATCGACGGCGAAAGCACCATCAGGGCCAAATTTCATCAGAGGACTCGTAATTCCGTCGCCTAGTGCTTTCTCCAAAGAAACGGAATCTCTAAAATAGATAAACTTGGCTTGTGACAAAATGGTCTTCATCTCTGGCCAATTGGATTCATTATAGCCTCCATATGTGATACCGAATACACCAAAAGACTTGCCCGTATGCTTTGTATAGGCAATCATATCCTCATGGCCAACGAGTAATGGTCCTGAGCCATGTAATACAAATACACTTCGATCTACGGCTTCCTGCAACTCACAATTGGTCGCCCTTCCATCGGTGCCGATACTTCCCATCACAATCGAAAGATGAGGGAACCTTCTATGAATCATATCCCTAACTTCATCAGAGAAGTCTTCCGAAGCCCAGAGAATGACCTCCACCTCAGGTAAATAAGCTTTCAATAGTTGTAGTACACCTGGGGTATGAGCGATATCACCAATGTTGACTACCTGCCAAGAAGATCGCAAGATGATTGTTTTTTGGGTCATACTTATTTATCACTCCTTATCATCGTACTTGGTTGTTCTATTAATCGTAATCGTGAATCTATTTTCCTGCATTAAGAGTTAATTGTTTGGTATCATTTTTTTTGACCAAAATAGTCTTACTACCAGAAAGGCGAGGGTTTGGATAAGCAATAGCATGTATCTGCTTAAAAATATCAAAAAAACCTTACGATACCTCGTAAGGTTTGACCAGCTTCATTGCCGCTTCCAACTGAGCCGCTAAACCCGTACCCATTTGTGAAAGAATCCGATACCCGTTACGCTGAAGCTCCTCCCCCGCTTTGTTGTTCTGTGTAACGCCATGCAAGATACCGTCCGAAGTTACATATTTGGCAAGTGAGCCCCTCGCGCTATCGCAGATGGAAAGAATATTTCTATCGAGGATACCAAGCTGTACACCGATAGCCAATGCGGTTGCAATGGCAGATGAACCTGAGGTCTCCACTCCCGTATACGGCTCATTCACATATACAAACCAAAGCCCTTCCTGCGATTGGTACTTCATTACTTCTTCCGCGACACGCGCAAGCTCCCGCTTGAGCAGATCTATGCGTCTCAATATGGCCTCTGGCAAGCCGATAATCTCTTGGAGTACCCTTAACGTACGCGCGAATCCCAGCATGTACCAAGCATAAGCTCTCGTCCAATGACAGAAGCTTCTGCTGCCATCCGAGAGATAGCGCAAATATAGCGCATTTTCACATACTAGCTTATTCTTCCGAATTTCCAACTGCTGGAGGGCCGAGTCCACCAAATCCACTCGACGGTAAATCTTAGCTAACACAGCCATGGGATAGGCAATCGTGTAGCAGCCTTCAGCAGATAGCATAGCGCCATCCCAGATCGAACCATCTTCAGCTCGCTCGGAAAGCCAGAACGCAATCGCTTTCTCAAGCGCAGGATGTTGCGGCTCCAACTGAGCAAGTGCAGCGAAAGGCAGCGTCCCCTCAATGCCGTATACTTGTCCGTCAACAGGCTCACTACGGGGATTCTCATAGCGAAGTATCCCTTGCTTATCAAAGAACATTTGAATGTGCTTCCTCGCTGTTTCACGAAAATGTCCTCCTCCTACTGCCCCCTCTAAATCAAGCAGACCATCCAGCACACAGCCTTCGAGCCAACCGAAAGGTTGCAAAGATGACATGGAGGCAAGCGTATTTGAAAGCCTTGACCAAGGGTTGAAGGATTCACAGGGTGTCCTAAGAAGATGAGGCAGCAACAAGGGAGCTTCTACTGGGCCCTCTGTGAAAATCCATAGGGGCGCTCTTCCTTTTACCAATCGCAGCTCGACTCCCTCGCTTGAAATGAGTGCCATTTGCGCAGCAGTTAATTGTAACTGGTAGGGTTGAAAGACAGAGGCATAACGAATATCTAACATGCCGATCTGTACACTTGTCACTGCAGTAACTACCTCGACACAAACTTCCTCACGTAAATCCAAAGCCACCGAAATTCTCAAATACCCTGGCTGATCGCTAACTGGAACAGACCAGAATAGCCTTACCCACTCCTTGGAAGAAGCCCCCACTGCAGCGGCTGACCATCCGAATGGGATGCGCTTTCCCTCTGGAACAGCACAACTTTGGTTACTAACCGTATCCGCCAAAACATAAATCTTGTCATTCTGTTGTGTATTGTCTTTATATCCATACATAAATGTCGTTCCCCTCAACTTCTACCTCATACCCGCGGAGCTGAACACCGCCTTCAACCAAATGCTTGCCGTCGGTCAGCCCTAACTCCCAACCGTGCAAGGGCAGCGTAAAATCTCTTGATCTCGCCCATGCAGCCAGGCAATACCGCCTTCAATGGCGACAAACTTTAATCTAGGAAATTTCTCGAATACACCTTCACAGACTAAGCTATTCACATGAGCCATATAATTTGTTGGCAGTATATTGTGCCATTCCAAATAGGTCGTTGGATATCCTGAAGGAGTTGGCGCACCAGCAATTCCTCTGCCTTCTGTCCCAGGATGAACAGCAACAGGTAATCCGTTACGCTCGGCTGCTTCATAAATCGGATGAAAGCAGCGTTGACCGAACAATTGCCGTAAACCGCTGCACATAATGACTTGAATCATAATCTGGATGTGCAGCCATGCGATCAATCTCTTTGGCAGCCGCAAGCGGATCGGCATGATTGACAAGGATAGATCCTTTATACACAGGACTCGCCTTCAGCCAAGTTTCGACCAGCCAATCGTTGTAGCACTAGTCACCACGTTCCCATAATCCGGATTCGGATTTAGTCGAGATTCCCAATATGCCAGAGCCTGTCAATATCCCGTAATCGATGTTGTACTTTTCAAAATGGTGTTTAAGCATATGCTGCGGATCACTGCCAGGTATGCCCCCACCATCAGGAATGGCATCTTTACGCATAACACCTACGGGGGAATGCCAACCGCCGCAATAGCCAGGACCAGCAGACAGCCAACAATCATGCCAGACTTTGGGCAAATACGGCAGCAAATCCTTGTTATGGGCAATCGCATTATGGACATCTGCATCAATCACATTTGGAATCGCCTCCAGATATCGTATGAAATCCTTATATATCTCACTATAAATGGAAGGGATCACAACGTACATGAAGGATAATTCTAAAAATATGGATTTTTGTTATGTCAATTTTTCATGAATTTCTATAGTCTCGTGTATTCATCCCCATATCCTTCGAAAAGATACGGGAGAAGTAGAAAGAGTCCATAAACCCACATTCTTCTGCAATTTGTTTAATCGGCAGCTTTGTGCTCCTCAACAAAAATTTCGCGCGATCGAGCCTGACTAACCCATTTAATCTAGAAGTTCTTGCGTACGCACCAAACGACGATAATCTTCGGGCGACATCTGTACATACAACTTGAAATCCCTGTAAAAAGTAGCCATGCTCTGGAACCCGGAGTCATAACAAATATCTGTCACGCTCATACTTGTCACCGCTAATAATCGCTTCGCATGTTGAATACGAAGGGTTATTATATGACTTTTAAACTTTCTGCCTGTGGATTCCAAAATCTCTGGATAAATGTGACTGACACTCAGAAATTGCAATGGGATGAAATCCGATGACTGCAGAATAAAGTTTATCGTTAAGTGGTTTAATCCAATGCTCGGGTATCTGTTTGGCCCCAAGAGAAGCACCCATGATAGAACCTACTGTAGCACCATTACAATCCGTATCCCACCCGCCTAAACCGATGTTGCAATCGCCTTAGTGAAATCTCCTTGGGCAAACGCGAGAGAGGCTGCGACCATAGCTGCGTTATTATTGGTATGCACGGGATCATAATGGCTGAAAGCATCCCAAACGCGTTTGACCAGTGTAAGTTGATCATTTGTACCTTGGGCAATTTCTACAGCTTTATGAATATCTTGCGCAATTGCTCTTCCGAGCCATGCTCCATTGAATTTATCCAGCCATTGTTCAGAACTCATCTCTCTTTCTATTTTACGGGGACCAATTGGACGAAGCATGTGAATCTGTTCCAATTCATTCGGTTCATCCTCATTTGGACTATGCGCAATCAAAGAACATAAATCCTCATAAATCTTCATTAATTCAATCTGATTCTCACCTGTCGCATCAATACGCGCGAGAAAACCATCTACATTACATGCTTCATCTCTACGTTGTTTAACTTCATCTTTTAGTAAATCTTATAAACCTACCCATCCAGCCATCTAGCTTCCTCCTATGCATTAGCTACTTCTTGTTTAAGTCTACAAGAGACTACGCCAATTTCCTTCCCATAATATGCAGCCCATTCTCATTTATTGTGAATGTAGTAGGTGGGATTCCAATCGTAAAGTTCATGCATTACACTTAAATAAACAAACAGAGAAGGAAAGAACGACTCACGATGAAAAACATTTATGTTGTTGGCAGTATTAATATGGACATCGTCAACAAAGTACATCATTTCCCTCATCCAGCAGAAACCGTTGAAGGACAACATACCGCCTACTACCCTGGTGGAAAAGGTGCTAATCAAGCAGTAGCAGCAGCAATGTCAGGTTCCAACGTCCAGATGGTCGGGGCGATTGGAAATGATGCATTTGGGACACCTCTATTTAACTCCTTACTAGACAAAGGTGTACAGGTGGGTCATGTAAAGTCGAAAGAAAGCGGATCTGGTTTAGCACTTATTACGGTGAACGAGGAAGGTGAAAATTGTATTATGCTTTCGCGGGGAGCCAATGAGCAACTATCTGGAACTGATCTTCCCAATGAAATGTGGGACGATGCTGCATTAATTTTGCTGCAGAACGAAATTTCATGGGATATAAACCTTCAAATTATACATAAAGCGAAAGAATGCGGAATTCCAGTCTGGATGAACCCCGCGCCTGCGTTGCTATTACCCAATGACATCTATGCATCCATTCATACCTTAATCTTAAACGAAACCGAAGCTGGATTGCTGACAGATCGATTAATTGTAGATGAAAATGATGCTTTGCTGGCGATTACGCAATTAATAAATAAAGGGATTGCACACGTCGTCTTAACATTGGGAAGTAAAGGTTTAATAATAGCAGATGAGACAAAGCAGATTACGTATTTCGATGCGTATTTGGTAAATTCAGTCGATACGACTGCTGCTGGAGATACGTTTATCGGAACCTTTGCCTCATCTTGGTTGTCTGGTCAAACACTTTGTGAAAGTATGCAGTTCGCCTCCGCTGCTGCCGCAATTGCCGTTACTAAACCTGGGGCACAAGACCGCATTCCTAGCAAATCTGACATCGAAGCATTCATTTACTCAAATCCAACACCTTATAGCAATTTGATGACCACTGACCCACACTTTTAGCAATTGTTCTGCTATGTTATATATTTGTTCATTGCTGCCGCTGTATAACCATGTAAAAGTGTCATAGGAAACTAGTTTTAATTTTTCTGTTGCAGCACTTTTCTCATTGAGCTCATTAATTTGATCCTTAGCTCTCGATGGAGGGCCTTTATTGTAAACTTTGGACCAGAGTAAGCAAAATCTTTGAGAATTTGCTCAATTAACCCCTGAATTTCAAAAACCTGCTCTTCGGCCATCGTTTGGCTTCATTAGAGGCTAAATAGCGAATATCCTTAGCCGATAACCATTTTCTACGCCAATTTATAAAAAGTCGAACGACTTATATTATGGTGATTTATGCATTTATCAACCCGCGTGGCTTCATTTTTGTTGTTTCAGAATTCGTTAGAAACTTAACTCGCCAGCGGCGAAAATGAGGGTTTGTTGCAGAATTCGTTAGAAAAAAAATTAGCTTTTTAACTGCGTATGCATGAATATACATTCATTGCTTGTAGTTACACTTGAGTCAACTTTCCTATCAATATAACTTACTATTGAATTAATCAATAATATTGTTTGGTTTGACAGTATAATCAAACAACGAAATCGCGGATATCTTTGATCAATTTTAATTGTTGCACCAAAACCCTTTTCCTTCTCAAATTCGAGTGCTATACTCTATTTTTCTCCATCCATTCGACTGCCCAGTCGATTAATGGTTTTTGCTTCATAAATCTTACATCAGCATTACCAACTTTATGAATCTTAATGTTATTTTCTTTATCATATTCATTTCCTAACTTTACAAAATCTACGTCATCTACTGCTTGAGTAGTGTAAGTAACCCACTCTCTCTTTCCATCTTTGATTATTCCACTACTTTCATCAATAAATCTTTTAGTAGGAAAGTTTGCTCTAGTTTCAGATAAATGTAGCGATGTATTTTTATCATATCCAACCCCAATTAATAATACATATCCATCTAATTCATACAATTTATCTATTGGAGAGTTTTCACCAAAAATATTGCTTAAATCATGTTCTTTTGTAATATATTCTGCATGTTTTCCTACTGCTGCTATTGACCTCGCCGGGTGATCTGTCCTTTTTACTCCTGGCCACTTTCTAAACATTTCAGCTACGATACCCATTCCAATTGCGGGTGTAATTTCTTTATCATAGGCAGGCCAATTTTCACGAATTATAGTCCACCATTCCTGTGGTACTTCCCCATGAACCCCAGTTGAAGGATCAAGATTTTTCCACGTTTGAGACGGCATCATTAAAGTTCCTTCTACTCCCACTATTTCTAGAAGTGAATTAATTAACGTTTCAGCGCCTCCTACAACAAAGCCCAGACTATTTAACGAAGTATGTACAAATATAGTCTGTCCTTCTGTTAATCCGCAGTCTTTAAACTGTGTGATTAAATCGTCTTTTGTTAATATCACTCTGGTTTCCATTTTTTTAGTCATTTTTGAACCAGTTCTCATAACGAGTGAAGCTGCGAAATTATGATCCCCTGTGGTTTCCGCTTTGGTCGTATTCCGGAAGACACTCAAATTGGGAATACCAACGTACTGCGCGAAGCTTGGAAAGTCGTATGTAATATCACGACAAGCCGGCTGCAAATCGCTGCCGGCTTGATTGTACGCTATGTAAATATTATAAAAGCAGTGTTTTTAGAACTGGTTCAAGTGCGTCTGCCATCCGCAGAAAACCAAGATCCGTTGGATGCGAGCCGTCTACTGTGCATTCGAAGAAATCTTCATTACCGAGAGATCCCGAGCCGTCGAAGAAATAAATATTCAAGTCGCCTTGCTCCCGTAACTCGTTAACGAGAAATTGTTCGAAACGCTTACGTTCGATTCTGGCTTCGTACAAGTGTGGGGTCAGCTCCTCACGCGCGTAACGAATTCGTGAGACTACCAAAATCGGAGTTAACGGATGCGCTCCCCTATAAATTCCAATAAATTCCGGAAGTGTCCTACGGAAAAGTTCGGTGCTCACGCAATTGCCTTCATAATCAATGACCATACACGCAGGGTCATTAATCTGCGAAATGATTTCGGCAACCTCCGGCTCTCCCTTGCCGCTTCCAGAGAAACCAAGATTAATAAATTCCAGCGGAATTCTTCGACTCAAAATGTTCGTATAAGCCATGCCGGGCCGCGAGGCGCAGCCGCCTTGCGTAATCGAAGTTCCATAGATGACTACTTTCTTTCCGGAAGCGTAGCTGGGAGGAGCGGTTACGGTTGCGCCCTCATCTAAACCGATCCATATCTCCTCCACCCCTTGATAGAGCGGCAAGTTAAGGACTATATTACGCATCGAGGCATTCCAATTGGTAAATAACGCACATTCATACTCGGTGAGAGTGAGGTCATATTTCGTTGTGTTGACGTACCTTAGGGGAAGGAGACTGTCGGGAGAACCCACGTAGCAATCAACGCCGCATTGTCCGGTTGCCGGCATATGTACCATATTGGCTTTGCCTTTCAGTTTCACCCTTACCGATAGAGAAGAGGAATCCGACTGAAACCGGATTTGTCCTCCTGCAGTATGATTGGCTAAGCGATCGACGGCTTCCGGAGTAGCCCCGGATGGTAAAGTCGGCAATCTGCGATAGATTTTTTCTTGCGCAAACCAAGCTAACCCGGAAATTTGAAAAGGCTGCTCCATAGGGGAATACCAATGAATCGAGCCATCGAACGTTTCATTGGGACGCATTCCGGGATCGTATTGCTCTATCAGATTCTTCTCTTTTTTTTCCACGTGACCATTCCTTCCATAAACAATGGTGTATAATCGTTTACGACCCAATACTTATTTACAGGAATGCAAGTTTTGCCTGTACTTTGATTAGCGGCACTAACCCCCGGCTCTCAGGCCCCTTATACAATTGATCAGAACTCGGTTATGTCCAGACCAAAAATAAATTTTTGCACTGCCTTGGCGACTCCGTCCTCGTTGTTGGACGCAGTGACGGCATCAGCGATCGCCTTGACCTGCTCCTCAGAGTTGCCCATCGCCACGCCAAACCCAGCCGCCCGCAGCATCGAAATATCATTCTCGCTGTCGCCGACCGCCAAGACCTGCGCCATCTCGACGCCGAGCAACCGGCAAACCTCCCGCACGCCGCTTTCCTTCGTGATCCCCTTGACAGAGATCTCCACATTGACCGGAGCGGAAGATGTAATCTCCAGTTCACCCCAGCCGAACAGCTCCTCACGGATACGCGCCACTACCCCCAAATCGTTATGCTTCATGCCGAATTTCATCCAATCCTTTTCGAACAGCTCTTCGCTCCAATTCCCCTGGCCGGACAAGCTCTCCACGGAATAGCCCCAGAAATGCGCATTTTCCCGGAGAGCCAGGTCATGCAACCGTCGAACCGTTTCGCGGGGCAAATAGGTGCGAGCCATCAACTGGTTCGGCCCTTCCCAAATCTCCGCTCCGTTCAACATAACCATAGGCGAATCGAGCTCCAGTTCCTCCCAAAAAGAGCTTGCGGTCTGCATTCCCCGCCCTGTAGCGAACATTACGGTTACCCCATGATCCACAGCTTTCCAGAGCCACTTCTTCGTTTCTTCCGTCACCTGCTTATCGTCGGTTAGCAGCGTGCCGTCCATATCCAAAGCCAACAATTTATATTCAGGCATTCCCTTGATCTCCTCCACGCTCTCTTTCCGATTACAACGACAGACTGTCGACAGGTACTTCAAATATGCGCTTCAACACCAAGCCTACGGCCAGTTTGCTGATTGATTTGAGCAGTTGCTGGCTGGTTACTCTAGTCATTCGCTTCTGCGACAGCTTATTTCCTGCTAAGCTTCACGCGTCCACTTTCATCCAAAGTTACCGGTTCGCCCCGACGAACCGATTCGTAAGCCGCCGCAGCGACAGCAGCCGACCGAAGGCCGTCCATGCCGGTAATCGGCACTTCCCGGTTGCTCCTTATCGCATCGATGAAAGCCTGCACCAGACTGCGGTTCATATCGTCTCCCCAGTGGCTCCACTGGACTTTCATTCTCTCATCGCTGTAGACCTCGCTCTTCTGGCCGAAGGCATCAACGGAAAGCAGACCGTTCGTCCCCACAATCTCCAGGGTAACATCACCCCAGTATGGGAAGGACTTCGTGCGCGACCAGCTGGTATCGATCGAAGCAAAAGCTCCGCTTGCGAACTTCACGTGTAGTATTCCGGCGTCATCTACCGGAATCTCATGAAACAGGGTCGCAGCTTCTGCGTACACCTCCGTTACTGGACTGTTCAGCATCCAGTTGAGCAGATCCATGACATGAACGGAATGGTCCAGAAGGGCGCCTCCGCCCGACAGCTCAGGATCTATGAACCAGCCGCCAGGCATAGTGCCCCGGTTCGAGCCTTTTACCGCAACGACCTCACCAATCTCGCCACGGTCAATCGCGGCCTTGGCCTGCACGACTGCAGGAAGGAAGCGGCACGGAAACGCCGTCATCAGCCGGACTCCGTTCTTCTCGCAGGCAGCTACCATCTGTTCCATTTCTTCCACGTTCAAGCCGAGCGGTTTCTCGCACAGCACATGCTTTCCCGCCTCCGCTGCGGAAATCGTGAGCTCCGCATGATGAACGTTCTCCGAGCAGATGACCACGGCATCACAGCCGCTGCTCAGCAGCTCACGGTAATCCGCAAAATAACGGATTTCGGCATCCTGCTGCAAATACGGCTCCACCCGGGCACGGTTCTCATCTGCTATGCCCGTTACCTTCACTCCCGGCAGCCGCCGGAGCTGGTAATAGAAGCCGGCCGCATGGCCATGGGCGAAACTGATCATACCTATCTTTACAACATTCGTTAACTCAGTCAATACGTCTCTCCCCTTCCTGTCCAACTTCATCACTGTATACGTACCGGACGACCTGTGGCGGCGGATTCAATCGCGGCAAGGCCCGTCTGCAGCGCACTTCGGGCGTCAGCGATCGTTATGTCCGGCTCGGCGCCGGTCTGCAGACATTCCACAAAATGAGCGAGCTCCAAGTAATACGGATTATACATAGAAGGGCTTTTGGGAAGCGGGAGAGCAGGGGTCTCAGGCAAATCGTTATTTACTTTGAACATCTTGAGCGAAACGGCTTCCTCACTGTTAAAGCGGATGACACCTCCACTGCCGGCCAGTTCCACGCTCGTCGTGAAAGGGCCCGGAAATCCCCAATAACCCTCGAGATGCGCAATCCCGCCATTCTCAAAACGCAGGGTAGCCAGGGCATAGTCGAGACCCTCGTGCCTATGGTTCATTGCATACACGGATACGGCCTTCCCGAAGATGCTTTGAGCAAAATCAATATCGTGAATCATTAGGTCGAGGATTACTCCGCCGCTGATCTCACTATTGTTGTACCAAGTCTTGGCAACACCCGGATTACCACCCATCCGTCTTGTATGCAGCACTCCGGGCTTCCCGACTACTCCATCTGCAGCTTTGCGGCGAATATCGGTATAGCTTAGGAAGAAGCGTACCACATGACCGATGAACAGCCTTACTCCCTGCTGCTCGCAGACAGCAGTCATCTCATCCGCTTCCTCGAGCGACAAGGCGAATGGCTTCTCGCAAATGATATGCTTCCCGAGACGGGCGGCCCTGATAACAAATTCCTTATGCATGTGCGTTGGTAAGCAGATATCTAAAACCTCCGGACACGTCTCCGACACCATTTGATCGAAATCCGAAAAAGCCTTTGTCTCCAACCTCCCGGCAAGCGCCCGAGCTGCTTCTTCCTGCATATCACACACACCGACAAGCTCAATACCGGGCATTCTAATCCATTCGGCCCCATGGGTACGGCCCATTGTACCGCAGCCGATTACAGCAATCTTCATGCAGGATTCTCCTTTTCGCAAAACAGCCTTAACCCCCGTTAAATGACGGATAAATGTATCGTCGGAACGTCGAAGAACCGGTTCATGACTAGCCCAGCCGCCAGAACCGAATCGTCCGGTGTCTGCTCCAGCCGAAGAAGTCGGACCTTACGGCAGGATTCCGGAATGTTCTCCAGAATACGCATTCTAAGCGGGTCCATCAGATAATTTCCCGTATGGTCCAGCACCTTGCCGGTAAACAATACATGATCTGGGTTCAAGAAGGTAATCAAGTTACTTAAGGCGGAGCTTACCGCCTCGGCCATCTTTGCAAGCCACTCCCGCGCAACTGGATCCCCTTCCCGAATCCGATGCCCGAACTCCTCCAGCGTAAATCCCAGGTTGCGTTTCATTCCGCTTCCAGAGACCAGCGTAGTCAGGCAGCCCTTGGCTCCGCAGTGGCACGGCATGGCTTCGATGCCGAAGAACGTTTTACAATGCCCGAGCTCGCCCGCCACATGTCCGGCCCCCGAATTCAGTTGCTTGTTCATCACATGAGCTCCGCCGATGCCGTAATCCAATTTTACTGTCACGTTATGATTCGATGCAGCCAGGCTTCCATTCAAATTTTCCACAAGCGCAAGCAGGTTCGCATCATTCTCCAGATAGACCGGCAGGTTGTAATGCTGCTCCAGCCTTTCCCTTAGCGGGAAATTCCGCCAATGCAGACCGGAAGAAAGCAGCACTACGCCGTCCGTGGAATCGACCAGCCCCTGGATACTACATCCGATGCCTTTGAGCTGGTTCATCTTCGGCACCCGTTTTAGCAACTGGTCGATCACCTTAACGATGCACTCGACCTTATTCTCATCATGGTCTTCATTAGTGTCGGAAGACATCGTTTCCGTGACTTCACTGATGGGTACATTCCGGAAATCCACCAGTGTGCCCCGCACATATTTCACCGCAACCTCAATGCCTAGCGCGTACAGCTCCTCGCTCTTGACCACCAACGGAACGGGCTTGCGACCCACCCCGTTTTCCAACGGCACATTTTCGTGCAAAATCTCTTCTCCAAGCAGCCTGTTTACAATGTTCGTAATCGTCTGCGCGGTCAGTCCCGTTTTCTCCGCCAGCTTTACCCGGGAGATTGGCCCTTCTGCATAAATAAGTCGAAGCACCTTTTGTTGATTTACCGACTTCAGCCATTTACTGCTTGTGTTCTCGTTCATTTGTGCACAAGACAGCTCCTTCCTATCGCTATCCCTTATCTCTCTACTTAGCCCTTAACCGCACCTAAAGTGGCGCCCTGCATAATCATCCGCTGGAACAGCATGAACACAATGATCGAAGGCACCATCGCAATCATCACCCCTGCAAACAACGTAACCCAATCCGCCGTAAACTCCATCATTTTATTGGCTTGGTACATCTGAACCGCAATCGTGTATTTCTCGGGATCGCTCAAATAGATGAACGGCCCCATGAAGTTGTTATAGTAGCCCAGGAATTTAAAAATCGCAACCGTAACAATGCCCGGAGTGGACAAGGGAACGATCACCCGCGAGAACACCTGGAAGATCGAAGCGCCGTCGATATGAGCACTTTCCTCCATGTCCCTGGGCAGCGATTTCATAAAGCCTCCGAGCAACATTAAATAGAACACGCTCTCCCCAAGGGAGGACAATAAGATTAACCCCGTTAAGCTGTTCGTCAAATGCAGCTCCCTCATGATCACGTACTGCGGCACCAGGGCGTTAATCCCAGGCAGGAACAAGGAAAGCATAATAAGGCCCCAGATCAGCTGCCGTCCCTTAAACTCCATCCGGGTCAAGGCATAAGCGTTAAGTGTAGTAAAGAACAAGCTGACTACAAGGCTTCCGCCTACATAATAAAGCGTATTTAGCAGCGAACGACCGAAGCCATATTCCGTCCAGGCTGTAGTGTAATTGGACCACTGCTGCTTCTTGGGAAGACTCCAGATGTCCTTGAAAAATTCCGGATTGGACTTCAGAGACTCATAGAACACCCACACCAGCGGAAACAGGATTGACAAAGCCCACACATACAGTACCAAACGCCACACAACGTCCATAAACGTCATTTTTTCCTTCAATTTCATCTTCTCCCCTCTTAAAAAAATATGTTCCTAGTACTCTACGCCCCGGTTCGGAAGAAACTTATCCATCAGCAGTTTGGCCGTGATCAAGATGACAAACAGAATCATACCGACAGCGGATGCGTAACCGTAGTTGATGTACTCTTTACCGAAAGCAAGGTTGAACATATAGAGACCGATTACATCCGTGGAGCCGGATGGGCCGCCATTGGTCATAATCAGAATAATCTCGAAAGTCTTGAGCGTGCTGATCACGAGGAACAGCGCGCTGACCCGGACGACGGGCAGAATGAGCGGCAGCGTAATCTTGAATAACCTCGTCATATGTCCTGCGCCTTCGATAATAGCCGATTCATACAGCGACTTGGGAATGCCCGACATAGCATTTACGAAAATGATGACATAGAGCCCGACGCCTCCCCAAACCCATGGTGGGATCAGCGCCCACAGTGCCGTACTATCGTTGCCCAGCCAATAAAAATGGTTCATATCGATCCCGAGCAGCTTCAGGCCGCTGTTAAGCAGGCCGTATGTGCCGTCATATATGAACGCCCATAATAAAGCAACGACGACAATCGATAAAACGTTCGGAAAAAAGAACAGGATTTTTAGGAACTCATTTTCCACATAACTCTTGTATGTAACCAGATAAGCAAGCAGTAAGGAAATGAGCACGACCAGCGCCGGTACCGTCGCCATAAAAATAAGATTGTGCTTAAGCGCCCGCCATACATACTCGTCCTGAATCGCGGTAACAAAGTTGCTGAGCCCTACAAACTTGGAATCCGTAAGCCCGTCCCAATCCAATAACGCATAGTAAACGGATAAAACATTCGGAAACAGCGTGAACAGCAGATAGCCCCCGAACGGCGGCACGACAGCCAGGATGAGAAAAATCCACTTCTGAGTCCGCGCTTTATCCATTCCCATGCGACCGGAATAAGAGGGTTTAACTTTTACTACAGTAGGTTCGGACAAAGGAAGTCAACTCCTATCAAGGGAAATGGAAAAGCGGAGAGGATCCCCTCCCCGCCTATAAACTTATTTCTTCTGAGCTTCTACGGCTTTCTTGAGCAAAGCGTCTGCTTCTTCGAGAATCGGCTTCGGATCCTGCTTGCCTAATACGATCTTCACCGTGGCTTCTTCCATCATCTTATTGGCTTTGGCCAGGTTCGGATCGGAGATGCTAACGGTTCTGTGCGGCTTATACGACCGGGCATCGTTATCCTTAATATACTTCAGAATCGCCTGCGCAGAGGTGGAAAGCTTAACGACTTTACTCGCATCGTCAATCAAGTCTTTTCTCATCGGGAGGGCGCCCGCTTTTTCTGCGGCAAACTGCTGGTTATCCAGCGTCATCAGCCACAGAATGAACTCCTTGGACCACTTCTTGTTCAGATCAGGCTTGCCGGCCCACATGTATTGGAAGTTGGTGATTCCGCTTCGGATCCAAAGCTTTTGTTCCACCTTATCCCTGAACGGCACCGCCATAAAGCCCCATTTGAAATCTTCCGGAGTGGTCTTCTTCATTTCGTTCTCCACATGGCTTCCTGTGGAAACCATCGCGGCCTGTCCTTGAATCACCTGCATCTGGGACTGGGTATGGTTTAACGCCGGCAATCCTTCTGGGAAGTATCCCTTCTTGCCAAGCTCATACAGGCGGTTCCAGTGTTCCAAGCTTTCCTCGCTGGTAAATTGAGGGCCATTGTACGTTTTATAGTTCTCGATTACCTTATCTGCGTTTCCTTTGATATCGGCCAGCTCAAACAGCTTTGCAGGTCCAAAGGCCCAATCATAGTAATTAGGGTAAACTCCCGGGAAAGTAATCGGAGCAAGGCCGTCCACCTTAATTTTGGCAAGCAGGTCGTTAAAGTCGGCCCATGTCTTCGGATTCTGGTTCCAGCCCTTCTGCTCGAATAGCGTCTTATTGAAGAACAATCCACCGTAAGAGCTCGAGGTGGCAAACTCGTATACCTTTCCGTTCACCTTGGTGAACGATTCGGCGAGGCCCGGCATCATGAGTTCCTTCATTGCTTTGCCCGGTACGTCCGGAAGCTTTTTGTCGAACATGTCATCGAAAGGCTCGAGCTTACCGGCTTCCGCCAGGGAAATGATGCCCTGTGCTCCTGACGGCGGCGTGGTGTTGAAAATGTCGAACATGTCGTTATCGTTGCCTGCGGAAACTTTCGTTTGAATCATGTTCTTCATGTCCGCAGATGCTGTAACGTCGAAGGAAACGTTCGGGTATTTGGCCTGGAAGGATTTTACTGCATAATCGAACCATTCCCTTCCATAGCCTCCCATGAAGAAGCCGATCTTCAGCGTCACTTTTTCCGTCTTCGACAGCCCGTTTTCGTAGACATCTTCTTTAGTCTGATTCTGAGGCTGACTCGCTGAAGGCTTTTCCGTTTTTCCTGTACACCCTGCAAGCAGAGAACCTGACATAGCAACTGCCAAGCTTAAAGCCGTAAGCTTTCCAAATTTGTTTCTCATACTTAAACCCCCCTCGAATTAATAAAGAAAATTGATTTATTAAATACAATAATAAAGTGTAATTGTTTGGCGATGATTATCGTTTTGTAACGGATCTGTTAAAAATCACTATTTAACAAGGTGTGAACACGCTTACAATTTACACTCAATTAATAAATCAATTTTATTTATTATTATCCTACCTCTTTTTTCTTTTTGATACAATAGAAACTTTTCGACAAAATCCCTGACTTTACCCAGTAATGACCTGCGTGGTAAACTAATTTCTACTAAGAGTATAAACGTGTTCAGTTCAAGGAAGAGGTCGACTTATGTCCACATTGAAACATGCAAGCCACACGCTGCTTAAATCCATCAATCAGCAGAAAGTGCTGCATCTGATCTATTCCGAATGTCCGATCTCCCGTGTAGAGTTAGCTATAAAAACCGGACTTAGTCAGCAAACCGTCACCAACATCGTCAACCGGCTTCTCGAGGATCAAGTGATCGTCGAAGGCGAACCGCAATCCCTTGAGAGCGGCAGCGGCCGTAAGCGCGTTCCCCTGCTGCTTAACGGTTCCCGATTCAGTGCGATCGGCATTGAATTGTCTGGCACATCGGCACGGGGAGCGGTATATAATTTTCAGCACGTCCGCTTGGCGGAAGCTGAAGTGAAGGCAGACCGTTACGAGACCGAAGAGGACTTGCTCCGGGTGATCCGCAGCGTGATCGACAAACTCATAGGCCAGATCCCTGACCCTACCTGCCTGAAAGGAATCGGCTTCAGCGTCCATGGACTCGTTGACTCCTCCGAAGGCATTCTGCTTCGCTCGCCGGGGCTCGGCTGGAAGCGGATACCGCTGGCAAAGCTGCTCGAGGATGAGTACGGGCTGCCCGTCTTTCTGGAGAATGACACCAATCTGCTCGCGCTCAACGAAAATATGGGCGGAAGTCTGATTTCCTCCAAAAACAATGTGACGCTTAGATTAGCCAGAGGCATCGGGGGCGCCATCGTCGTAGAGAAGCTGCTGGTCACCGGCTCCTCCTTCGTAGCAGGCGAGGTTGGCCACTATAAGGCGTTTATGCCGCCCTACGATTATGAGTGCTACTGCGGCGGCAGAGGGTGCCTAACCACATTGGCTTCCTCCAGGGGCTTGCTGCGGACGCTCGGTCGGAGTTGGGAGCAGTTCAACGAAGCTGTCCGCGCCGGAGACCCCGAAACCGTTCGGCTGAGCGAGGTGGTGAGAACGGCGATCGTTTACTCCGTTGCCAATATCGTCACCCTGCTCAATCCGGACCGGGTTCTGCTCACCGGGTTTATGCTACCGGTATGGGGGGACTCGTTCGTCGACGAACTCAAAGCGCGAGTGATGGCCCAAGTGCCGGAAACGTGCCGGAATGTAGAGTTCCTACATCTCACCGACGTGGAGGACGAGACTGCACTGGCCGTCGGGCTTGTCCTTCAGAGCGTGTTCAAGATCCCGCTCGACAGCTTGTCGCTGTGACTGGCAGTCACAGCTCGGTTGTACATCAGTAAACTGGAAATACAGGGTTATAGACGATATTTTCACAACGAAAAACCCCTGGAAGAGTTGAGCAATCTTCCAGGGGCTTTTGTTTATTTGCGCCTTCCAAGCAGGTTATCGGTTCCAGACTCGAAGCAGGGCCACAGCTTTATCATTCATCCACTGCCTGGCGTCGGCTGAAACCAGTTCTTCAAGTGCTTTATTGTTGAGATGCTTAATAAAGTCCTCGATCTTCTTGGCTGCCTGATCCTGCTGTCCCTTCTGCACATGGCTCTCCGCCTGGCTCAGCGAATTCTCCAGCTGTTTGGCCAGCGGATGGGTAACCTTACCGGAGGCAATAAAGCGCTGCAGTCCGTTCTGCAGAGCAGGCAGGTCGATCGATGTCTTAAAACTTACCGGCTCGCTGAGCACAGATTCTGCTCCCGACGAGTGTACGGCCTTGACCTGGAACGTATACACCGTATCCGGCTCCAGTCCCGTCAAATTGTACACCGTGCCGGTCACCGTGGAGACGGTCCCATGACTACCATACACCTGGTAGGTCACGCTGCTTCCGTCGGATGCCGTTATCGGGGACCAGCTCAGCTGCGCCGAACCCGCGGTCACGTCTGCCACCTTCACGCCTTGCGGCGCTTCAACGGTAAGGCGGGTGCGGAAGGACCAAATATCCGAGTACGTCCGTCCACCGAAGCTGTCCTCCGCCAGTGCGTACCATTCATAATTCGTGCTGCCTTTCAGGCCGTTCCAGTTGACCGTGGCTGTGGAACCGCTGACCGCCTGCGCCGATCCGATCGCATCGTTAGCGTACACTTTTACCGTCATCGCGTCGGTGGCCACTCTTTTCACCATCGGCTTCAGGTCCACCGAAAGCTTAAACTCGTCCTTGCTCGGATCGTAATAATTGTAATCGTCCAAATACGGTGAATACGTATTAACATAGACGGTATCCGTCTTCGTATCAAAATGCAGAAGCTTCAAATATCCGTTTCCGCCGTTTGGAATGCCCTGGTAATCATTAAGAATCTGGTACACTTTGCGATCCGGCTGTCCGTCCTTATTATCGTCTAGCTGGTCGGTACGTAGCGAACTTCCGGTGAAATGACCGCTCATGACCATCCATACGTTCGGATTCGGTACTACGACCTTCTGATAAATCTCGTTACCAGTTGCGGATCTCGTTGCGTTATTTTGCAAATAATTATGAACCACAATGACCGCTTTACGATCCGGATACTGCTTCAGAACGCTGTTCATCCAGTCCATATCCTCATCATTCATGCCCCAGCCCATGTAGACGAAAATAAAATCGTTGCCGCTTGCCGATATCAGGTCATAGTGACCTTTGTTATCTTTGTACGACTCTCCGTAGTAAGGCTTATCCTTAAAGCGGTTCTCTCCGAAATACTTCGAGAATTCCGAGTAATCCGGCACTGACGTCGCTCCTCCGTCGAACACGTCATGGTTGCCCGCGACTAAACCCCAAGGAATTTGGGCGTCTTCCACCACCTTCATAAACTTATCCGCACGTTCCCACTGTCCTTTGATGCCTGCGGAGTTTACAATGTCCCCCACTTGCATCACATATTTAATATTCATCGATTCTTTGGCATCGCGCAGGAAATTGACTTGGGACTCAAAATACTCCGGCTGAATTTCCGCGTAGATCTGTGTGTCCGGTATAGAGGCAATGGTAAAGTCGTACTGTTCACGTCTCGGAATCTCGTCCTGAATCAGGACTTGGACTTTGCCGTTTCTTGCATAATTGCCGCCGTCCACCGCCGCTGAGAGGTTAAAGTCTTCCTCGGAAATGGCCACTGTGGACGCTAGGGAATCCCACTTTGCCGCAGTATAATTCCATGCGTACAAACCTACTTTACGACCCTTGAGCGAATGCCCTTCCCAACTTAGCTCGAGACGATCGCCGACGCCGGTTTCCGCCCTCACTTCCACTTCAAAGCGCTGATAAGGAAACTGTTCAGTAGATTCATTAGTGACGTAACGGTCATCGGAGGCTCCGGCGGCTGTTTGTTCTTCGGCGGTCAGCTGCGTTTCTCCCGGACTCGTCAAGGTCAGAGGAGGCTCTACATCAGCCGCATGCTTGTAAGCGGTCACTCCCGCGTCCGCGGCGTTGATCTTTTGCCCTTTAAAGAACTTCACGTTCAGCGGGTCGCCTGTCGGATCGGAAACCGATACCTGCAGGCTCACGTTCGTGTCCGTATCCTGTGCACCGTCCGCCGGCGCCGCTAGGAGCGGCATACCCGGAAGCTCTACAGGAGTTGTAAACTTGGTCGTTTTCTCCGTCGATTTGCCCCCGGCGTCTACAGCCTTAAGCACAAGATTATGCTCCCCCGGAGTGAGAGCCGCAGAGGAGGTGGAGTACGGAACCTCAATGAGCTTACCATCCAGTCTCACCTCGAAGGATTTGACGGAGGAAGCCGCATCCGATGCGGAAGCTTGTATCTCAAAAGCCCCTTTGTAAGTATTGCCTTCCGTAATATTCGCAGTTACAACCGGACCTTGATTGTCTACCATCACGCTCGCTGTGTCCTTGCTGCCGTCAGGCAAAGTCACCTCGACCCGATGAGGTCCGTCAACGGCTGCTGCGGTGTTCCATCGGTAGGAGATCCCGTCCCAATAGCGCTCGGGAATCTTGAAGTTGAAGTACACAACCGGAAGGAAGCGTCCGTTATCTCCCATGTCCAATATGGTAGCCGGATTCGCATATTTCGGGTCGCGGATGACCGTACCGTCCGCCAAAACAAGCCGGACATTGCGGATATTGAAATCATCCAGGCCGGGCTCCGGCTGGTTCTCATAATAAGGTCGGGTTGATGAACCCGCCCGCAGTGCAATCGGATTTGCCTGACCGTACTTGAACAAATCGGGCCGTACCGGCACTACCATGGTTTTGTAATCATTGGTTTGGAACGGAATCAAGTACAGCGTCTCGCTGCCCATGGTGGTCACGTTCTGCCCTACATTTATGTCGTCCGCTTCAAATACAAAATAAGCCGTGTTCTCCATGGCTCGTTCCGTTGGACTGACCGGCTGGCCGTCGATCGACAGCGACATGGACCCTGCGGTGGTTGACGAACCGATCAGAACCCGCTCATCAGACAGAACATCGCCATCAAGAACGTTCAGCGCAGGGCTTTTCTCATTCCCAGCCAGGCTGATCGTTTTCGGAGCCGTTGACGTTGTGTTAAAGGTATCGGATGCTTGGAAATAGTAGTCGAGTGTCGGGCTCCCGAACCATTCCATCATCTCCAACGAGTAGCGGAAGCGTCCGTCGGCGCCGCGAGGCGAGGTTACCATTTTATAATTCGTCGTCTTGTTGGATTTATAGTATAGATTAACGGACGCAAGAAGACGATCATCTGCCGCTTCGGCCATCAGCTCAATTGGCTTGATCAGGTCAATGCCGGAGTGATCTGAAAGATCCTTTACCGACGGCGGGACAGGGTCGTTCACAGTGAGGACAGGCTCCGCGGGTACATTAGCCGGGTTGAAGGTTCCCGGGGAGGCCGGCAACGTCTTGGAGCTGAGCTTCTTCATATCGAGACTGCCGGCGTCTGGAACGCCGTACTCGATACTCATATCCGCAGCTGTATCGATCACGCCTGGATTAAAGCTCGCACGTACAATGTCGGTTCCTGTATTAGTAGCTACCACGAGGGTTCTTTCCCTCAGGTTGTTAAGACCACCGGGAATCCGGACAATATCTTTATTTTCAACAAGCGAGGTTTGAAAATGCTGATTAAAGTCAGCCACCGTCTTGGGCTCCCCTGACGCCGTAACCGCCCAGAAAACCATGGCCTGCTTAGGCTGGATGATAATCTGTTTATCGGTGTAAGGCCGCCAGAATAAATCCTGGCCGGGCTCCCCTGGGTACCTGTATAAAATAGAATAGTCCTTGAAGTCGATCGGCTGGTCGCTGTTGTTATAAACCTCTAGGTACTCGTAGGGATCCTCTCCCAGCGCATCGTCTCCACCCGAATCGGGGACCATTTCAGTAATGAGCATGCGGGGGATTCCAGCTACCGCTTCGAGTGCGGCTGCGCTTTCTGCAGCTGCAGGGCTACTAAGCTGCAGAAGAGAGCCGGCGGCAAGGTGCGCGGCCATCAGGCAGGTGAAGCAGCGGGTTAACAGTTTCTTGTTCACTTGTTAGTCATCTCCTTGTTTTCAATTTTCACAATGATTTCGAAGTACAGGAAATAGCTTCATTCTTTTATTTAATTAATAAATCATTTAGATTTATTAATTATCGATAAATATCATTCGCCATCAATGCCACGTTTCCTCTTTTGTTTATGTAAAGGTTTTTTTGAGATATGGAAATAAGATTGGGTTATAAGTGAGGGTGTAAGCAGAGCCGCGGCATATTTTGATAGCGGAGATTCCAGTTCAAGCTGATGCGATGACCCCAAGTGGGGTACATTAGTTTTTTCTTCATCATAGATTACTACCCATTCAAAAAAAAGAAGCAGACAACAACTGAGACTCATCAGATGTCTGCTTCTTTTTGTATCTTTATTCATTAAATTATATAAAAATGTATTTTAAGTATTTCTGAAACTAAACGTCTAATAAGTAAGCTATTCTAAAAAAATAATAAAAAATTATAAAATAAAAAAAACACACATAAGCCTGTGCCATATAGGCTCGGGCGACGACATTTGTGTTCAAACTCAACGACATTTCATCTTCCAGTCACCGACATTTCAAGTTACAACTCACAACAACAAAAACAGCCAGGGCCCCCGCCCTGGCTATTATTCAATTACATCTGCTATATCCGCAGTTGATACAATTCTTACACCCTTCGCTGTTCACCAGCGAAGCCGATCCACACGACGTGCACAAGTCCATCGCCGCGACACTCGTCGCGCTCGGAGCCGCGTGCCCGCCAACACCCGCTGCGCCAGCCGCCGGCGCTGCATCCAACACTTCACTCGTCGCGGTCACGTAGTTTCGCGCATCGTCAGGCTCGCTCATCACTTCGTCGTGCTGCTCGAGCGCTTTGGCAACCGCGTCTGCGATCGACTCGACGCGGTTGTTGCCAAAACCAATGGCGCCGGAGCCGCCAATGCCCTTCAAGTGCTTCACGAGCAGCTTCACTTTGTCACCGTGATCGCCATAACGCAAGAACAAGGAGCACACGCGGCCAAGTGCTTCGGACATCGCGAACACGTCGGAGCCAGCTTTTCCTACGTTAAGGAATATCTCACTCGGCGTTCCGTTCATATCATTGATCGTGATATACGCCATACCGAATGGCGTATTCACTTTATAAGTAGCGCCACGCAGAATTTGCGGACGACGCTTGTATTGCTTATCGAAGCCTTGCTCCGTCTTAGCGTCCACATTTACAGCAAGTTTGCCAGAAATGGCAGTAAAACTTTCTTTCTCCACAACAGCCTCTGCCGCGACAGCTACTGGAGCAACTTCCGGCTGAGCCTCCACTTTTACTTCTTCCTTCTTATCCGAGCTTGTGCTTAATACCTGGACATCACGGCTGCCATCGCGGTAGATCGTTACGCCTTTACAGCCCAGATCATACGCCAATTCATAGAGTCGTTTCGTTTCTTCAACCGTGAAATCAGCTGGACAGTTAGCTGTCTTAGAAATGGAGCTATCCACCCACGTCTGAATAGCTGCTTGTGCACGAATATGGTCTTCAGCGGACAAGCTCATGGAGGTAACGAAATAATCCGGCAGATCTTGATCTGGATTCGCGTCTTTCCAATTCTGCGCAATCGGCACATACTGTTTATCGAAGCCTAGGCGACTTTGACGATAGTACTCGAATGCGAAGTAGGGTTCGATCCCTGTCGATGTGCCAACCATCGTTCCGGTACTTCCCGTTGGCGCTTGGGTAATTACTGTCACGTTACGCATACCATTCTGATGAATGGCCGCTCCAACCTCAGGATATACCTCTGTCATTTTGCGCATAAAGCCGCTTTCCATAAATTTATCCTCGATAAAGGCTTGGAAGGATCCCTTCTCGCCTGCAATCTCAGATGAAGCTAGATACGCTTCTCTCGCCATGAACCCATAAATCTTGTCCAAGAACTCGAGTGATTCAGGGCTGCCGTACCGTATTTTCAAAAGAATCATAAGCTCCGCCAGACCCATCGTACCTAGTCCTACCCGGCGCTCATTTTGCTGATTCACCCGATTTTCTTCAAAATGATACGGTGTTTTGTCAATGACATTATCCAGAAAACGCGTTGAATAGCGCACGACGGTAGCAAGCTCTTTCCAATCGACGTCGTGCTTCTCTGCATCATAGAACTTCGATAGATTGATCGCCGATAAATTACAAACGCCCCAAGCCGGAAGCCCCTGTTCCCCACATGGATTCGTGCAAATGATTGGATTGAAGTACCAACTGTTGGACATCTGATTGTAATATTCCAAGAAAACTACGCCAGGCTCAGCGGATTTCCATGCCGACTCAATAATCGAATGCCAAACATCACGCGCGCGAACCGTGCGATAAGGCTTAACCGCCTTGCCTAATTTCTTCCACGCATCTAAGTTACCATCCCACAGCTCATTGTATTCTGGATCTGTCGTATCCGGGAACACCAGTTCCCACTCCAAATCTTCCTTCACTGCTTTCATGAAGCCATTGCTGACACACACGGATAAGTTTGCGTTCGTAATCTGCCCCATGGTGGACTTCACCGTAATGAAATCCTCCAAATCCGGATGCCAATCATTAATCATCAGCATTAACGCCCCACGACGGCTGCCACCTTGCTCGATCAAGCCTGTCGTATAACTAAATAATCCGCCCCAAGAGACAGCACCGCTGGACGATCCATTTACACCTTTCACCACAGAACGTCTTGGACGAAGCGAAGACAGGTTGATCCCAACGCCACCACCGCGTGACATAATTTCCGTCATTTCGGTCAACGTGTTCATAATCCCACCGCGACTATCCTTCGGTGAAGGAATAACGTAGCAATTGAACAAAGTCAATTCATCACTCGCATCCGCGCCTGCTGCAATACGGCCCCCAGGTACAAGCTTCCAATCGTTCAGAATATATCTGAACTTCTCTGTCCATTCCTGACGCTTCTCCGCTGTCTTCTCAACCGAAGCCATCGCGCCTGCCAAGCGATCCCACATTTCTTCCGGTGTTTTCTCCATATTTAACGTTAGCTTCTCAACTGCAGATTCCACGGTTTCCCCACTGCGCGTTCGAACTTTCACGGTATTTCCTTCACGACTAATAATTTCGCCAACCTCTTTTGCTGGGAATTTAGGATCATCCTTGGTCAAAACGAGGACGGTATCCCCCACCTTCGCATGACTCGTATCTGCGTTCTTAAGTGCGTAGCGATCCAAAAAGATTTTCTCACTTAATCCCGTTAACTTCTTGCTCTCATAAACATTCCCCATGCCATAAGCCTCCCAATAGACTACATATTCAGCTGCATTTAAGATAGTCGCTACAAGAGTTAGTAGCCCTTATTTCACAATATATGGTAGTGCCAAATAATTATACTACACAACATATGGATGTACCATTGGCAAAAGAACCAAATTCACTCTAGTCACGAATTTACTAGCTTTGACGCGTCTCTCATCCTTTGTTAACCTATAAGTAGGATACCACATCAGAGTATTATTTAGAACATATGTTCCATAATTATTTTATTCCTAAGGAGTGCACCCACATGTATTTTTATAAAAATGAATTCGTACATAAACAAGTCATTCAAATCTCACCTGATGATCGCGGCTATTATTTCGGAGACGGCATTTACGAAGTATTCCGCGTCTACAATGGACAAATCTATGAAGGCCCAGCACATATGCAGCGACTCGAACGAACAGCTAGTGAAGTACGCCTTCCCTTACCGCATACGAGTGAAGAAATCCTATCTATTTTAAACAAGCTCATTGGGCACAACAACCTCATCGAAGGCACGGTTTATTTGCAAATCACTCGTGGAGAGGCTCCTCGCGCGCATCCTTTCCCTACACAGGCTGAGCCGGTTTTACTAGCCTATTGCTCTGAGGTCAAGCGTCCCTTAGCCACCATTCAGAATGGCATCAAAGCCGTTACACAACCTGATATTCGCTGGTTACGGTGCGATCTCAAGACTTTAAATTTGCTGCCAAATGTCCTAGCGAAGCAAGCTGCACTTGATCATGGTGTACAAGAAGTCGTGCTTCATCGTGAAGGAACGGTGACCGAATGCAGTGCCTCGAATCTAATGATGGTGAAAGATCAGGTTCTCTACACGCATCCTGCCAATCATTTAATTCTACATGGTATTACACGTGCTGTCGTACTCCGAATTGCGCATGCCTTACAACTACCAGTCAAGGAAGAAGCTTTCACAACGGAACAACTTCTTCAGGCGGATGAAGCTTTTATCACAGGTACGACGGTAGAAATTACACCAATCCTTCAAATAGACGGCCAATCGATCGGTTCTGGTTCACCTGGTCCAACAACTCAGAAACTTCAAGCTGAATTTGAACGAACCTTCCTCAATTAGAAGGCGCACACGCCTCAACCACACAAGGGCAGCCCTAGTCATCTCATCTGGCTTCTAAGGCTGTCCTCCTTTTTGTGTACAAGCCTCTTCTCTTCATTTGCATCTCTTCATTAATGCATCTCTTCACTCGCATCTCTTCACTCGCATCTCTTCATTCCCCTCCCGACAAATCTTTACAAATAAATCACAAATTCGGATAAAACAATTGACGGAAACCCATGAGCCAATTAAACTATGGTTAATTATAAAAAGAACTTGGGCACTCCGCACCATCATACTTTGCTGAACAAAAGCGTTAAAGTGGTGCGAGAGCACTGCGTCCAAGCAATATCTTGGAACTTCGAGAGGGGTAATTTTGTTGAAAAAGAAAGCACTCACATCCATCGTATTATCCGCAGCTATTATGTTAGTAGCAGGTTGTGGTCAAAAAGCTGAGCCAACACCTGTAGCAGGCGGCGCAGCGTCAACAACGCCAGCAGCTACAGCAGCCGCATCCAAGACTTACAAGATTGCGATTTCACAAATTGTTGAACATCCATCCTTGGATGCAACACGCCAAGGCTTCCTTGCAGCACTTAAAGATGCAGGCATCGTAGAAGGCACGAACTTGAAAGTGGACTTTAACAACGCACAAGGTGATCAACCCAATAACTTATCCATCGCTCAAAAAATTGCTTCCGCAGACAACGATCTTGTACTTGGTATTGCAACGCCATCCGCACAAGCAGTCGTGCAGCAAGTGAAGAAGGCTCCAATTCTTTTCGCAGCTGTTACAGACCCTCTTGCAGCTAAAATCGTAACCAACGTGGACAAGCCAGGCGGTAATGTATCCGGAGCTTCCGATACGAATCCAATGGCCATTGCCCAATTGATGGACTTCGTTGCAGCTAATATGCCGAAGATTAAGACAGTTGGTCTTGTCCTGAATGAAGGAGAACCAAACGCTGTCATTATGGCCAAAAATGCTGAGCAATCTTTAACCAAGCATGGGATCAAGCTCATTAAAGCACCTGTTACGAACACATCAGAAGTTAAACAAGCAGCACAATCTCTTGTTGGACGTGTAGACGCATTCTTGATTACGCTTGATAACACGGTTGTTAGTGGTGTGGATGGTATCATTCAAATCGCGAACGAAAAGAAGATCCCATTCTTCTCCAGTGACCGCGATACCGTTGAAAAAGGTGCCTTCGCAACAGTTGGTTTCAAATACTATGATCATGGTTACCAAGTAGGTCAAATGGCTGTCGACATTTTGAAAAATGGTAAAAAACCAGCCGACATGAAAGTTACCGTGCCTGACAAAATGGATCTCATCCTAAACCTAAAGGCTGCTAAAGCACAAGGCATCGAAGTAACGGATGCAATGAAAGCCGCAGTAAAAGATAAAGAGAAAAACATTATTCAGTAAAGTATTCAGACACTAAAGGGGTGAACGTCACTTTCGTTCACCTCTTTTTTTCAAAGTTAGGAGGAATAATGATGATGGATTCAATGACTGGTGCCGTCGAGCTAGGACTTCTCTATGCGTTGATGGCGCTAGGTGTTTATGTTACGTTTCGTATTCTTGATTTCCCTGATCTAACCGTGGACGGTAGCTTTACAACAGGCGGTGCCATTGCTGCGATTCTGATTGCGAATGGCTATTCACCGCTTCTTGCTTGTTTAGCCGCTTTTGCAGGTGGACTTGTGGCTGGCGCTTGTACAGGACTGCTTCATACGAAGGGTAAAATTAATGGGCTTCTGTCCGGGATTCTCATGATGATTGCCTTGTATTCAATTAATATGCGTATCATGGGCAAGCCGAACATTTCGCTTCTTGGCGTAGATACGTTGTTTACTTCCATGTCACCAATTACCGTTGTTTTGATCATTGTGATTGTATTCAAATTGTTGCTCGATGCGTTCCTGCATACCGATCTGGGTCTTGCCCTCCGTGCAACTGGGGACAACGCACGCATGATTCGCAGCTTCGGTGCCAATACGGACCGGACCACGATTCTAGGCTTGAGCTTGTCAAATGGATTAGTGGCTTTATCCGGTGCACTTATTGCGCAGCAATCAGGCTTTGCGGACATCTCGATGGGTATCGGGATGATCGTGGTCGGACTAGCTTCCGTTATTATTGGGGAAGCGATTTTTGGGGCTCGCTCCGTTTTCCAAGCGACACTCGCTGCTGTACTCGGTTCCATCGTGTACCGAATCGTTGTCGCATTGGCGCTTCGAGTCGACTGGCTGAAAGCGTCTGACTTGAAGTTAATTACCGCGATTATCGTCATTATCGCGCTCGTTCTCCCTTCCGTGCAGCGAGCGATCAAACAAAAAGCGAATGCGAAGAAGCGCTCTGCTGAGCTCCTCGAGCTCGCGCTGCAAATGAACAAAGGAGGTGAGCGCTAATGCTGCAGCTCTCGAACGTTTCCAAACTCTTTAACCCTGGTTCTGCCGACGAGAAAATTGCGCTCATCGGTATCAACCTAACCCTCAAGCCCGGTGACTTCGTCACGGTCATCGGCAGTAACGGCGCCGGTAAATCGACGCTGATGAACATCATTTCCGGTGTCATGACCCCTGACGCCGGCGAGGTCGCTATCAATGGTGAAGTTATTCACCATCTGCCTGAATACAAGCGCAGCCAGTGGATCGGCCGCGTCTTTCAAGACCCCATGGCAGGGACGGCTCCTCGTATGACCATCGAGGAGAATCTCGCCATGGCGTATGCCCGCGGCAAGAAGCGCGGGCTCAGCTTCGGCACCAACGCGCGGAAGCGCGCGCTGTTCCTGGAACAGCTGCAGCGCCTCGGCATCGGCTTGGAAAGCCGTCTGCGCGCGAAGGTCGGTCTGCTCTCCGGCGGCGAGCGACAAGCCCTCAGCTTGCTAATGGCAACGTTCACCGAGCCGCAGATTCTGCTACTTGATGAGCATACAGCCGCGCTCGATCCCTCACGGGCTGAACTGATCACACGATTGACTGAGGAAATCGTGCGCGAAATGAAGCTGACCACACTCATGGTCACGCACAATATGGAGCAAGCGATTCGTCTCGGTAATCGCCTGATCATGATGGATAAAGGTCGCATCATTCTTGATGTGAACGAGGAACGGAAGAAGAACCTCACGGTAGCGCAGCTTCTCGGTGAGTTTGAACATATCAGCGGCAATAAGCTGGCGGATGACCGTGTCGTACTCGGGTAATTAAAGAAGGACAGTCATTAGCGTAGATTATTCTACCTAATGACTGTCCTTTTATTTGGAAGTATACCGATGAATCAGCTAACTGTAAAAACTCCAGTTATTTTAGATCATTTTCGGTCAATTGCTTGGATAACTGGAAAACCTACAGCTAATCCAGCGAGTTTTGACCAAGCAGCCAAGATTGGCTGATATTACCTGTATAAAATCCATTTATACTACATCACCATCATGGCAAGGACTTCCTACCTGGCCAACTTTTCGCAACCATTAACGTCGTAAATTCCACTCATCCGTGCCATATTTCTCTTTCACCAATCGCTCCGTAAGTTCTACCTCATAATCCGTCAAAGACGACTCGGCAAGTTCGACTCCAAGGCCTAGCGCGATTTCACGCCGGAACGCTTCCTCAACTTCGCCTAGTGTAACTTCCGCTTTGCCTTGCGCACGCAGCAATTCATTAATCGCCACCGCTTTCTTCAGAAAGCTTTGTTTCATGCGATCTGCCACCTTCTCATTGGAGAAGCGCAGCATCCGAAATAATTGATCCGTATCCATATCCAGCAAGATCGAGCCATGCTGCAACACAACGTTTTTCTGCCGAACCTGCGCGCTGCCAGCGACTTTGCGACCTTCCACAACCAACTCGTACCATGAAGGTGAATCGAAACATGCCGCAGAGCCAGCGGAGGCATACTTCTCTTTTTCCTCATCGCTTGCCAACTGCACCATTTCTGCTGCTAGGCCTAGCGCACGAAAACCTTGCAATAACCCCTCACTCAACACGCGATAAGCTTCTGTCACATTGCGGGGAATGCCTGGATAATCCTCAGCAACGATGATGCTATACGTCAACTCCTTATCGTGCAGCACAGCTCTCCCGCCAGTGGGCCGTCTCACAAATCCGATTCCCTCGTTCGCTACCGCTTCCTGATCCACTTCTGCCGCCTTTTGAAAATAACCAATAGATAATGTAGCTGGATTCCATCCGTAGAAACGTACCGTTGGCGGAACTTTGCCTTCGCTGTGTGCGGTAAGTATCGCTTCATCTAAAGCCATATTTTCAGCAGGAGATCGATCCCCTGTATGTATAAATCGCCAAGCTGTCATCTCATTCGACTTCCTTTCGTGTAGCACGTCACTTTTTCCCAAAAACTAATCTCTATCATAGCATATTCAAGTTCAGCGTTCGACCTCTGACAACGTCCCCTAGTAAAACTCTTACATGGGAAAAGTTATGAAAGATTCTTCTCTGGACATACTAACAAGTATGCGACGTTTGCGAGGGTAGGCGCAGTATCAGAACGTTTAGGAGGGCAAAGCCATGCGTCAACATGATCAGCAAGAGAACATTCGCCCCATTCATAAACAGCTGGATATGCATTTTGAGAGGGACTGGTTTACCGAGCTGGACAATCGTGTACGTGGAGGAGGTCCTTGGGATGACTGGACCTTATATCAGCTTGCCTACGAATCGGAAGAATCGGGGCTTATTTCTACGTTTGATGATATGCAATGCCTTGCGCATTTAGGGACGCTAGAACCTATGGCGCATCAGATTGATACAGCGAAACGAGTGCTCAACGAGATGCGTGGACGGGCCATTTTGGCCGATGAGGTTGGACTTGGGAAGACGATTGAAGCTGGATTAATTTTAAAAGAATACATGATCCGCGGGCTTGTCCGCAAAACACTCATCCTTGTACCCGCTTCCCTTGTGCTGCAATGGGTTCGGGAATTGAATACCAAATTCGGCATCCCTGCCGTTGCGCATAAAAAAGCCTATATGTGGCAGCAAGCGGACATCATTGTCGCCTCGATGGACACAGCCAAAAGGGATCCGCATCGCGAGATTGTGATGGGCCTTGAATACGATATGCTCATCGTCGATGAGGCGCACAAGCTGAAGAATAAGAAGACGACCAACTACACGTTCGTTAACGAGCTGCGCAAAAAATACTGCCTGCTCCTCACAGCTACGCCTGTGCAGAACGATCTCAAAGAGCTCTACAATCTGATCACGCTGCTGAAGCCAGGTCAGCTTGGCGGGCAGAACAGCTTCAAGAGCAACTTCGTTGTTGGCAAACGGACACCGAAGAATGAGATTCAACTGCAGCAAGAGCTTTCTAAGGTAATGATCCGCAACCGTCGGGGAGACGGGGGTGTTCACTATACGAAGCGTATTGTGCGTAATATCCCCCTCACGCTCTCGGATGATGAGCAGGCGCTCTATGATGGGGTTACGAATTTCGTCCGAACACGCTATTCCGAAAGTGGCGGCGATCTCAGCTCCATGCTTTCTATGATTACGCTTCAGCGTGAGGTCTGCAGTTCGCGAGACGCTGTTTTTATTACGTTGGTTAATTTATTTAAAAAGACAGCTGAAGACTCGCCAGTACGCCCCAAAATTTGGGAGCTCGTTGAGCTTATTCGCAGCATTAAGTCCAATAGCAAAGCAGAAACGACGATGCGACTTATCCAAGACATCAATGATAAAGTCATTATTTTCACGGAGTATCGGGCATCGCAAGAATATTTATTGAACTATCTCAAGGAACATAAGATTACGGCCGTCCCCTATCGCGGTGGCATGAATCGCGGCAAAAAAGACTGGATGATGGATTTATTCCGAAATCGGGTACAAGTACTTATAGCTACCGAGGCGGGTGGCGAGGGTATTAATCTGCAATTTTGCCACAACATGATCAACTTCGATCTGCCGTGGAACCCAATGCGCGTAGAACAACGGATCGGTCGGGTTCATCGCCTCGGGCAAACGCATGATGTGAACATTTACAACTTATCCACAAGGAATACCATTGAAGAACATATCCTTTCGTTATTGCACGAGAAAATCAATATGTTTGAATTAGTAATTGGGCAGTTGGATACGATTTTGGAGAAAATCGAGAAACGCGGCTCGCTTGAAACATCCCTGTTCCGCATGGTGATGGAAGCCGGCTCCGGCGAGGAAATCCGTCGTAAAATCGATGAACTCGGACATTCCATCAGCGAAGTAAGAGAAGAGATCGAACAAAATCCGCAATATGGCGCCAAGTTCCAAGACATTCTTGATGCTGTAGGCGGTTCCCAAGGTGTGGAGGTGGGCCCATGAATAAACGAAACATCCACTCGTTCGTGATACGTTTTCTCGAAGCCTACGATTGTCAGATTCTAGAGAAAACACCTGCCTCAGTGACGGTTAAGCTCTCTCCCGAGGCAGATCGGGAAATGACGGGCCGACCTTACTATTGGAGCTTTATTGAGCGAACAGGTGCTGCTGCGGAAACAATGACGTATAAATTCGTGATCGATCCCGAGCAAATGAAACTGGAAACGAAGCCGAAACCCGCTGCTATAACCGCTGTCCAGAGCCCTCCGTCCACTGGTTATGGGCCATCTGGTACAGGCGGTGCTGGTGCTCCTGCAGGTAGTGCGCCGGACAGCATACTCGGCCGTTATTTCGGCTTCGTTCCGACGACCATCACTACACGTGTACCACAAGATGATGTCACCTTCGGCAGCCGACGACTTGACCAGATCTTCGGTATCGTCCGCGAGCGTGGTCGGTTCATACATGTATTCGAAGAGCCCTTCCCAACAGGTGCGACGTACCATGCCTCCCTCGTCTACAATACGTGGCTCTGTGTGAACTACAAGGTTGAGCTTCTCTGTGATCGCAAACGTACAGAAATTCATTCCCTTGCGATTCAGCTGGGCACCGGTGAAATTCGCGAGCATTTTCATAAGCAAATGCTAACAAAAAGTCTGTCGCCGAAGCTCCCTGCGAATAGTCATATTTTACCGGATACGATTTCAATTCCGAAGGCCATCAATGCCCTGGAAATGATGCTCGAGCGTAAAGTCAGCACCTACGACCACCGCTGGGCCGATGAAGCGAATGCCCGGCATCGCAGTGAAATCGATCGTGTGGAAGGCTACTACAACGGCCTTTTACTTGCAGCAGAACCTGACAAAAGAGATGAAATCGAAATTCAATGTCGGAATCGCTTGGAAGAGATCGATTGGCAGCATAAGCCACGGATCGCTGTATCCGTCATCAATGGCGGACTATTTCACTTAAATGCGAGCCGAAACGCGTCCAGAAACTGACGCAAGTCGCTAAAACCTCGCAAATAACCCGCAACAGGTTCTAACATTCTTTTTAAGGCATACGCATTACAATAGTCACATACACTAAGAGGTTAGCGAGAGGCAGGTGAACGAAGATGAAGTCGTGGACCACTTGGACAGCCACTTGTATTATTTTGTGCAGTATTGGCTTCATGCCCTTACACATTTCAGCTGTTGACAACATAGGCGGGACAAGCCCTACGCAGACGCAAGTGAAGGAACCTAAAGCAGCAGCTTCAACACCGGACTTGACGAGTACATCATCATTCGGTTCAACAATTAGTAAGTGGCAGTCGACGCTTGCGAAGGAAGATGGTTTTGCAGGTTGGCTGAACGCACGCTGGAACAGCTACCCACTTGGACCTGGCACCCATGGTTGGGTCGTCATCCTCACCGATCAAGGTCAAGAAGTGGGCTACATGATTGTGCATGCCACCGACTCTGGCGGTTTCCGTTTGACCGAATATGGGACAGGCAAATCTCCTTTATTTAGTTTGGCTACGTTGTATCGCTCTTTGATACAACAAGAACTCATCCCTTCTACTACCTTATACGACGATTTTGTTCAAGATGAAACGATCATTGAAAACCGCTTATATATGGATACCCTTGCTTCTATTTGGAAAATCGTGCTGGATGACGAGACCTATTATCTCGACGCCAAATCAGGGGAGTTGCTTCCGCTGACGGAGGATCCAACGCCACGCATGGCGTATGATCTGAGTGTCTCAACCGATTTATCGCATGGTACTGCTCAAAGCTTGATACGCCCCCCATTTGATCCTTATGAACGGATGCCATGGATTAAAGGCACACCGTTGCAAGTGTCAACCTTGCCTGAGCTCAAGATTGCCCTTGAGCAGCAAGGTGATCTTACCTACGTCACGAAGTTGTATGATGATCAGGTGACGATGCCGTTAACTGTGTTAGGTTATCAACAATGGATATATGGGGATAACTATCTCATACTCGAACATGATGGCCCGCGGTATGTAGGATTGGATGCTTCGCTAGTGCTTGGGAAGATCTATCCGTAATCAGAGGGAACTAGTTCACAATAAAAAGAGGCTGATCACAAGTAGAAGATTCTACAAGTGACCAGCCTCTTTCCGCACATTTAACCACGCTCATTTTCTCGACTTCGTCCGACCAAACAACATCCGCGTTGCTAATGGCAGCATCCCAAACCACCGAGTCTGCCAACCCTCACGCTGTTCCTTCATCGATGCCTTGGCTTGTTGACGAACTTCCTTCGGCGTGTCGATATAGGTAACGACTTGTTGGGTTATGTACTTCACAAGATCATCGCTTTTTGCCATACGCCCACCTGCCTTTTACCCTTATTGTAACCAGAGCAACAAGGCTTTAAACTACACGAAGACAGGTGGCAGGCCGCCTACTTATTGCCATTCACCCTGGTCTTCCGCCGCTCTCCGCAATAATTTTATCTGCAAAGGATTTAATCGTGCCACAGCCTAACAGCATCGGCTTATTATCGCATTGCAACAGCAAGGTTTGAGCATTCGTATCCCAGGCATATTGGAAGCCAACATTCATGCTGACGACTGAAATCGTAAATTTGCCTGATGCTGTGTTAGGAATAGCAAACCCCTGCCTCCTGCCTACCTGCTGCAATGCTCTGAATACGGAAGGCGAAATCCCTTTATACATCCATGTGCTACAAGTTGCCATAGGTTTTCTCACCTCTTTCAATTAGGATCATTAAATTGTATGAGGCAAGAGCATAAATCGTGCTTATTTCAATAAAAAGCCTATTTTCGAATCGTAGCAATTGCTTCTAATCTCGTCCAACAAACATAAGCTAGAGTAACTAGAGAGAGAAAGAGGTGTTGGTTTGAATGTGGGAACTAATGCTTGCAACCGAGCAACTTGATATTTATATGGATGAAGTCAATCTAAGACTCGAGATCCGATTGAAGTCAGAACGGGATTCTACCCCTTTAACAATTCGTATGAACCATACAGATTTGACCCAGTTAATCTATACCCTGCTGGAAATCAATCGCAGCTTTCGAGGAGATATCCCTTTTTTTCATACGAAAAAGCTGCCAGGCAAAGCTTAACCGGGCAGTAAAAAAGCACGATGCACTCCCCCACCTTCCAGTGGTTCGGAGCCATCGTGCTTTTTCTCATCGAATGTAGATCCGATGTTTAGTTTCTGTTGATTCCTGCGATAGAAGCGATGAAGCGCAAAATGTATAGGAACAAGTTAATAAAATCAAGATAGATATTCAATGCAGCAAGTGGAACGGCTTCCGCTGCGACACCGTTACGATACTGTGCCACGTCATAAAGCACCCAACCGCTAAAGATCAGAATCCCCACCATGGACCATACCAAATTCATCATGGATCCAAAGTGTAAGAACATGCCGAGCACACTCATTAGCACAAGTCCAATCGTTCCTGCAAATAAGAATCCACCTAAGAAGCTGAAATCACGCCCAGAACGGTGAGCATAGAATGCCAATGAGCCAAAAATCGCTGCCGTTGCAAAAAAAGCACCCGACACCACGCTAGCCCCCAGTTGACCGCCGTACGCCATGATGACCGGATATAGCGTTACCCCCGAAATGGCTGTAAATGCGTAAAGAAAGCCGTAGCCAATATTTTTGCCGCGAATACGAATCACGATAGCGGCTACCAGCATTGCGACCTCTGCAATGACGAAAAGCATAACCATGGATGGCGGTACAACCATCGCACCGATCAATGTTCCAAGAAATGAAACTAATAGAGAAATGGCAAACGTTTGAAGCACATGTGCAAAGCTGCCGGATTGTGTAATCGTAACGGTTCTATCCATCGAATTCAGCTCCTTTAGATATAAAGAAATGTACAATCTATCCTATGTATTATACCTGTAATTCATGAAAACCGCTACAGGGTGCGGTTGGACATGAAAACACCCTTCTCTGAGAAGTCAGAAAAGGGTGTTTCGAGCGATGCGATCAAGAGGACTCGAACCTCCACGGGGGTAAGCCCACACGGACCTGAACCGTGCGCGTCTGCCAATTCCGCCATGATCGCGTTTACAAAATTAATATACCATGTGACGCAAAAGCTCGTCAATGAAACTTTTGTCACTAGGTATAATTCGGTGACCACTTCCTAAACCTAATCCCAAAGGAGGTATGACCTATGAATGAAGAAGAAATCAAAGCACTAGAGCCGAAATATACGGGCAATCAGCGTCATTTGACCGAGGGTGAAGCTGAGGGGATCGTTCATGATCCGAATTTCAAAAACGAGAATGAAGATGACGATCTCTCTGACATGGATGCGCTAGCGACAGGCCTCGGATACGGTGTGTTCCGCAGAACGTAACTAAGCCAACTGCATAAACGAGAAGGGTTCCTAACCATCAATGTGGCAGGGGCCCTCTTTTAGCATTAAAAATGCAAAAGTACATCCTTTTTTATCCAAATTAGCCTTTCAAATTAGTCATTTTAAGCCAATTTTCACAAAATAAGTGCACTTTCGCATCTTTCCGCGTTACCCTTGCGAATGCGCCGCAGCGCGCTTGCTCATTTCAAGCTCATATAACTGGCCAGAGGCTAGGATAGCTTCATGCACCGTTCTACCAATCATGTACCCCACCGTCGTTGCTGTACCTGCATAGCGGAATGTTGTTCCTCTGCCCGTAGTCGCAATCAACACGGCATCTGTCGTCGTTCCTGTTGCGATTTGACCATCCACGGTAATATGCAATGACTGCAAAGCGGCAGCTTTCGCTTCCGTCGCGGTAATAACCGCATTTACCATCGCCGCATCCGTCAAACTACCTTCGATGACAATAATCGTATTAATCGTTCCTGGATAGAGCGAAGTAACTGGCAATATGGCACCTGCTCGTGCTTTATTCCCCAGTCCGACAGTCACCCATGCAGCAACACGAAGTGATTCGTCCTCATTTACCGCAGCTACAGGCTGCACATTTTGTTCTTCTTCAAGTGGCCATGCTAACTCACTAAATCCAACATCATTCACCCACGCCGCGGTGAGCATCCCAGCCGTATCTTGAGGCTCCAGCCCTTCTCGAGCAATAAAAGCCTCCATCTCCACCAACGGGTCGGTCTCGTTATATGTCTTGTCCACTTGTCGGTTCATCAACACCCGGTTGTGACCAAAACCACCACCCCACGGAGAGGAATTCAAGGTTCGCAAGGGATTTTCGCTTGTAATCTGCATATATCGTCCGTGTGGCGATACCACTTGCTTCATCTCAACACCAGCAATTAAACTTCTAGCTGAAGTTCCCTCTCTCTCACTCTGCATCATCGGATAGATCATCCGGCGTTATCGTTTCCTGAGGCAACATGAACGCTGGCGGCCTTTCATTCTCATAAGGCTGATACACGTATCCGCGGGCAAGCTTGACGACTCTCCGATTTTTTTTGCGAATAAGAACCGTCTCATCATCCCAAGCCACAACAATGCCACGTACATCGTTCGCTGGGCTGACATCTCGAATGACACGCAGCAGTGTGCTATCTACGCGATATTGATCCAATTGTTCTTCTGTAATCATCTATGTAGCACCTCCATTATAGGCATGGTTAAAATCATCTATCCTTCTTAGCATACACCAATTCGAGATTCGATGAAACTTTACATAAATCCACACATCTTCGGTTAACTTAACGAGGACGAGGCACGCGATAAGGCAAAGGCTAACTCATGCCTACCGTAAGGGGGATATTCCAATGGAGAAGAGAACGTACTACATCAATGTAGGCACGGGAGAAGTACTCGAAGACAGCACGGCACTTGATTATGAATTCGAAATATCCGCAACGGAAGATGATATCGCCAAGCTGCAGGAGCTTTTTGAGGAAACCGACAATTCGTCTCAAGGCAGCTACGCAACTTCCTGGCTTCCCTGGAAAGTATATTACTCCAACGAAACGAATCAGGAATATGATTACTATTTAACCGAAGTGTATCGTACGCTGCACCGGCTTGGTACTGAACAAACGAAGCGGCATATCGAAACCATGAACGTGTTAGAGAATGGCATCTAGCTGGAAACATTGAAAAGGCCAAGAATCCCTATGGAATTCATTGGCCTTTTGTCATATATGGGTTATTTAACTTACATGCTCTTTCGAATCGTTCGTTTCAAACCAGAAATCAAGGACTTTGCTTGACATCACACGTTTCTTAATATAATCCGATTGTGCAACAGAGAACTGCTGCTCCCACTCGATTGTTAGCTCCGTACAAAGCTTTACGATTGTTAACAACTCGGACCAGGCTACATAGCGCTTATACCAGAAAAATTGAGGGTGTTCAATCATATACGGATACAGGTCATCAAACTCTGTATGTTTACAATCAAGCGCACGTTCAAAGTGAGTCTTTGCTTCCCCTAGCTTTGTCATAAAATAGTCAATGGAACCATTTTCGATACCCATAGATGTCAGCCTCCTCTCTTACCTTGTAATCATTATAAAGGATAAATCGGTTTCAGGGAAGTCATTCTCATGATGTAAAATCAGTCAAAAATGATCTTCCCGTTTGCAAGTGAAGCAATCCGAGCAAGTGACTCTACGCGAATACCACGTTCACGAATGGATTTACCGCCATTTTGAAAGGATTTCTCAACAACAATTCCGACTCCTACAAGCTCTGCTTCTGCTTTTTCCACAATGCGAATTAGGCCGCGTGCAGCATCCCCGTTGGCGATAAAGTCGTCAATCAACAGGATTCGCTCCCCTTTTCCCAGCAAATGCGAGGACACCATAATATCAGTAACAATTCCTTTGGTAAAAGAAGGAACACGTTCACTATACGTATCTTGATCCATCGTCAACGTCTTCTTGCGACGAGCAAATACCATAGGAACGCCAAGTTGCAAGGCTGTCGTATACGCAATAGGAATACCGGAAGATTCCACAGTTAACACTTTGTCTGGCTTGGTCTCTCTAAACAATCTTGCAAATTCTTTCCCCATCTCCATGATGAGAACAGGATCTACCTGGTGATTCAGGATAGCATCAAGTTTAAGTACTTGATCAGATGCAACGACACCGACCTCTAAGATCCGCTGTTTTAATAACTCCATGAAATCGGCCCCCTATAGCAGTCTATTATGAGTAAGTTACCATATTGCTCCCGCCTGTTTCAAGTCCATTTAGAAAATAACAAAAAACACTGAAACTTTTTGGTCTTCTATGGTGTCTATATATATATAAGGATTTCATTCAATTGGAATTCGTTCTAGAATTGCTCACATTTGGGCACGAAGATGCATTGAAAACCTTCGATAAAACAGTATCATTAATCTTACTACTATTTTCACAACAATAACTACTCTTCGGAGGAAAGGATAGATGGCAATGAACAACCTAATTAAACCCATTCTTATAGGCTGTATGCCTGTTGCAATTGCATCATTCTTGGTGACTGGATGCCAAGAATCATCTGCTCCTGCTCCAAAGGCTACCATAGACGTAACTTCAACTTATGTACCTTCACAGGTTAACCAGGAATCCTCACCTCCGATTATCGTCGCAACCCCGACAGCCACACCTTCGGTAGACGAGAGCATGAAGCATGAGGCACAAGTAGCTGGTATTACCAAAGTAGATCAAGGCGATACACCCGCATCGCAAGTGTACACAAGTCCAAAACCAACCGCTAAACCGAAGATTAAAGCTGAAGATGCTTACCAGCAAGAAAAGCCGACCTTGATGGGATTAAAGCTAGGCACCCCAAAAGCTTCAGTCTTGGAGCGATTTGGTAAAGTGAAGAAGCAATTCGTCATGGAAGAAGATAACATTGAAGTTTATGATTTCAACGACTTTTCGGTTGGTTTCAATAGCAAAGGAACGCTTGAATTCGTAGATGTGCACTCGATAGATATTGACCCAGGGTTACATGGCTTACGTTTAGGGCAAAGTCAGCAGGATGCAATCGCCATCCTAGGCAAGCCTGATTCGAACTCCACCTATGTGCTTTCTTATAAAGCGCAGGGCACTTTACTTAAGATCGATATCGACCCTCATGACAATACGATCCAATCCATTAAGCTTTTTGCAAATTCGTAGCCACTACATTCAACAAATCAAACAGAAGACCATGAATTCAGCCTTATTGGTTGAAATTCATGGTCTTTTTTTCGGCTTTCGTTTCAGTATAACAATGTGATGTTTGCGAAAACGAAGATAGATCAATACACCAATCGCAGCTAGTATGACCAATATGAATAATGATATACCCATATAGGTATGAAACAAATGTAAAAAACTTTCAAAATTATTGCCGATAAATCGGCCCAGCGTCACAAAGGTTGTACACCAGAGCAGTGCCCCCGTTCCCGCATACAAAATATACTTATAAAACTTCACACCGCTAACACCAGACAAATAACAAGTGAAATGACGTACGCCAGGTACGAAATAACCAAAGAAAACCGTCCAAAGACCGTACTTCTTAAACCAGCCTTCTGCTCTCTCGATTCGGCTCGGTGTCAGCTTTACCCATTTGCCATACCGATTGAGAAATGGTTTACCTACGCGATGACCAATGAAATAACTAACCGTCATGCCTGTCATTGTTCCTGCATAAATAACGGCTAGTGTGGGACCGAAGTCAAACGGACCTCCCAAAGCGGTCAAAGAACCGATAAAGACCATCAAGGTCTCATCAGGAATTGGAACGCCAAGCATCCCAGCGGACAACAAAAGATATAAGGCAACATAGCCATATTGGCTAATAAAATCAAACAGGAATTCCTTCACAACCTACACTCTCCTGAGTTTAACTTCAACTGCCTCTTAGCTGCACAATGGGACTTAAGCAAATCTCGTCCTATGTAACAGTCATGCAAGCTTATGTACAAACATACCTTGTACTATATCAAACGAAAGAAAGCGAGGCAATATATGCGAAATCATGCACAGATTGTCCGTGTCGCCTTCACCTACATCGGAACGGTCGTTGGGGCTGGGTTTGCTTCCGGGCAAGAAATCCTTCAATTTTTCACTCGCTATGGCTCGCTCGCTGCTTTAACGATCGCTTTATCAACCGTGTTGTTCATATGGATTGGCATACAACTTATGCTTATGGCACATGACTTGAAAGCAGAATCCTATGAGGATTTGAATAAAGTTCTTTTTGGAGAAAAAATAGGAAAATGGATTAGTTTATTTATGATGGTTGTTCTTTTTGGCATTACAACTGTCATGTTAGCAGGAGCAGGAACAGTTTTTGAAGAACAGCTCCATCTCTCGTACACCACGGGACTTCTAATCACGCTCGTACTTTCTTATGTCATTCTAACGCGTGGGATCAAAGCCATCATGACCGTAAACTCAATTGTTGTCCCCATTATGCTGCTCTTCAGCTTCATCATTGTCGTGTACACCTGGCATTCACCAACGTCTGGCAACTGGCTGCGCATTTCAAGCGAAGATTCTCTTGTACGCGTTTGGTTTGCACCATTTCTTTACACAGCCTTTAATTTAGCCATGGCACAAGCTGTACTCGTTCCAATGGGAGGCGCGATTCGAGATCGCTCTGTGCTCTATTGGGGTGGTTTGCTTGGAGGTGCAGGAATTGGGTTACTTCTACTAGCGGCACATTATGCACTTTCCGCACAAATGCCGGGCATCGCACAATTTGAAATTCCGATGGGTAATATTATGACCAAACTAGGCTATTTCCCGCAAGTCGCCTATTTGCTCGTTATTTATGGCGAAATTTTCACGACCTTTATCGGAGATGCCTATGGCTTATCCATGCAGCTCCAGCAACGCATCAAGATACCTCCCAAATTGTTGCTCATCGCCATTTTACTTCTCAGCTATGCCATCAGCCACATCGGTTTTAAAACGTTGTTAACCGCTTTATATCCGCTATTTGGCGTGGTGAGTGTCGTTTGGCTCGTCTTGATGATCTGGCGTAATCGCCGGAGTACGCTGTAGGGCATTCCCTGGCGGGAAGCTGAGTACGATAATCAACCGTATGAACAATAGCAGCATTCCCATAGCAGAAAAGATAATACCTGTAAGTAAATAAGCCCAATGGAAATTCGCGATTTCCGTATGATCTCGACCAACAGCTACTAGCATGGCGATCATAAGAAGAAGTCCTATAATAAATAAACCAACGACAGAGTAATCCATGATCGTCCATCTGGAGAAATAGGTAACCGCAATCTGGGCTTGGCCGACAGCTCTTGGCGAGGCAGCTTGCTGCCTCCATAGCTGATGCACCGTCCAAGCGGTATAGATGCTGGCACCCGTCACAAACAGACCGACCACCGCACCTAGAATAGCTAAAAATAAATTCATTCATGTGCCCTCCTTTCATCTGACCTTGAGCTAGTGTTGACGCAAGCCGTAGATGAGCAATAACGTGCAGCCGAAGCTAATGACTGGGAGCGCATAAAGCAACGGAAGGATCATCACATGAGGAAGCTTCATCGCAGGAAACCACAGCACCTGCAGACTTTTCCTCTCCATCTCCCCGTCCTCTTGGTTACTCTTATGAGCTCGTAGTGCGTCTGTCGCTCCCTCATTCCACTGTATCTTGCCTTTTTTCCAACCGACTTGATAGGAAATTTCTCGGTGATCCTTCCTCTTATCGTTTCCTTCCACGTTCGATGCCTCCCATCCCATGTTTCTATAAGAGCGTGTTCAGAAGTCCATTTCGGACAACCTCTATAATTGAATATACAGGTGATCAGGAATTACATGTGCTGCCGCATCGCGAACATGCCCATGACAGGTAAATAGCAGAACCTGATGACGCTTACTCAAATCAGCGAGTACACGCAAACAACTTTCCATCCGTTCCTCATCGAAATTCACGAGAATATCGTCCAAAACCAGCGGTAAAATGGCTTTGCCGCCGTACTCTTCTACAAGCGCAAAACGCATGGATAAATACAATTGCTCAGCTGTCCCGCGACTAAGTTGATTCGTGTCCACTTGTTGTCCATTTGCTCTTACTGCTAGTAATCTTTGCTCTCCGAATGGTGCCTTAACAGCTTCGAATGCTCCGTTCGTCATCATTGCGAAATACGCAGAAGCCCGCAAAAGCACGCCTGGTTGACGATCCTTTTCGTACATATCACGCGCCTTTTTCAATAAAAGCGCAGCAAATGAAGCTACCGCATATTGATTTACTTGCTGAGATAACGTCGTTCGAATCCCTTCCGCCTGCAGTCGCAGATTCGCCGCTTCAGCCCCCTGCTCCAGCTTCTCAATCTGCCCCGTCATCTTGCCAATGACCTCTCTGTGCTCATTCGTTTGCTTGATAGTCTCCGACAGCTTCTGTTGCAGCGAAGCAGCTAGAAGAGCCAGATCTTCTTCTCCCTGTGATTCCATCAACTCTATAAAGCTTGCCATTAATGAACGGGTTACTAACGATTCCAAGGAGGCTTCAAGTATGCTGCTTTCATCTTCAAGCTTCTTGCGTTCCAGCTGTTCCCGTTCCAAAATTCGCAGGTGCTCACCGTCTTGCGCTGATGCATCCTGTAAGAGTTGATGTAGACGCGCCTGTATCCGATCCATATGTTGCTGAGCTAGCAGAAGCATTTGTTCCGTCTCAGCGATCAGCTGTTCTGTTTGTCTGCGTTCCGCGATATGAATGTTCTGCCGTTGCTCATCTTCTTTCCACCGCTTCAATGCAAACAAATAATCTTGATTGGACGTAGGCAATTCAAGCAGTTTTCGAACTGTTTCTTCAAAGGTATGAACGTTTTCCGTTAACATGTCTAACTTGGAAGTCATTTTGTGAAGTTGACGCAGCCCATCTTGAGCTAACTCGATGACCTGAATCGTTTCTAGCAAGGCATCTGTTGATAGATGTGTGCCTACCCCTAGACTGTGCAACCATTCCTCCCAAGCCGTGTGTAACTGAAGAGTGTCTTTTTTGACTTCGTTTGCGTAGCGGATACGCTGCTCAACTTGCTGCTGAAGCAGCTGCAAGTGTTCTCGGGCATCACTTAATTTCTCGAGTTTACGCAGCTGCTCACTATGTACATGCTTACCCTGATCTACCTCACGGAACCAAGCATCCAGATGTGGCTGAAGATCTTGAATCGACACACTCGCATTTCGATAGGATCCATGCTTAGTAAATTCTGTAGCCGCAGCCGCCTCTTGAAGATTAAATTGTTGATAGTGGACTTGCTCAAAATGGCGCAGCTGCTCCTGAATGCGGCGTTCCAGCTGCATGAGTTCCTGCTCCAAGCGATGATCTTGGACAATGGTGGAGGGCATGGCACGAGCTGCTCTGCTCCCTTCCACTTGACGACCCATAAGCCAAATATAGCAAGTCACTCCTGCGAAAATAAGGAAAACACAAGCAGCTGCGAGCCAGTTACCCTGCCATCCGATAAGTAACGGAGTGACAAATGCTAGAAAGCCTGCTGCGATCATCATACGTTGACGAAAAGCACGCGTTGCCTCTCTACCGGTTTTCGTTGCATCTTCGAGACTTTGCAGGTAGAGATTTTGTTCTGCTTGGCGTTCTTGCAGATGTGTAAATTGACTTGTTACTAGCTGCCAACGTCCATAATCAGATGCCAATTTCTGTAATAAAATAAATGGATCAGAGTCAATCATCTCCGAGCTTGCTTGTATTCCTTTGCATGCTGTTTCAAGATGAGCGACCTGCTCTTGTCCACGATTAACTTGCGTATGTAAACTGTCCAGTTCTGCTCCAATGCGCAGTTCAAGTTCGGAGCGATTGCGGAATTGCTCTTTATAAGTACGCACTTGTTCACGAAGTGAAATCGTCACAGCGAATGATGTGACATCGGTTTCATCCCATTGCACATCCAAATTGGCTAGCAGTCTATCCACTTGAGCACGTTGGTGTGCAACCTCAACCTGGAGCTGCTCAATCTGTCGCTTATGCTCCTCATAGCTAGCCGCTTGCTCCAGCAAGTGGTTCAGCTCGATTTGATGCGCGAGTACCTTCGGCTCCAGCAGGAGCGCAGCCAAATCTCCGCGCAAGCTCTGCAAACGCAGCTGCAACTTGTCTCGCTCCGCTTGGAGGCGCTCCTGCTCGGCCTCGAGCGCCTCCAGCCTTGCGGTGGCTTGCTCGGGGAAGCCCGGCCGAGCTGGCAGGCCCTCCAGCTCGCGGCTGATCTGCCGCAAGCGGAGCCAGCCGCTGCGCGCCTTGCCTGCCAGGCCGAGCTTGTGCAGCTCCGCGCGCAGCGCCTCCTGCTGCCCCTCCAGGGCAGCAGCGCGCGCCTCCGCGGCGCGGCGCTCTTCTTGCAGCCGATCATAGTCGGCTGCGCCATCACGGCTGCGGCGCAGCGACTGCTCCAGACCCTCGAGCTCCTTCAGGAGACGGTTCATCTCCTGATTGCGTCCGCGGGGTCTGTACAGGCCGTCGGCCTGCGCCGTCAGCTTGCGCTCGGCCTCCATGATGGCCGAGCCGCTTACACCAAGCCCAGCGCTATACAGATAGCCGCTGAGCTCGTCCGTCTGCAGGGAGCGAAGCTCCTGCAGCTCGGTTAAACCAAAAGCGAACAAGCTGCGATAGAGGTCGGCCGAGAGGCCGCCCAGCAGCGTGTTCAGCAGCTCTTCGCCGCCGGTGGTGCCATCGGCGAGCGTGACCTTGACGAGCCCCGCAGAGGCTCGTTTGCCGCCTGTGGCGGGCGCGTCGTAGCGCTCGACGCGGATGCGCTGACCCTGCTCATCGAGCAGGGTTAGGGCGCCCCCGTGGGCGCCGCCGCCCAGCGGCTCGTAACGCTCCGACCGATTCGTTCGCGTCGGAAAGCCGAACAGCACCGCGCGGACGAAGCCCATGAGCGTGCTCTTGCCCGCTTCGTTGGCGCCATAGAAAACAGCCAAATTACTGTCCGTATGCAGCTGACGATCACGCAAGCTGCCAAATCCATCGACTTGGATGGCGATAATTCTCATCCAGGTCCCCCTCCATCCGTAGTTAGCAGATCAGCGACAAGCACTTCTGCGGAACGCAGCCAATCGCGCAGTTGTTCAGGCGTTGATGCAGCTGGATTCCCCGCGAATTGAGGCAATCCCTGCAGCGCAGCAAGAGCTTCATTTGCGAAGTTCTTCAAGGCGGATTCGTCGATTTGCAGTGTCGCCGCATACCTTAACAGATCGCCTAGGAAGCTCTTCTCTTCCAGAACTGCTGCCAGATCAAGCTCACTAGCCGTTCGATCTTCGATCGATTCGATCCACACGAAGCTGCTCCGCTCCACTTCGTCTTCTCTTAACTCATCCATCAATTCTTGTAAGGCACGGCCTTTACGCAGTCGTTCATGGATTTCGCTACGGCCTTCCAAAACGATGCGTACAATTCCATCTCGGCTGTTAGCGTCTTGACGAAGCCGATCTAATAAATCGCCTAAGCGATCTTTCAATATTTGCTCCGACGGAATTGAGCTCACCGAAAGTGTTTCTTGAAACCACCGAACCGTATCTAACGCGTGAAAAATAAGCTCCGCTCGTCCACTATCATCTATGTCTACGAGATAACAGCCTCGTGGCCCTGTTTCCCGAATACTTCTGCCTTGGATGTTGCCAGGGTACACAATCGCTGGCTGGTTGTTCATAACCTGTCTTGTATGTACATGTCCAAGGGCCCAGTAATCCATGCCAGCATCGATTAAATCCTGCTTGCTGCAAGGGGCATAATTATCATGATGAGGATCTCCATCAACATTCGTATGCAAGAGTCCAATCTGACACACTTGTTCTTGTCCTCTTTTAAATTTCAAAGCAAGATTCTCTGTTACCGCTGAGCTCCCATAGGATATCCCATGAATTTCGGCGATTATGCCGCGATCTTGCTTCACAACCTGTAAGGTCTCCACATGATCAGACGCAAAAAAATGAACGTCTGCCGGCCAAACTAACTTTGCGGCACGTCCATCCTCGGGGTCATGATTACCATGTATGATATAAGCAGGAATGCCCTCAATCGCCAAATGTTCCACTGCTTTTTGAAAACGAATTTGTGCGCGCAGTGAACGATCCGATACGTCATAGACATCCCCGCTAATCAGTACAAAATCCACCTTTTCTTGTTTCGCAAGCGCCACAAGCTCCTTCAACGCTTCGAACGTCGATTCTCGAACTCGCTCTCGAACCCGTTCAGGAAGCGCCGACATGCCTTTAAATGGGCTATCTAAGTGCAAATCGGCAGCATGTATAAACCGCAGTCGTTTCATGGCTCTAACGCCTTCCTATATGAACTTTATTCCTGTTGACCTGCTTCTTCTTTACCTGGTTGCTCCGTTACTTGATAGCGTTCATACACACTTTTCAACTGACGAAGCACACGATTCAATGAGTAGGTTTTTTTTGCCTTTTCCCAAGCAGCTCGTGCTAAATTGTAACGGAAGCTAGGATCTATGACGACTTTCTCCAAAGCATGGCTCAAGGCCATTGCATCCCCGACAGGTACAAGCAATCCATTATGACCATGCTCAATTTGCTCAGCAATCCCGCCAACATTCGTACCGATCAAAGCTAACCAGCACAGCGCTGCTTCTGCAAATACAGACCCGAAAGCTTCGGCACGAGATGGCAAAACAAACACATCGAAGAATGGCATGAATTCTTCTGGATGAAGCATATACCCATAAAAAATTGTATCTTCATAAATATTATGCTCGATAGCTAATTTCTCAAGTTCCTCACGGCTAGGTCCATCACCAATAATATGTAAAACAAAAGGATGTCCGCGTTTCTTCAGCTCGCCACATGCAATCAGCAATGTATCCAAGCCCTTCGCAGGAACTAAACGACAAACCGTAATAAATTGCGTGACTTGATTTTCATGTGAAATCGGACGGAATCGCTTCTCATCAAAGCCATTTGGAATGACGCCAATGCGTTCGCTGTCCTGCACATATTCAGCCATGTACTGCTTAAACGAATTTGAGACCGTGATAATCTGATCCACTTTCGCTTCTAACTCCCCATAGATCTGGGTTAGAAATTGATGTTCCACACCATTCTCAACGATGCGCCCATTTAAAATAAGCTCTCGTTCAAAACTGGAGTGAATGGTCAAAATGACAGGTGTATCTGGATAAATTTGTTTCATAACCAGTGCAGCAATCGGATGATGGGCATGTATAATATCAAATTTCTTAGAAATTCTGAGCTTTGTCCACCATACATAATCTTTATAGGTTTGAATGTATTTATCGATAATTGGGTTTCCGGCATACTTCCGCCAATCGAACGTAGCGAAGGACACGTCCTCAGTTCCCTTGCCGCGAATACGCTTAGGCAGTGAAAACAGTTCCATTTCCCAACCTTTTTTATTGAATCGTTCCAAAATATAGGGAACCATGGATGATACCCCACCCGGTTGTTCCGGGGGGAAAAATAATGCTTGCAATATGTTCATTGCATGAGCCCCTCTCCCAAATCCTTGAGCTTACCACTTCCTATTGTAACCTGTGCCTGGCGAATAGAAAAGAGAACACAACCTCAACAGCACAAATGTTCTATCCCTGCACCGCTTTTTCCTTTATAATAGAGTCTACTTCTGTGGAAAAATAGACCAACTTGGAGGAACTCATGGACATCATGGATTTACTTTTCGGTGAATTAGCTAATTTTTTATCCCATGCTATGATTGTTGTCATGGTTGCGCTCATGTTCGTTATCTCTCTGCGTTTGTTTCTAGACCGACGCAAAAAAGCGTATATGTCCATGACGATATCGCTCATCTTCGTAGGTATCCATTGTTTGCTTCAAATATATTTCATTCTCAGCGGTATCCACACGAGCATCGCTGATTATTCGCAGATCATGCTCAAAATTATTTCATTTGTACTTATAAATATGGGAATTTATCAATTATATAATCGCACGAACCGCAAACAATATACATTTTTCTACGGTTTAATTGTCATGGGATTTGTCGTCTCTACGCTTCACTTCATTGTTCCAAATCTATATAGCGGGACAGATCATCAGGTTCGTCTTCTGCAAAATATTGGACTTGAGTTATATGTATTCGTGCTCATTTTTCTCTGCTTCTATATGATTCCACCCTACATCGGTCAGCAAATGAAATATCAACTGGCTTTAACCGTTTACTTTTTATTTCAGACGTCTCAGCTTCTAAATACGTATGTGTATGATAATGCGCAGCCTGTCCTTATCTTGGCTGTCAATCTACTGCCTGTCATTTATTACTTTCTCTTATTTATGATTCTCTTTGAACGTGTCGTTGAGCTCATGCAAGCCATCTACAATTCATCGATAACGGACGGTTTGACTCGACTCTATAATCGTAAGTTTTTCTACAACCGTGTAACACAGCACGTTCAGCGCCACTTGCCCGTTTACATTTTATTCAGCGATATCGATAATTTCAAAAAGTTAAACGATACCCAAGGACATCAAATGGGTGATAATGTACTCAAGCAGGTTGCGCAAATTATGAAGGACGAAGCCGAAGAATGTGGGATCGCTGGCCGTTATGGCGGTGAAGAAATGGTTATCTTGGTATCCGATCCCAGCGTGAAAATGGATGCGTTCGCAGAGAGAATCCGCAGTCGCATAGAGAAGGAAACGATCGTAACCGCGAGTATCGGGTACAGCAAATATAAGAACGGCTTAAGTGCGGAAGAGCTTATTAAACAAGCTGATGAAGCCATGTATCGCGCCAAAACAACCGGAAAGAACAAAGTTGTGAAGTTTGCTTAATATACTTAGTTGTAAAGTACCGTACCTGGAGGTAAGTAACTCACTTGCTTTTCAGTTCTTATGTCTTCTCGCTCCATGCTTTATAATAGACATGTACAGACAATCCCGTACAAATTATGTTGGAGCAGGAGGCAATACAACCATGCAATATCGGAAACTTGGTAATAGCGGTCTCAAAGTGAGTGAAATTAGTCTAGGCAGTTGGCTTACCTATGGCGGCTATGTAGGGGAAGACCCTGCAGTGCGTTCCATTGAACAAGCATACGATTTAGGTGTTAACTTTTTCGATACAGCCAATGTGTATGAACGAGGTGAAGCCGAGCAGGTTATGGGTAAAGTCCTTTCCGCATATCCTCGGGAATCCTACGTTCTAGCTACAAAAGTTTTTGGTAAAATGGGCGAAGGTCCTAACGACCGTGGACTCTCCCGTAAGCATATTAGAGAACAAGCCGAAGCAAGCCTACGACGCTTGAATGCGGACTACATTGACATTTATTACTGTCACCGTTTTGACACAGAAACGCCGTTGGAAGAAACTTTGCGCGCTCTAGATGACCTAGTAACACAAGGGAAAGTGCTTTATATCGGCGTTAGTGAGTGGACTCCAGCCCAAATTGTGGAGGCTTATGCGCTTGCTGATAAGTTATTGCTTGATAAACTGATCGTAAATCAGCCCGTATACAATATGTTCAATCGCTACATTGAAAAAGATATCATTCCGCTCGGCGAAACGAAGGGCTTCGGCCAGGTCGTGTTCTCTCCACTTGCACAGGGCCTCCTGACAGGCAAATACCGTGCAGGGCAGCCAATCGCCGCCGATAGCCGGGCTAGCAGCAAAAATTGGGATGAAAATCAGCTGAATGAAGCTTCTTTACATAAAGTAGCCCAACTGTCCAGTATTGCGGATGAACTTGGCATTAAGGTATCTCAGCTGGCGATCGCTTGGATTCTGCGTCAAAACAACGTATCCAGTGCCCTTGTCGGTGCGAGCCGACCGGAGCAAGTTGTTGAGAATTGCAGCGCAAGCGGCATTCATTTGACAGATGATGTGCTTAGCAGCATTGAGACGATTCTACAAGGATAAGTGAAACTACAGCTTCTTTTGAGATATGAGTGTCATGGGAAACCTGCCGTTGAGCAGGTTTTTTTGTGTGTTTGAATGGTTTAGTGAGGGTTGGTTGGGTTGGTGTTGACATCTTGTGGTATTGGCGTGGCTAAGTAGACAAAAAAAAGAAGAGCAATCGCTCCTCCTTATTCATTTCCTTCCGAGTAATGCTCCTTACAGAACGCTTCCACGACGGCGACTTCATCGTCCTCTAGGTCGAAATCCAGATAAAGCTCAGTCGTTTTCTCATACAATTCGTATTTCATGAGTGCTGATGTTTCTTCGGTCACATTGTAGATCGCTCGGATATATAGGCCGCTCTCGGAATATAGCTCATCATCTTCCTCGACTTCGATATCGATGATAAATTCATAACGTTGCCCCGTCAAAATCTTAAAAGGATCTCTAATCAATTCTACTGTGTAAGTTGTAATCGTAAACATAGTACCGCCCCTTTCTCTTCTGCACCTGTTAGTATAACCGAAATGCGAGCAAAAGAAAAAAGGCATCCCCAGATTGCTCTAGAAAATACCCCTATCGGTATTCCACACGCGATATACCTACCTTTACTTCACACCTAAAGCATCCAAGTTACGCCCAATTTGCAGCAAATGCGTTTGCACATGACGAATAAATCCTTGAAACAAATCAGCGATGGAGATTTCTTTGCCGTTGTTATTCCCCTTACGTTCCCACTGCTCATCTGTCAAACGCCCGTAGAACAGCGCATTATAGGCAAGTATGGCATCAAACGCAAGTAGAATATCATTCAACTCCGACTGGTTTGCACGCGAGCTCGCAACCCATGCATCTTGATCATAGAGTAGAAATTCATTGCCATTTTCTGCAACAATTTTACGAATGCGGACAGCATGTACGAAGCTGGCATCCACGAGATGAGCTATGATTTCTTTGATGCTCCACTTCTCGGGAGCAGGCTTCCATTCCAATTGTTCACGTGAAAGCTGACTAACGCGTTGTTTAATTAATTCCGAAGTTGCAAGGTAAATATCAATATGAAGCCTTGTTGTCTCACTCACGTTCTATACACCCCATTCTTGAAAAATTTCTTCTGTGTGCTCACCTTTAAGCGGCGGTTTGCGATAAATCTGAAACTCGTAGTCCGTTAGCTTAACAGGATAGCCTACGGTCGTAGTTTGCGTATGATTCGGGAGCGCTAGCTCGTGAATCAAGCCACTTTCCTTCACTGCGGGATCATGCAAAATGTCCTCAAACGTATTAATTGGCGCACACGGGACACCTCGTCCATCAAAAATGTCGAGCCATTCTGCAGCGGTTTTCAGGCTGAATGCTTCCTGCAGAAGCAGGGCCAGTTCCTTCTGATGCTTTGCGCGCAGCGTTTGATTCTGAAAACGTGGATCGTCCGCTAACGCCGGTAGTTCCACCGCATCCACCACCTCACGCCACAGCTTCTCGTTGCCAGCTGCTATAACGAATGGCTTATCACTGCCGTGATAACCTTGATACGGTGCATTACGCGGATGAGCGCTGCCCAAACGCTTCGGTGCCACACCGTTGCCGTAATACTCGCTAGTCTGCAAGGCGGATATCCCAAGCACACTAGCTAACATGGAGCAATCAATGTAGCTGCCTTTCCCGATTCGAGATGCTTGATGAACCGCTGCAACAACTGTGTAGGCACCATAGAGCCCTGCCACGAAATCAGCCACAGGAACCCCGCATTTGACAGGCCCGCCATCCTCTTCACCCGTCACACTCATCAATCCGCTAATGGCTTGAATGGTTACGTCGAAGGCGCCTTTTTGTGCGTAAGCACCCTTTTGCCCGTATCCAGAAATGGAACAATACACGAGCTTCGGGTTCACTTCCACTAATCGGTCATAGCTTAGGCCGAATTTCGCCAATACGCCAGGCCGATAATTTTCCACGATGACATCGGCTTGCGCACATAAATCACGCAATCGTTCAAGGTCCGCAGGGGATTTAAAGTCAATCGCTATACTGCGTTTATTTCGATTTAACGAACTGAAATTGGAGCTGTAGCTCTCTCCTTCTTCGTTCGTGATAAATGGCGGCCATTCTCGCATACTGTCCCCCACATCAGGTCGTTCCACTTTGACCACATCCGCACCCAAATCAGCGAACAACATTCCCGCGAAGGGACCTGCCGCTATTTGACCGAATTCAATAACTTTGATGCCTGCAAGAGGGCCGTGATTGTTCTTGCTCATATGCGCTTCGCTCCTCTTTGTTTGGTAGTTAGTAATCGTTCCTTCTCTTTAGCTAAAAACAGGGATAGTATTATCATGCTTCGTAATCACATCTCGTGCGTTCCCAGAAGCCACGTCATGAATATGCCTAGGCTGTTTGCCGATATCCGTCCCATAAATATGAATCGTAATGGCGGCCTCATTAAATGGATTCGCAACACCGTGGATATCATAATCCGGCGGGTAGACAAAAGAGATGTCACCTTGCGTAGCTGTGACCTCCGATACCTCACGAATGGTGTAGCGTGGCTCAGCAGATTCGCCGTGATCTTCACGACGATACCGTTTTTCCACAATTGACCCGCGGTAAACGCCGACTAACCCCCAAACCAAATGATCGTGAACCGGGGCAACTTGACCCGCTCCCCATACGAATGCGATGACGGCGAAGGATTCGTTCTCCGGCCTATACAGCAAATACTGCGCATATTTATTCGGCAGCGGCACTTGTAAGTCCTCAGGAACCAACTGCTCATTGGTCAGCAATTCTTGCAAATGCGGCCGCACATGATCAATGATTGTCCGATAATCCTGATGACTAGCTAGAATACCTGAAATATTCGCTTCCAACTGATGAAATGCTTGGTTCGCACTCATGGCCATCCCTCTTTCTATGATTGAACTACTGCACTTTTCAAATAAGCACCGAAGTGTTGCTTCACAAACAATGGATAGATGCGTCTCAATTCATGACTTACCTCATATCGAAGTGTCGCTAACTCGATAGTTGAAGGGGGTTCAAGGTTTGGAATCGATGTATCATCTTCGTTGCTCAAACCTAGATCAAAACCAGTTTTCCCCTGTACCTCAGCTGGCTTTACACCTGGAACGGTTGCTGCTAGCTTTAATCTGCCATCGGGCCCGATCGGTTTCATTACCCCCAGCGGTGTATACACACCAACTAATCCGTTTTGATGATAAATGCCTTTCCCCGAAGAAGGTATCGACGTAACGAAATCGAGCGTTTCAGGGAATCCTTTGAGTCCATGATCTGTTTTAAATAAGAAAATGCGTTTGCATGTAAAATAAACAACCCCTGAGCCTGCTCCTCCAGGGAGTCTCACCTTCGGCTTGCCATAATCGCCAATCGTATGCAGATTGATGCGTCCGTAGCTGTCGATTTGAGCACCGCTTAGAAAGAACACATCCATTTCTCCCCGCTGCATGAGATCAAAGAACTCTTTCGTTCCTTGAAAAGGCCAATCACACTGCCCGAGAATATAAACGGAGGCTTGCTTCGCATGCCTCGCTTTGGCAAGTAATGCAGCCGCAGCAGGGATAGGTGAGTTATTGCCGACACCGATAACCTCGTGATTGCGCAGCTCTCTAGCCAAGTAACAAATCATGGCTTCCTCCATGGAATAGGAAGACAACCTAATCTGCTCCATACGACTCATATGATACCTCCCCTCACTACGTGTTAATTAAGCTCTTCACATATTCTTCAAAAGAAACATCCGATCTAGAAGCTTCCATATAAATGGAAATTTCGTCATCATCTACCTCATAGTAACCTGAACAAGCCGTTGGTACAGCACCACCAGGTGCATGAATGACACCGCTGAGAAACAACGATGGGATGAACGCTACACCATGGTTAGCTTCACTTAGCAGCTCCTCAGGAGACACGATCTCTTCCACCGAAGCAAATGATTTCATTGAAGCTTGTGCGAGTAGTCGATTGTTCTGCGCGGGGTGAGCAATTACATTGCCGAGCGTATCCGCCTTATAGCCGTGAAAAATCGCCACATCTGGTCGAATTGCCGGCACAATGGCGATGCGCTCCTCCGCATTGTACGGATTCTTGATTTCGTGGAAATCTGGCCGAATTTGCATATAATCCGTCCCAAGCAGCCCACGCACCGGCGTGAAGGGGATACCTGAAGCACCTGCCCCTATCGCTGCACTCAGCGTTGGACAAGCATGCTCGAATCCCTCAATTGCACCTTGCTCGAATTTGCGCCGGAAGTTCAGTCCAAACCCATACTCTCCCATCGAAATCTGTGAGAATTCAACAGTCGAGACCACACCCGCTCCGATCAGGAGATCGGCATTCACTGCCGCAGCCCCCGCACAAACTAGATATAACTCACGTCGCTTGGCACGGATGATTTCACGAATAAGGGCCATCGGGGACATTTCCATATTGCCGCTAATAGCAAGCTTCGTACCATCCGGAATCTGTGCAACAGCCTCTTGGATGGAAATTATTGTGGATGGCACATCCCCCACTCCTTCTAGTCCACTTTTGATCACGAAGTAGTCCAGGAAGCATATTCGACATGGAATATTGAATTCAACCGGACTTTTTGAACACACAATTCAAGTAAACTCCCCTTCTTACAATGGATAATGACAAGCCGCATAATGACCAGGTGCAATCGGCGCTAATTCAGGCACAACTTCTCGGCACAGTGCCGTCGCCGCCGGGCAGCGCGTATGAAAGCGGCAGCCGGAAGGCGGCCTCGCAGGTGATGGCATTTCGCCTTCCAGAGGTACGAAACTCCGCTTACGTTTGGGGTCTGGCACTGGGATGGCGGATAGAAGCGCCTTCGTATAGTGATGTGCAGGATGCCTAAACAGCTCATCTGTTGGTGCAATTTCAACTAGCTTTCCTAAGTACATAACGCCAATACGATCCGAAATGTAGCGAACAATATTCAGGCCATGTGCGATGAACAAATACGTCAAATTCATGCGTTGCTGAATATCTTGCATCAGATTGACGATCTGGGATTGGACAGAAACATCTAAAGCCGATACCGCTTCATCAGCTAAAATAAACTTCGGATTCAGAGCAATCGCACGAGCAATCCCAATTCGTTGACGCTGCCCGCCTGAGAATTCATGCGGCAACCGATCGTACCAGGATGGATTCAATCCAACAAGCTCCATGACGGACTCTACTTTGGCTCTTTTGGCAGACCCACGTAAAGACTCGTGCACCCAGAAGGGTTCACCAATGATATCTCCCACTTTCCAGCGGGGATTAATGGAGCCATACGGATCCTGAAACACAATTTGCATGTCACGTCGTGTTTCCTTCCACCCCTGTGAACCTGATTGAGTGAGATCTCTCCCTTCAAAATGAATACTGCCCGCTGTCGCTTTCTCCAGCTGAAGAAGTACACGGCCTAGCGTAGATTTCCCGCAACCGGATTCTCCGACAAGACCGAAAGTCTCCCCTTTGCGAATGTCAAAAGACACATCATCAACCGCTTTAATGGAGGAGCGTCCTCGCCCAAACCATCCTTGACGAATCGGAAAATATTTCTTCACGTTCTTCACTTGGAGTAGCGGCGTTTCCGAGCCCAGCAACCAGGCATCATCACGGACCCCCTCGTTGCCAAGCAGCTCGACAGGAGCGGTCGTTACCGCATCTCCAAAAAACTCAGCTGCCAAATGATCAATCCGCTCCGCATTCCAACAAGCGACTTCACGGCCGTGAAGCTCCTGCAGTGGCGGGTCTTCACTCAAACAGCGATCCGTTGCATAAGGGCAACGGGGATGGAATCGGCAGCCTGTCGGCAACTGAGATAAGCTGGGAATTGTGCCTTTGATCGTATACAGCTTCAAGCCACGAACATTGTCCAGTGTGACTATGGAATGTAGAAGCCCTTGGGTATAAGGATGGGCTGGATTTTCAAACAATTGATGCACGGGAGATTGCTCAACAACTTTTCCCGCATACATGACCACGACGCGATCCGCCATTTCAGCCGCAATACCGAGATCATGGGTAATCAATAGAATCGACATCTGGAATTCATCTTTCAGCTCACGGAGCAAGCTCAAAATTTGCGCTTGGATCGTAACATCCAAAGCAGTGGTAGGTTCATCAGCAATGAGCAGCTCAGGTCCGCAAGCTAGGGCCATGGCGATCATCGCCCTTTGGCGCATGCCTCCTGAAAGCTCATACGGATATTGTCCCATCCGAATTTCCGGTTCGGGAATGCCCACTCTGCGCAGTAAGGAAATCGCCTTTTCCTTAGCTCCCAGCTTCGAAATTCGCTCATGACGAACAATGACTTCGATGATTTGGCTTCCAATTGTGAAAATGGGATCTAGCGCCGTCATCGGCTCTTGGAAAATCATCGCGATTTTCTTCCCACGTAGATCACTGATTTCCTTCTGTGACAGTCCCACTAAACTTTGCCCATCGAGCTTGATATCCCCATGTGAAATATAACCGCCATCATAGTTAATCAGACGCATAATCGACAAAGAGGTTATCGTCTTTCCGCTCCCAGACTCCCCGACCAAGCACACAATTTCGCCTGTTCCGATCTGTAAACTAATCTTGTTTATCGCATTGAGTGAACCGCTGGCTGTTTGAAAATCAACGGACAATGCATCTATTTCGAGTAATGGTTTCATACGCTATGCCCTCGATTTCTTTGGATCCATGCGATCACGAATTTCGTCTCCGATGAGATTAACCACAATGACCAGCAAGGTAATAGCCAGCCCTGGGAACGTAGCTACCCACCAAGCTACTGTCATATAACTGCGTCCTTGGGAGAGCATATAGCCCCAATCCGGAATTTCCTTCACCACGCCAAGTCCAAGGAAGCTTAGACCTGTACCTACTAGAATGGAGCTCCCTACACCGATCGTCATCATGACGAGCAACGGTGAGAAACAATTCGGTAATATATGCCGCAGCATGATTTCGAGATGTGAAGTCCCCACCGCGCGCGCAGCATCAATGAAAGGCCGATTGCGAATCGAGATCACTTGGCTGCGCACGACTCTTGCTTTTCCAGGTATCGTAGCCACACTAATGGCCAATATCACGTTAAAAAAGCTAGGTCCGAGGGCAACCGATATCGCTATCGCCAACAGAATCCCCGGGATCGTCATCAAAATATCATTGAAACGCATAAACAACGAATCAACTGTACCGCCCCAATACCCCGCAATAAGTCCGAATAATGTCCCAATACAACCACCAATTACGACGGACACGACCCCCATAACGAGCGACTGTCTGCTGCCATAGATGACGAGTGTCCATACATCACGACCGAATTGGTCCGTTCCAAGCGGATGCGACAAACTTGGCGATTTCAAGAGTTGATCCGTCAGCATTTCCGTTGGCGAGTAAGGAGCAATCCAGGAGGGAACGATGGCACACAAGATCAGAAAAGCTAGAATAAATAGCGACAGGCTTAGCAGTGCCTTGGATAAATTAAGCTTTTTGAACCGAAATCGAAAACTTAGAAGCTCCTGCCTCTTCCGCAGCAGCCTTTCTGTGGTTACCGTGTTGAACAGCACTAGCGCCAACTCCTTTCATCATTATCCTGACTTACGGACACGCGGATCCACATAGGAATAGGACACATCCACCATCAAGTTGACCAAAATATTAAAAAGTCCTGTAATCAGAATTGCCGCCTGAATCACCGGAATATCTTTCTGATTAATCGCATCTACCACTAATTTCCCTAAGCCTTGCCTGGAAAAAACAGTCTCCGTCACAACAGCTCCCGAGAGCATCTCCCCCACTAACAAACCAAGAATCGTAACCGCAGGTAGTAAAGCATTCCGCAGCACGTGCTTATAGAGCACGATTTTTTCGGACAGTCCCTTCGCCCGCAGTGTCACGACAAAAGGTTCATGTATGACCTCTAGCACACTGTTTCTCACCATCCGAGTTAACATCCCAGCGCCTGTCACCCCTAAAGCGAACGACGGTAGAATCAGCTGTTTGAAGCTGCCATTCCCAATTGCAGGCAAGAGCTGTAAATGCACTGAAAAGACGAGGATAAGCAGGATACCTAGCCAAAACTTGGGCATGGAAACGCCTAACAAACTGATGACACGTACGATATAGTCCAATACACGATTTTGATACACGGCTGATAACACACCTAGAATGAACCCCACGATGATGGCAAAAATAGTGCTTAATAAGGCAAGAGAAAGCGTTGCGGGCAACTGAGCCAACAGTCGATCTATAACCGGCTGGCTGTTTGCGAAGGAATGCCCGAAATCTCCCCGAATACTTTTCCATAAATACACGGCATATTGCTGCCAAAGCGGCTGATCTAAGCCAAATTGCTTTCTTAAATAGTCGATGCGCTCAGGTGAGGCGTCCTCACCTGCAATCATCTGGGCCGGATCTCCGGGAAGCCAGTGAATGATTAAGAAAACAAGCGTCAACGAACCTAGAATGACTGGAATAGAGACGATGAGCCTGTTCAAGATATACTTCACCATCCGTGACTCCCCCTCGTGATTTTATTTTTGAATCCAAGCATCGTAGAACACAGGCCATGCCGGTGAATCGAACGTAATCCCTTTCACTTCTTTCGTGGAAGCAACAGAGTAGTTGAACACATAGGCTGGAATCCCGTAAACATTATCAATAATGTACTCTTGGGCGTTCTGATAGATCGTTTTCCGTTTCTCAGGATCTGTTTCCAAGTAACCCTGCTCCAAAAACTCATCTAATTTAGGATCATTCGTTTTGGCAATATTATTTGCCTTAGAGGGACCTTTGGTCGAGTAAAGTTGTCTAAGCACATCCGGATCACCTGAGAATTGGCTGCCCGCGATCAGGTCATAATCCCCTTTATTGCGGCGGTCCGTGTACGTCCCTGATGGCAACGAAATCACTTTCAGTTCGATCCCTACTTGTTTCAGCTGCTGGGTGAATATCGCAATCAAATCAAGCCGCTTCTCGCGGTTTCCTTGTGTATCAATGACTTCGACCGTGAGTCGTTTACCGTCCTTGGAACGGTAGCCATCTGCTCCTTTAATCCAACCCGCTTCTTCCAGCGTTTGATTCGACTTGGCTGCATCTACTTTGTAGGCATTCTCCCTAGTCGCTGAGTAGCCGAACTGCTGTGGAGAAAGCGGCGACCAGCCTTGCTTCGAGGTACCTAAGTAAATCGTCTTCACAGCCGAGTCGATATCCAACGCCGAGCGGAACGCTTGTCGTATTTTCAGATCATTCCAAGGTGCTTTCTGAATATTTAAATAGAGTGTATAGTTGGCCTGCAGCAGCTCTGTTTCCTGTACATTAAAATTACGATCCGCCTTCAAAGCCACGAGATTCTGCGGAGGAATAATATCCGCCACTTGGACTTGTTTGCTTTGCAGAACGCTTACGCGCGTTGCTTCTTCTTCCACGTATTTCACCGTTAATTTATCTAAATAGGCAGGACCTTGATGCTTCGCATTGGAAGGGCCCCAGTTGTAGTCCGGATTTTTCTCGAGCTCAACTTGTGAGCTTGGTGTGATTTTCTTCAGCTTAAAAGGTCCCGTTCCCACTGGGTTTTGCGGGAATGCATCGCCATACTTCTTCACAGCTGTCGGAGAAACGAAGCCTAAATCGACTTTGGCTGCGTTGCTTAGGAACGGCGCGAAGGTTGTCTTAAAATTCACCTTCACGGTGAATTCATCGATGACTTCCGTGGATTGATACGAGCCAAGCTCGTTCAATGCGATGGACGCTTTGGTCGCAGGATCGATAATCCGATCAAAGTTAAATTTCACAGCTTCCGCATTAAACGGCGTGCCATCATGGAATTTCACATCCTTGCGCAGGTGGAACGTATAACTCTTTTTGTCCGGGGAAAGCTCCCAAGATGTTGCTAACCACGGCTTAATCGTGTGATCAGGAAGCTCCACAACTAAGCTGTCATAGATCGAACGCATGACTCTAGTCGTTGGGGCGAAGCCCGCTTTGTGCGCGTCTAAGCTGTCAGATGTCACCGTACCTGCAAGTGCCCACACAAGCTCACCACCTGGCGTCACCGTACCCGCTTCTTGTGCTGCACCTTCCTTGGCTCCTCCATTCTTCGAGGCTTCCCCACAACCTGTTACGATCAAAGTAGTAATAAGTAAACCGCCAATAATAGATCCGATTCTCTTTTTCATATCATTTCTCCCTCTAAGCTTATGCTTGGGCTATTCTCTGTTTGGTATAGCGGTTTACTGGGATTTCAAGCCCTAAATTGCCTCGTAACGTATCACTTTCGTACTCTTCCCGATAAATACCGCGTTCCTGAAGGATGGGCACAACGAGTTCCACGAAATCCTTAAGCACACTAGGTATGCCCGTATGAATAATGAAACCGTCAGCTGCGCCTTCTTCGAACCATTGTTGAACAGTATCTGCGATCTGCTCAGGCGTACCAACAAAGCTGCTTCTCGGCGTTGCAAAGCGCAGTGCCGTTTGACGAAGCGTCAAATTCTCTTCCTTTGCAATGCGCTTAATACGATCCGTTGAGCTGCGGTAGCTATTGCTGCCAAGATCGCCGAGATCCGGGAAAGGCTCATCCAATGGATACTGTTTGAAATCGTGGTAGGTGAATGGACGACCCAGCTGATCAAGCGCATCCTCCAACGTCACTAACCCTGCAATTGCCTGATATTTGCTCTCTGCTTCTTCTTCTGTTCGTCCTATGATTGGACTGATGCCTGGGAACACGAGGATTTCCTCACTCGCCCGGCCATAAGCAGCCGCACGTGTTTTAATATCTTGATAAAAAGCTTTCGCTTCCTTAATCGATTCATGTCCTGTAAATATCGCATTCGCACTCTTCGCCGCTAAATTGCGCCCATCGTCCGACCCGCCTGCTTGGAAAATAACCGGCTGACCTTGCTGCGAACGGGCAATGTTCAATGGCCCCTGCACGGAGAAATGCTTGCCTTTATGATTCAACGCATGCAGCTTGCTCGGATCGAAGAACTGACCGGTTGATTTATCTCGTGTGAATGCATCATCTTCCCAAGAGTCCCATAGACCACGTACAACTTCTAAATGCTCCTCTGCGATCCGATAACGCTCATCATGAGCATAGTGCTCATCCCTGCTATAATTGCGAGCTGCACCTTCAAGCCCCGTCGTCACGACGTTCCATCCTGCACGCCCGCTACTAATATGATCCAGCGAAGCAAACTGTCTTGCCACAGTAAACGGTTGTGTGAAAGACGCAGTTAGCGTCCCCACCAGACCAATCTTCGAGGTAACAGCTCCAAGGGCTGATAACACCGTTAATGGCTCCAGCCTGTTTAAATAATGCGGTGCTGATTTCTCCGTAATATAGGTGCTATCGACGATAAAAACAAAATCAAATTTCCCTTCCTCCGCTTGTAACGCCTGCCCGGCATAATAATCAAAATCCACACTGGCATCCCCCGGAATTTCTGGATTTCGCCATGTATATTTGGAAGTTCCTACGCCTGTAATAGTAGCTCCGAGTTTAAGTTTTCTTTGTTTGGACATGTGTTTTTCCCCCTTATGAGTTCAGCACTTTGGCTTTGCTATTCCGATTAACCGGTACTTCCAGACCTAGATGACCACGCAATGTGTCATGTTCATATTCTGTTCGATATAAGCCGCGTTCTTGTAAAATCGGCACAACCAGCTCCACGAAATCTTGCAATGCTCCCGGTATCCCCACACCAATAATGAACCCGTCAGAGGCTCCTTCTTCGACCCATTGCTGAATCGTATCCGCGATCTTCTCCGGGGTACCTACGAAATTCCCTTTCGGTGTTGCAAAACGTAGAGCCACTTGGCGCAATGTCAAATTGTGTTCTTTCGCCAATCGCTTGATCTTCGCTGAACCGCCTTGCTGGCTGTTAGCCCCCAAATCTCCGAGGTCTGGGAAAGGTTCATCCAACGGGTATACGCTAAAGTCAAAATCATTGAATGGACGACCTAATGCGATAATCGCTTTGTCGATCGATACAAGATTGACCGTTTCGAGGTACTTACGTTCAGCTTCTTCTTCCGTGCGGCCAATGATTGGTCGAATACCCGGAAGGATCGAAACATCATCAGGGTTGCGACCGAAGGAAGCCGCTCTGCGTTTAATATCCGCATAATAAGTCTTAGCTTCTTCGATATTCTCGTGTCCAACGAAGATCGCATCTGCATTCTTGGATGCAAAATTGCGACCATCCTCTGAGGTTCCTGCTTGGAAAATGACAGGCTGCCCTTGCTTTGAACGGGCAATGTTTAGCGGCCCCTGTACGGAGAAGAACTCACCTTTGTGATTCAAGGTATGTAGCTTCGCTGGGTCAAAAAACTGACCTGTCTCTTTATTCCGCGTAAATGCATCATCCTCCCAGGAATCCCACAAGCCTTTCACCACATCCACATGCTCTTGTGCAATGCGGTAGCGCTTCTCGTGCGGAGGATGCTCATCCTTGCTGTAATTGTTCGCACTGCCCGATAACCATGAGGTAACTACGTTCCAACCTGCGCGCCCTTTGCTAATCAAGTCCAGTGAAGCGAATTGCCTAGCCACAGTGAAAGGCTCGCTATAGCTGACGGTCACTGTCGCAACAAGGCCGATCCGTTTCGTGACGGCTGCAAGTGCTGATAGAATGGTCAGCGGTTCAAAACGATTCAAGTAGTGCGGGCTTGACTTTTCAGTGATATGAACACTATCTGCGATGAACGCAAAATCAAATTTCCCAGCTTCCGCTGTTTGCGCTTGATGTTTATAAAATTGAAAGTTCGTGCTCGCATCCGTGATGGCATCAGGATGCTTCCAATCTTCCCAGCCTCCGCCTACACCATGAATCATTGCACCTAGTTTAATTTTCTTACCCTTTGCCATTCGAATCAGCCTCCGTTTATTTATATTTGATTATTCCGATGCACTTAATGGTATTTATCATAAAACAGGATCTTTCTCTTGTACAATTCAAAAAGATGAACGCTTGATTCAGTTTTTATGAATATACGAGTAAACCACTTGGATTAATTAGATTTCATGTTATGATAGATGTAATACTTTGTAAAATTGGAAATTCCGATCGTATACTTCACAAATCATGAACTAAATCTTAGGAGAGGACGAGGGTTCCTATGGATATTCGAAATATCAAAACCTTTCAAACCATCATCAGGCTCGGTAGCTTTCAGCGTGCAGCTGAGGAACTGCAATACGGTCAATCGACCGTAACGATGCATATACAAAAGCTCGAGAGCGATCTAGGGGTTAAACTATTGGAACGTGGGAAAAAGCTGACTCTTACGGAGGCTGGCAGACTATTTCATCAGAATGCCGATCTGTTGCTGAAGGATTATGATTATCTACAAGCTTCGATGGATGAACTCGTCAAAGGGGATGCCGGCATCATTCGTCTCGGCGTCATGGAACCCACAGCCAGCTATCGACTGCCACAGTTGCTTGGCCCCTTCCTGCGTCAGCATCCCAAAGTGAAGATCAGCATTCACATTGGCAACACGACGGTACTAGGCCAGATGCTCCATGAGGGGAGCATTGATATGGCTATTTGCTCGACGCCCAATACGGGATTGGACCATTCTTTTGAGCCTTTTTTCATGGAAAGACTCGCACTGCTCGTTCCGGAAACCCATTGGTTAGCATCGAAACCTTCTATTCGCCTACGAGATTTACAGCATGAGCACTTACTTATCACAAACTCGCAATGCCCTTATCGTCAAAAGCTAGAGAATGCCTTGCTCGAAAATGGCGGCAGTCCCTACTCCGGCATGGAGATCGGCAATATGGCAGCACTTAAATACTACGTCCAAGCGGATTTCGGTATCGCGGTGGTTCCAGTCATATCTGCAACGCCTACTCCGCAGGGCACTGTACTTAAAGCAATTGATGATCTGGATTCAGGTTTAGTCACAGGATTGCTGCGCAAAATGAATGCCAGCACCTTCAGCTTAGCGACCGAGAGCCTTGTCGAGATTTTCCGTAAGGAGCTGAAAAGCGCCGTATCCTCGGCCTCTTGAGGTTGAGAAAAGATAGAAAAAGCAGTATTCCTGAGTTAGGAATACTGCTTTTTCATACATCGTCTTGTTTGATAGAAGCCTGATCTGGCTTGACTGGCACGTTCTTCCGTTTCCAGTTTTTCGGATTGAGGTAGCTCCTGTATTTCTTGGCAACCTCTTTGCCTAATAAAATGCCGCCCGTCCAGAAGGTAACCTCACTGAAAATAAGCAGCCCCGCAATCCACTTGGCCATGCCGCCTCCCGTATGTACGAAAAATGGAATGGTAAAAGCACTTATAAAAGCGAGTGTCGATAAAATTAACAAGGTGATGCCTAGTTTTTTGGCCACATCATGTCCCCCTTATGTTTCAAATGAAACCTGACCCTACAGATCGATGCCTCCTCCTATCATAAGCGCAAGACCTACGTAATTCAAACCCTTACCCGCCGCCCGTTTGCATTCACCTAACTCCTACTTTATCCATCTCAATCAATCTTCAATTGATTTCCCAGGAAATTAGATGTCCTTTTTACAGTTCATCTCGCCACCACACACGGCAAAAACCACCTCGTCCTCAATGGGATAGGTGGCCTATCATTTCAACTACTTGACATCCGCCGCGCATCGAAACCCGATGTTTCCGGTTGAACTGTCTGGCGTATTTTTGCTGCGTGCCGCAACACGATAGCGATTGCAGTATGAACGGTGGCACAAGTATGAGCCGCCTCGAAGTACTCGCGTGTCTCCGGATGGAGGGCCGACAGGGTTGTCCCTTTTGCCCTTCACATGATAATTCGGGCTGAACCAATCGGAGCACCACTCCCATACGTTGCCGGCCACGTTGTACAAACCGTAAGCATTCGGCTCGAATGCTTTGACGGGTGCGGTGCCTGCGTAGCCGTCACTTTGATTGTTTTTGTCCGGAAACTTCCCCTGCCAAATGTTACACATATGTTTTCCGCCTGGCTTAAGCTCGTCTCCCCACGGATACCGCTTCTGGGCTAGTCCACCGCGAGCGGCATATTCCCATTCGGCTTCTGTAGGTAGACGTTTGCCTGCCCATTTGCAATAGGCCATCGCATCGCTCCATGAAACATGGATAACTGGGTGATCACAACGATCTTCGATATGGGAATCGGGTCCCTCAGGATGCAACCAATCTGCTCCCTCGACCACCCACCACCATGGGGTTTGTTGTACTTTATTCTGCACTTGTGCTGCCGTCGCTTCCGATACAAACAAATGAAAAACAAATGACCAGCCAAAGGATTCCGCCTCTGTTTGGTAATTCGTCGCATCAACAAATTGCTTGAAATCAGCATTCGTTACAGCACAAGTGTCTATGTAGAAGGGCTTAACGTTAATCTCACGTACCGGCCCTTCGCCATCCGCAGGGAAACCTTCACGATCATCTGTTCCCATCAAAAATTTCCCGCCTGGAATAAGTACCATGCCTTCTTTACCAATTGGAGCAGCTGCCTCTGGTATTTCAACTGAAATTAACGCTTCCGGATGTGCCGCTGGTTGATTGGATGACGCACGGCTGGCTGAACAGCAAGTTGGTTTATTCGGTTCCATAACGGTCGTCCTCTCACTTTCGTTCTATCAATTGCATGCTATTAACTAAATATAGCAATTCCGACGAGTGCCGACAATATAATGGTTGCAAGTGGATGCCATTTGTACTTATGTACAACGATAAACACGCCCGCCGCGATTAAAAGAGTGAATAATACCTGCCACGAAAATAGTTGTTGCGTACGCTCTGAGAAGCCAAAATGGATAGCCGCATAGACGATTAATCCGGTTACAATCGGTCTTAACCCATAAAAAGTGGTGTGGACCGCTTTACTTTGAACGATTTTATAAAAGAAAGATGAAATAATAAGGACAATAATTAGCGACGGCAATACGATGCCAATCGTTGAAATCACAGCACCAAGAATGCCATTTGCTTGATAGCCAATTATTGTTGCTGTGTTCGTTGCAATCGGCCCAGGCGCCATCCCTGCTGTAGCCACACTCTGAGCAAAATGCTCTGTTGTCATCCATTCATGCTGCTCGACCTCATGTTGAATGATCGGGATCATCGCGTAACCGCCACCGAATGACATGAATCCTATTTTCAAAAATGTAATAAACAGCTCCCACAACACCATCTACCTCACCGCCTTTCTCATATCCCATCCGCGATATAATAGTCGTAGTAGGCGTACCCATTATAGGAAGTGTGTACAGGTTCTTTGCCTTTTTCCAAGCTAATTGTGAAGCCAAACGTTTCTTTCACTTTGACAAAAACAAATCCAATAAACAAACCAATGAGAATCATGAAGAGCGGATTAATGGGAAGCAGCAACAGAATCGCTACAGTGCCAATTGCCGTAATTAATGTAGTTTTATCAAAAATAGCCGAACGTGCCATATTGTATGCTGCCAACACAATGAGTCCAATGATTGCTCCATGAATGCCTTTGAATGCGGCCACGACTTTCGGATCTGCCTGCATGAATAGTAAGAAAAAGCTAAGTACTAATGCGATTAAAAAGGTTGGCAATGCAATGCCGATGACGGCTGCTGCAGCACCAGGTATTCGCGCTAAGCGGTAGCCAATAAATGCCGATGCATTTACACCGATCCCGCCGGGCGCTGAGCCTGCAATCGCAAAAATATTGGATATTTCGTCTTCTGCGATCCAAGCTTTTTTTTCAACAACTTCCCTCTCAATAACGGGAATCATGGCATATCCCCCGCCAAACGTGGAAGGTCCGATCTTGAGAAATGTCCAGAATATATCCAAACAAAGATGTAATTGATGTTTCTGCATATGGATTCCCCCTCTAGCCCATTTGTATGGTAACTCAATTATACTCCACTTTAGTCCAAAATGGAATAAACAATTAAAGATAGTGGGGATATCCGAAATTAACCAGTGGTATTAACGTGAAATCAATTCCTTTAATCCGATCGAATCACTTAGTTTAAATCAATGTGATTTTAAGTATATGGCTAGACGAGGATCGCGTAAGTCGATTATTTCGACTTACAGCCGCTAGGCGGCGCTTTCGGGTTCGCGCAAGTCGATTATTTCGACTTACAGCCGCAAGGCGGCGCTTTCGGACTCGTGTACGTCTCAAACAACTTTCACGCGAAGAAAATGGCTAATTAGTCTGGCAGAATCGAACTATTGACACTTTTTTACTCGTAATCATCGTTTTAGTTCGGTAATATCGGACTAATTTAGTTTCAGGTGAAGAGCTACTGTGATTAGCGACGCTAGAGTGAAGATAAGCAGTTTGCGTTGCTATACATCTACCCTGTGAAAGCATAAATAGCCAAGAGATGGATATCCATCTCTCGGCCTCATCAGTTACTTGTCACCAATCACTCATCACTTTTTCTTATGACCTGTGAGTTAGCACCTGTCACATACCTCTCACGCACGCAATCATTCACTTCCCTACGCCACTTGTTTATGAAAGACGAAGTTGGAGGCTTCCATGCTGACAACGATATCCAGTGCACATATTTGCTCATATGCGGCAATCAGCTTCTCATGCTTTGGACATCTCAAGCTAAAAACCAAGTGCATAACGGGGAGCTCCCCCACTTTCCCTACAAAAGGAGAAGAAGCACTCTCAGGCATCATTTTGAGATGAATCACCTGTATGCCCTGTTCCCCGAAACGAGCGCTTAACGAGCTGAGGAAGCCTGGATGCTCATTAATCGTAATTTCGACTTCATGCGTACGTCGGTGCCTGATGATATGCTTTTCGAACTTATTTAAGACATACAGACTGATGAGTACTAGAAAGGTACAAACCAGCGCTCCGGTAATAAAGCCGGCCCCGACGCTTAAACCAATGGCCGCAACCAGCCATACGGAAGCAGCGGTCGTCAATCCTTTAATAACATTGCCGTTTCGCAAAATTGCGCCAGCACCTAGAAATCCAATGCCGCTGACAACCTGTGCAGCTAACCGTGAAGGATCAATGCGGACATTGGCTTCATTGACAAAATCAGAGAAGCCATACTCCGACAACAGCATAATAGTGGCCGATCCCAAGCAAACTAGAATATGGGTTCGGAAGCCTGCCGCATGATTGTTCCATTCCCTTTCAAGACCGATCAAACCGCCTAGAATGACTGCTAACACCATGCGAATAATTAAGTCCAAATGACTAATTTGCCACACACTATTAGCGGCGTCTATCATTGCGTGACCTCAAGCGGTTCTGCCAGCCATTGGTTCAACTTCACAACTTCCGAACCAGCAAGCATCATAATGCCAACGCCATGATTGTCATTTTTAACGGTAAGCAGATCTTTTTTATAATAGTCAGCCGTAAACGCATACCTCGAGCCACTGCATACACCATGCACATTCCCTTGCGCATCGATCGCGATGCGAGTCAGACCATCCCACGCCTTCAATGCCGCTTCAATGAACTGCTGCGGCTCCTTGAGCCAACCAAAGCGAACACCTCGTGCAAATGAATAAGCGAACATCGCTGTACACGAAGCTTCCTCATACGCATCTGTATCGTTTAACACCTGATGCCATAAACCGCTATCCGCTTGAAGATCAGCATATCCCCCGCACAGGTCATTGAAGAAATCCACAAGCGCCGGTCGTGCTTCATGTGAAGCTGGCAATGCTTCCAACACCTCTGTTAACGAAAAGAGTGTCCAACCATTGCCACGGCCCCATGGGATGCCCGTCGGCATGCCATATTTAAAATCAAACACGTGCGACATAATACGTTCTTCCGGCATATATAAGTACTTGCGGAACAGCAAGAATTGCTTTGCTGCTTCATCAAGCGCTTCAGATACGCCAGTAATCCGAGCATAACGGCACAGAAACGGTGTGCTCATGTAGAGATCATCTGCCCACATCGTATTTTCAGAGTATTCATCCTGACATATCCGATAAAATGCGCCATCTTCCTTGCGTTCCAACCCGTGTAAGATGAAATTTGCGATGCGATTCGCAATGGCCATGAAGCCCTGATCCTCATCTTCCTGATACGCCTCCAACATCGCGGAGCCAAAGGAACCGCAGTTGTCCAGCATTTTCATCATAACCAATTGTTGATTAATCGCTGGAAACCCATATTGCTCACGATCCCATAGGGAATACGCGAACATATCTGTACAGCTTTGTACATGATCCAGTGCATACTTAGTAATGTCAGAACGCTCCAATAATCGGCCTGTTTGCAACAGCCCATAAATCGTAACACCAAGCGGGTAATCCCACCGTGCATAATTCGTCACATTGCCAACTGTCCATTTATTGCTCAACATCGCATTCTCATAGTAAGGGCGAATCCATGTGTTAGGACGATCCAAGCGCCAATAGGTTTTCTCTTCAGCATTCACATCGATTGTGTACACGCGATCTGTCTGTACCAAATCCTCGTAAGCTAAGGAAATGTTGGCAGACAGAGGGCCAAGATGCAACCAAGGGTCTGCAGCACCATGAACTTGCTTCGGTAAACTGAACGGGACAACCTCATCATCGATATATGCCTCAAGCGTGAACCCCCAAGTGTTATTACCACAAATATTCCGAATGAGTAGATGATGCTGACCATAAGCAAGCGGAACCTCGACATGAAAGTTGCCTGCTTCCGTAAGCTCCAGCACTAGCTTGCCTTCCAGCCAAACCGTTAGCGCTCCTGATGCATGCCCCTTGATTACGCAGGTTTCTCTACCTGGTCTTACATTGTTCAGCTGCGTCCAAGCAAATGCCTGTTTACCTGGCTGTCTCCCAAACAATCGCTCGAAGACGGGCAGTGAGAGCTCATTCTCATCCCATTCACGGTTTGGCAGCCAACGTAAGCCATTATTCTTCTCTGAAGACATGGCATCAGGTAAGGAACGCCCCTCGAAAACATCGTTGTCAATTGGCGAGGAAAACACCCAACCCGCTTGTCCTTTACGTTCTGTGAACGGAGCTAGCACATTCAGAATGCGCACCTTCGCCTCATCGGAACCGAATAAGCAGCCAAAACCAGCAGCCGTATGCTTCGCTTTGATAAAGAGACGATTCCAGCCTTTGACGAAGTCCAGATTTAACTTCACAGTGGCATCTGGCTTAATCTCATCAATGACCGTTGAACGATACGTCAGCTCATCATTGAAATAAAACTGAATCGGACCCAAACAATTGAACAAGACATCCAGGTTACGTTCACCATCACTCCAAACTAAGGCATAGGCATAGGAGAATTGACCTGGTTTTGCGTCAGGAAATCTGCTGCCCAAATCGAGATCAAACATCCCTTTTTCATTTTGCAAAACGCCTGCTCGGCTGAATACTCGAAATGCGAAGGGTACAGGTGGGTTCGCACCAATGTAGCGATCAGCAAGCACTTTCAATGTTTGTTTATTATCATTCCCTAAACGGGTTTGTATACTTTCTTGTTCATTGAAATAGATCGTCATAACGTACTTCCTTTCTACAGTAGACGGATCTTGAATGTCCGATCATAAGGTGTAACCAAGTTGACATGGACATATTGGCATCCAGATGGATGGTGATCTTCACGAACGATAGGCAGGATATGTTCATAGCTACCTGAAGATATTTCAATAACATCTCCCTCTGCTTCGTACTTCATAGAACCGCTTCGCAGGAAGTACTTGCCTTCTTCCCCAGCTAGCAAATCATCGCCACTCACCGAACCTTCATTTCCAAAAATGAAAGTTACTTGCGTGAAGACATCCTCACGCTCATCAGACGATACGTGGATTGTCCATTCCGAATCTCCAGAAGTAATCTCTGCTTGCAGCTCAAGCTTCTGCAAATGGGTCATCGGCCGATGCTGATGCGGCAGCAAATACCACGGACTGAGTGTTGAACCCTCCGTCCCTGAAGGCAGCAAATGACGCGGGATCGGACCGTTGTAGCCTTTTTCCAATACCGTATCCAGTTTATACCCGCCTTCGCTCGCTATCAGATTCGTGAACTTCACAATGCCTGGGGAGAACGAAGTGGAAAGTTTAACACCGAGTAACCTTGCTTTCCCATGGCGTAACGAGAAGAAGGAAGGTGTCTGCGACATGATCGTTACACTTTGATCCAGCTCACGGATCCGAACCAACGGAGCACCGAAAGAGAGATGCATGCTGCTATGCTGAATGTGCATATGATGGCCAACCTCATCAATACGCTGCAAATGTTCCTTCATCGGATGCTCTGCATTTAAGACTTTCACATATCGATCAAGCAGTGGTGCTCGTTCAATATGTGAGATATTTGCTTCGGGATGAACGAGAATGCTCATCAATGGATGGTTGTTCACACCTTCATGAAAACCTGTGATGTAGGATCCCGCATAATCGGCCATTGCAGCAAAGATCGGATCCTGATCATGCGCCGCCATTAAGCGGTAAATCGGGAAGTAGTTCGCCATCGTAGCCGTCTGACCGAAATCCTGACGTCCAGAGTAATCCGTTACCACTTCGCCAGACGGGTGAATTAAGTACATCATCATACGTAGATTACTCCGCACACATTCGATCAGTTCAGGACGGTTCATCAAACGACCCGTATGATAAAGAGCAATATTGCTAACTGCGTTATAAATTCCGTTGCTGCGTTCTGTCCATTCCCCATCTTCGGTTATATCTAATCCTTCAGCTAACCAGTCTTCCGCTCGTGCAAGCAACTCGGGCTGTGGGAAAATTTCATATAGTAAACATAGTGCAGCGGTAAGCACCCAACGATGATTCGGCGTGTGACAACCACCTGTCAACATCGCTGGTATTGTGCGTTCCAAGAAGAGCTTCAGCTTGGCTGTCACAGGCTCAAGTTGGGCCCATTCGTGCTTGTTAAGCAATTGGTATATTTGTGTTACCCCACCGACTACGAACGCCGTATCTGGGGGAGAATTATAATTTGTAGAGCCCAATGAAACGGTACCATCCGCATGCTGTCTGTTCAGCATGAACGCGACAGCTTTATCCAATGCGTTCAATAGAGAGCTATCCTGATAATACCGAGAATCCGGATTCACCAGGGCAGATGCCCAGCCAGCTATCATACGAGGTGTACTCATGTGATTAGCTCGGGCAATGCCCGTTTCATCTACAATACCACCGTAATATTTGGATTGCGGATCAAGAATCTGCCCCAGAAGCGTAGCTTCTGTTAATTGATCATTTAAGTTAACTAAGCGATTATAAATAGCATCCACGTTAGTCACCTTACCCTTTCCTAGCTGCAATTTTACTGGTGATGAGGTTGTGACTCTCATGAATTTCATTCGGCTCGCATAGCGCTTTTAATTCATATACTTTTACTTTGGCATAATCGATGGCTTCAAGGAAATGGTCGAAATAGTGCAGGTCCTTGCTGTGAACATAGGGACACCAGTGATCGGCAAGTTCTAGCGTTTCATGGATGTGAACACCATAAATATATTTCTTCACTTCTTGCAACTCTTTGAGATTATCATATAAGCCCATTCGGTCCATCATCATCGCATGGCCGATATCGTACCATAAGTACACAGGGCTGCCCGCCAGGTTTTCGCAAATTGTCTTCGCTTCCATCAAAGAAGGCATCTGATACGATCTGGAGCGAGTTTCAATACCAATCGCGATATCCCAGCCTTTTCGAGCAGCATGCTCGCTTACAATCTCCAAACTTTCTTGAATTCTTTGCGTATACAGAGGACTCAACCGATCCCGTCTTTCAATCATGATGCTCCACAATTTCTGATACTCCGGTGAATCCTTACCGTGATCTCGATAAAGCTTTTTCAAATCCACATCAATGTTATAGTCAAAAGGCACTTCACCTGGATGCACGACCACAGCTTTGGCCCCATATCGGTTGGCATATTCCATAGAACGGATTAGTAACTCTACGGAACGCTTACGCTTCGCTTCATCATCAAACCCCAGCATGACGGAATCCGTATCATAATCCTTGTCATTGATGAATGGGAATACATTATGCACACTGGATACACCAATCTCACCTTTTTCAATCATCGGTTCAATCGTTGTCATCATGTCTTCCGTAACGTTATAGTTAAGCTCGACATTGCGAAAGCCCAGCTCTTTAATTTCCTCAATCATGCCACGTCCTACCGTGTGCTTCTTAATGTTCCAACAGGTTGAAAAGGAATATTCGCCTTTATCGATCATGTCTATCTTCCTCCTATATCTATTATGAAAGAAAGGTCAGAATTCCCTCACTGCTCTGAAGGGGATGCTCTGGCCTTTCCTTGGGGGTACGGTTTTATAGGTCACTCAGCTTTATCACAGCACCATAACGGGCAGATAAAGTCGATGCTTCCATTAAACGGGTCAAATCAAAGGCAAGCTCAATATTCTCTGTCGCCGTCGTTCCCTGCTGAATATGGGATACCCATTGCTCGAAAGCGGAAGGCAGCTTGGGTAAATCGGTCACTTCTTGCCACCCTGTAGCTGCTTCACCTGACATTTTGGAGCTGCGGATGCGTAATTTATCATCCGTTCGGGCATACATAAGGTTACCTTCCGTTCCTTGAATCTCCATATCAAATTGCGAGTAGCTGTTAACAAATCCAGCTTCCACAATGCCCAGTGCACCGCTTGGATAACGTAAGGTGACTACGGCACTATCTTCGACCTCGCGATCGGTGATGAAGCCGAAGCTTGCACTAACGCTTTCTGGTAATCCCAGAAACAAACGAGTTAAGTACATCGGATGACAACCCAGATCCATCAGCGCTCCACCACCGCATTGCTCTAAGTTGAAGAAGTGGGCTGGAAGTGCTCCGTCTGGATGTTTCTCTGTTCGCAGCGCACCATTATGTGCAAGTCGAATCCGTACAGTAGTAATCGTGCCTAGAAGATCTTCGCGGATACACGTTAACGCCGCTTGTACAAAGCCCATGTAGAGACGCGGTAAGGACACAGTTAGCTTGACCCCGGTTTCCTCTACTACGGCAAGTATTTCTTTGCATTCTTTAGTAGTCGTAGCTACAACTTTTTCCGTGAATATGTGTTTACCTGCTCTGGCCGCTGCAATAATAACCTCATGATGTCGATTCGTTGGAGTACCCACAATGACAGCGTCAATCTCAGGATTTCTCAACAGCTCATCCAAGTTTCCGTAAAAAGGAACACCGAGTTCTTCGGCCTTTTCCCGGCCTCTATCCTGGATTTCATCCCAAACAGCAACAATTTCGGTATCCGTATGTTCGGCAGCTAGACGTGCATAATCTTTGGCATGGACATGCCAGAAGCTCAACATCGCTACTTTCAGCATAGTTCGACTGCCTCTTTTCTAATTGGTTTAGTCAAAATAGACAGCTTTACCCGTTCGATTCGATTCATAGATCGCTTCAAGAATCTCAGAAACGACACAGGATTGTTCTGGTGTTACGACTGGCTCTGTATCGTTGATAATGGCATTAATCCATAACCGAATTTCTTTATCCTGCATCGTTTCTTTCTTACCTTCATAGAAATCTGCGCCTTTCGCTTCGAACTGCATTTGGTTCACATAGAGGCGGCTATGCTTTTCGCCATTAATACGTAAGCCATCCTGCATATCAGCACCGCCTTCTGTACCGCAAAGCGTACATTTGGCTTCCTTCGTATCCAGTGTATTAAGCGCCCAGCTTGCTTCCACCATAATCGTGGCACCATTTTTCATAACGATCATAGCAAAAGCTGAATCCTCAACCTTAAACTTCTCTGGATCCCAAGGCCCCCAAGAATTTGCTGCGTTTTCCTTACGTGAAAGTTTATGATAAGCGGTGCCCAGCACCACCTTAGGTTCATAGTTATTCATTAACCAAAGCGTTAAATCGAGAGCATGCGTTCCAATATCAATCAGCGGCCCGCCGCCTTGTTTCTCTTCATCCAAGAAAACACCCCAAGTGGGAACACCACGTCTGCGAACAGCATGTGCTTTTGCAAAATAAATGTCACCTAAATCGCCATCTTCAATAACTCGTTTCAAATGTTGACTGTCTGCACGGAACCGATTGTTATACCCAATTGTTAATTTTTTACCCGTACGTTTCGCAGCTTCCACCATGCGGCGACCATCTGCGGCTGTTTTGGCCATCGGTTTCTCACACATCACATGCTTGCCTGCTTCCAATGCAGCAATGGAGATTTCCGCATGTGTATCATTCGGTGTACAGATGTGAACCACATCAATCGTTGGGTCTGCGAGTAATTCGCGGTAATCATCATAAACTCTGGCTCCAGGTGCGCCAAATTTCTCAGCTGCCTTCTGTGCACTTGCCGGAAAAATATCAAAAAATCCGATAATTTCGACTTGCTCAATTTTGCTCAAGCTGGGTAAGTGCTTCCCCGTTGCAATGCCGCCACAACCGATGATGGCTACGTTCACCTTGTTCACTGTTAGTTCCTCCCATGATGTAAAGCTGATATCTTCCTATTTAAAGAAGATGCTGGACATCGAGAAGCTCCCTGACATGCAGGCAGTCCTACTCGATATCCAGCTTCTCTAAGGTACGATTACTTCACAAACTCCATTTGTTGTTTAATGATTTCCTTAACATCTTTGGCAAGGAAAGCTGTATTTTTATTTTCTGCATACCATTTGTTCATGAAATCTTCAAGTTGCTTACCGCCTGCTTTTTCCCAAGCAGCTTGTGAATCTTTAATCGCTTGTTCTGCCGAGTATTTAGCACCGCTAAGGATGGCTTTTACGAAAAGATCGTTCTTCTCTTTAAGAATGGTTGTATTAATAACTTGAAGATCGGCAGGATATACTGGCATATGATCTCCTAATGTGATCCCAGGGTACTCTCTTGCTGGATCGAAATAAATTTTCTGAGCAGCTTTGAACAACTCCAATTGAGCTTTCTGTTCAGGCAACAAATCAGGATTGGATAGAGGAGCCAATGCATAGTTACATTTATCAACACCTGATGAGAAGAACATCACGTAATCCAAAGCGTATAAAACCTCATTTTTGTGCTTCTCCGGATCAAGAATTTGCGGACAGCCGTTTACGCCTTTCTTCCAGTGCGTGCCTTCGTCGCCGGAGATTATTTTACGCGCAGTTTCCGGCTTCATCATGAAGTCAAGATAGCGGCCTACCGCTTCTGGGTCCTTTGCCTTGGCATTCACAACGGTTGTCATTTGAATTGGATTATCAATAGCACCCGTGAATGTTCCCATCGGTGATTTCGGATAGCCTAATGGCGCCACTTCTGCTCCAGGAACGTTCTTCTTTAATGTAACTAACTCAACGTCTGCGGAGAATCTAACAAAGATCCCCATTTTTCCACTATGAAAGTCCTGTCTTGCCTTATTGCCATCTTTATCATTAATATAGTCTTTATCTATAATGCCTGCATCGTAAAGCATCTTCTTATAGGTAAGGGAAGCTAATTCCTTGTCCCACGCTCGGACAACCTTGCCATCCTTAATATCCCAAGCGAGCAAAGATGCCGAAGAACTTTCGCCGAATATTTCATTAATGGCTTGCTCCGAATACGTACTCATATTCATACCGTACGTATCTTTCTTGCCATTGCCATCTGGATCTTGTTCCACAAACGCCTTCGCTACATTGTATAATTCTTCCGTTGTTGTCGGCATACTAAGATTCAGCTTTTTCAACCAATCGGTGCGAATGTATAGTATATGCGCAGCGGTCGCTTCTTTTACTTTGCCAATCTCGTAGATCTTGCCATCTGGTTTGGTTCCCGCTTTTTTCAATTGCGGATATTGGGTTAATAACTTCTGATATTCGGGCATGTATTGCAAGATGTTGTCGATCGGCATCAGTTGTTTCTGATCATACAGGCTTCCTCGGAATGGTGTATTATACTCGTTGATGATATCAGGAGCAGAACCGGAAGCAAACAAGACGTTCAATTTCTTTGTAGAGTCGCTTCGCAGAATAGGAACGAACTTCACATTGGCAGGTCCATTTTGATTAATGAATTTGGTCCAGCGATTCTCTTCATAGGAACCTTCAGAAGCCGGTACGCTTCCCCGATCATACATGGAAACTGTAACATCACCGCGTTTAGCTGGTGTTACCGTGGCAGACTTAGTTGCAGACGCTGACGATGTTGTTACTGGCGCTTCTTTCTTGTCACTGCTACAACCAACTAATGTTGCCCCTAATGCGACAACCCCTAGTGAAACTCCAAGCCATAATTTCTTGTTTTCCATGTGCCTTTTCCCCCTACAATTTTTTATATTAACGTCTTGAAAAACGGGAACACCAGTTTCATTACCCCTTAACCGATCCTAACATAACTCCCTTGACAAAATACTTTTGCAAGAATGGATATACGACCAGCATCGGTACTACCATAACTACGACACCGACTGCTTTCACCATCTCTGTAGCCACTGTAGCTTGTTCCTCCAAATTAAGCGTAGGAGAGTTCAACAAGTCATTTTTCTGCAACATCCCTTGGACAACTACAGTTAAGTTCTGCAGCTCGCTTTTATTAATGTACATGAGTACGTTCATAAACGAATTCCAGAAGCCAATTCCATAGAATAACGCGAGCGTAGCTAGCATGGGTAGTGAAAGCGGCAAGATGACTCGAATAAGTAGCGAAGTATCGTTACAGCCATCAATCCGTGCTGCTTCCTGCACTTCATGTGGAATATTCTCAAAATAACTTTTCATCAACAGCATGTTGTAGGTACTGATGAATCCAGACAGCCATAAGGCCCAATAGGAGTCAATAAGATGCATGCTCTTAATCACGAGATAGGTGGGAATCAACCCCCCCGAGAACAGCATAGTGAACACCATACCTAGAACCAGATACCGTCTACCCATCAGATAGGATCTTGACAACGGATACGCAGCTAAAATGGTACCCAATAAACTTAACACCACACCAATCACCGTGATGATCACACTATTTTTAAAAGCACTCATTGCAGGGCTGGCGAGGAAGAATATTTTATAGGCTGTAAACTCTATACCAACAGGCCAGAAGAAGACATGACCAGATTCAACAGCCGAACGCTCACTTAGAGATAGCGCTATGATATGAATAAATGGCAGAACACAAGTTAAGGCGATTAATCCCAGTACTAAATAATTGATTGCATAAAATATTTTTTCGCCGTTTGTCGCTTTCATACAAATCCTCCTTCCACGGATGTTGAACTTGATGTATACATGATGCTAGAAAAGTGCCTGATCGAATTTCCTAGCGATCCGATTTGCAATAAGTACAAGACTGCAACTAATGATGGATTCAAAGAATCCCATGGCTGTTGTTAAACTAAATTGCGCATTGCCCAAGCCAATTTTATAAATATACGTACTTATGACTTCTGAAACATCCGAAACCCCAGCGTTCTGTAAGTTATAGACTTGGTCAAAGCCTACTTCCATAATCTTGCCCATTGCTAAGATGAGTAATAAGATGATCGTGTGACGAATACCTGGGATTGTTACGTGCCACATTTGACGCCATTTTGCAGCCCCATCCATAGCAGCAGATTCGTAGAGAGAGGGATCAATGGTCGTAAGTGCCGCTAGATAAATAATGGTGCTGAAACCCATTTCCTTCCAAACCCCTGATCCAACAAAAATGGCTAGCCAAGATTTGGACTCATACAAGAAAGTAATCGGTTCAATACCAAAGAGGCCTAGCACCTTATTGATTGAACCGTAATCGGTTGCGAATAGTTCTAATACGATACCGGAAACAATAACCCATGAGAAGAAATGAGGTAGATAGACAATCGTTTGCACCCATCGTTTAAACCAAGATTTCCTAACCTCATTCAGCAAAATAGCAAGGAATATCGGCATTGGGAAGCCAAATATCAAACTCAGAAAACTCAACCAAAACGTATTCCACAAAATTTGGAGCGTATTGGAGCTCGAAAATAGGAGATGAAAATTTTTCAAACCAACCCATGGGCTATGTAAGATCCCATCTGCAAAATTGTAGTTTTTGAAAGCGATAACAAGTCCGCCCATAGGCCAATATTTAAATAAAATATAATAAGCAATAACAGGAACCAGCATGATAAACAAAGGAATGTTCTGCTTCAGCCTTCTTCGTCGTTTTAGTCGCAAGGCATCTAACTCACTTTGAGTCATCCGGATGTCAGGAGTTTTAATAATATTCCCATTCATGTTTGCTTCACTCCTTTACTTTAATCTTATAACCCTATGATATAAGTTTTTATAGGAAAAACCCTTAAAATATTATAGAAGAAACTATAAATTCATTGGGTCATTACTCGCTTTTCCTTCTTTTTTTACGATGGCTGACAAGCACACAAAAGGCGAACTTCCCCCATACCTCGCAGGGGGAGTTCGCCTTTGCCTCAAGCATGTAAACTTCAGACAAATTGCTTCAATTCTTGCAATGATCTCAATCGTTGGAAACCGATTGCGGTACGATTCTGTACCTAGATCCAGCATATGTTGTAAACGTCATGCAACCTGAGTATTCCAATGAATTACAAGTAACTTGTCGGCCCTCCTCATCCAACACCAGTACCGGTATGCGAGAATAAATCGTACACGGTTCGCCGTTCAAAGAATCGATCATCGCTTCGCTCAGAATGCCGCTGTCCCAGCGTAAACTGACCGTGAACCCTCCACGCGCCCGCAACCCGTTAATAGAACCGGAAATCCACGTTTCGGGAAGCGCTGGCAGCAAGTGGAGAAACCCTTTATGAGACTGCAGCAACAATTCCGCTATGCCTGCTGTAGCAGCAAAATTGCCATCGATTTGAAATGGCGGGTGCGCACCAAACATATTGGCATAAACGCCGCCCCTCTGTGATTTCCACTTGTCCGGCTTCACGAGCTGCAACATGTTATAGATAAGCCGTTCCGCGCGATTACCATCTTGGAAACGGGCCCATAAGCCTACTTTCCAACCAAGACTCCAGCCCGTCCCCTCGTCTCCGCGTCTATTTAATGATGTTTGTGCCGCCGCAAACAAATCCGGCGTAACCTCTCCATTAATTTGGCGTCCTGGATATACTCCGAACAAATGTGAGACGTGACGGTGATTCTTGTCCTCCTCCTCGAAATCGCTATACCATTCCTGAAGCTGGCCGTACTGTCCAATTTTCAGCGGGAATAGCTTACTTCTCGCCATCATGAGCTCGGATCTGAAATCCTCATCGACACGCAGCACTTCAGCAGCTTCGAGGCAATTCGTAAACAAATCCCAGATCAATGATAAGTCCATCGTTGAAGCTACGCTTACAGCTGCTTTCTCACCGTCACTACTAGTAAATTTATGTTCCGGCGAAGTGGATGGGGCTGTGACAAGATATCCTTCCTGATCCTCAATGAGCCAATCCAAACAAAACAGAGCGGCTTCCTTCATGATTGGATATGCTTTCTCACTTAGATACGCCTTGTCTCTGCCAAAGGCGTAATGCTCCCAGAGATGCTGACAAAGCCAGACACCGCCCATTGGCCAGTATGCCCAAACCGGGTCGCCATGTCCATAATCGCCTACAGGTGCACTCTGAGCCCAAATGTCTGAGTTGTGATGCGCTGTCCATCCACGGACGCCGTAATTGATATCTGCGGTACTCCTCCCGTTAACCGATAAATTCCCAATAAAATCGAGCAGCGGTTGATGGCATTCAGGTAGGTTGCAGGTTTCTGCGAGCCAATAGTTCATCTCCGTATTGATGTTCAATGTATAATTGCTGCTCCAAGGCGGTCTTGTCTCCTTATTCCAAATACCTTGCAGGTTAGCGGGCTGCGTCCCCTCGCGTGAGCTGGCGATCATCAAATATCGGCCATACTGAAATAGTAGTTCTACTAAGCCCGGATCCTGAGCCCCAAACTCAGAAATCCGTTGGTCTGTCGGCATATCTGCAGGGCTGATCGTCTTCCCAAGTTGAATGTTGACTCTACCAAACAAGCTGCGATAGTCGTTGACATGACTATCGCGAAGCTCCGTATAAGAATACTTCATCGCCTCTGCCAGGTATGTTTCTGTGATCGCTAGTGGATCCTTACCTTCTCTGCCCGGGGAGCGATTAAAGCCATTAAAGCTTGTTGCCGCACTGAAGTAAAGCGTCACACTCGTGGCTCCTCGAACATGCAAACCTGCTTGATCTGCATGCAGGTAACCGTCATCCAAAACAATCGCGAGTCGACCTACGAAAGTCATCGCCTCTCCGTCCTCTTGATCTTCGTATACAATCGGTTGGTCAACATGATAATAGCTTGGCGCCACCTGCACTGGTGCCTTCCCACGAATGATCCATTGACCATTCTCTTGGATCATACTAGCACGCAATAGGCTATCTAGACGCGCGGTAAAATGTAGTGATCCGGGTTGACTGGACTTCAGACGAACAGCAATAACCTGACTGGGATTGGAAGCAAACATCTCTCGCGTGTACAAAACATTACCGATCTGGTACTCGACGCAGGATACCCCTTCTTGCAAATCCAACTCTCGTTTATATGAATGCGCGATATCCCCATGCTCAAATACGAGTGTGAGATCGCCAAACGGCAAATAGGATTGCGTGTAGGGCCCTAACATCTCCTTACACATTCGGTCGGCATCCGCATATCTACCTTTCGCCAAGAGACGTCGCACCTCCGGCAGTACTTCCTTGGCACGAGGGCTATTACAATTTTTTGGCCCACCCGACCAGAGTGTATCTTCGTTTAATTGAATTTTTTCTACTTCGATTCCACCGAAAATCATGGCACCCATTCGACCGTTGCCAATTGGCAGCGCTTCAGTCCATTCCTTAGCGGGACTTTGAAATAAAAGCCTCATTTCTCATCAACCCTTCAGTTACTTTTTTTAACTAAATTCACTTTTATTATATCTATGCGCTGCACTAAGATATGAAAAACTGCCTCCCCCTAAGGGAAAGCAGTCTTCGCTTCCTTCTACGATCACTTTGCCGGAGCTGCTGTTGATTGCCTGATGATGAGTTCTGGACGCATAACGATGCGTTGCTTAGCTTGTGATTTCTTCTTCAGTTCGAGAATGAGCAGATCGACAACTTGCTTGCCCATCTGCTCAATCGGCTGTGCAATTGTGGTAAGTGGTGGATCCGTCACGGAAGCTAGAATCGTATTATCGAAACCGATCACGGAAATATCTTCAGGAACACGCAGCTTTAACTGCTTAGCAGCCTGCAAGGCACCGATCGCGAGCATATCATTACAGCAGAAAAGCGCAGTCGGCCTCTCGGCGGCAGGCTTCTCTAGAAGTTCAATCGCCTCGCGTTTGCCGTCTTCTACGGTATAACTACAATTCCGAACCCTCGCTTCAGGGAGCCCGATACCGGCTTCCTCTAGCGTGGTCACGAAACCTTTTACCCGTTCACGACTACTTGTAACTTTGGTATGTTCAGCAAGAATCGCCATGCGTGTATGACCAAGCTCCAAGAGATGTTTAGCAGATAATGTGCCACCAACGAAATCGTCAACAACAACGGTATGTACAGCCATATCCGGCATCTCCCGTGCGATCATGACAACAGGAATCGATCGCTCCATGAGTGGTGTAAGCATGTCCTTATTATCCATCCCTGTCCCGATAATCATCCCATCCACACTTTTTTGCTGGAGTAAGTTCAGATACCGTTCTACACGTTCGTCTTTATTATCCGTACTGCAGATAACGAGACTGTATCCTAGATTATGACCTTGGTCTTCAACAGCCCTTGCGATTTCAGCAAAGAACGGATTGGAGATATCAGGGACAAGCAGGCCTAACGTATATGTCTTCTTCCCTGTAAGTGCTGATGCGATGACACTTGGCTGGTAATTGAGCTTTTCCATCACTTTCAGAATTTCAGTGCGCCGTTCTTCGCTTATTTTCCCTTTACCGTTCATGACTTGCGATACCGCTGCAATCGATACACCGGCTTCCCTAGCCACATCGTAAATGGTTGCCTTCATCGTACTACCCCATTTTTCTTGAAGAATACAGTTATTCCCCCATTATGACGGGGCTTTCCAGAACTTGCAACCGCCTTACGATTCGCTCGGCTTCGTCATGATCCAGGCATGGTCGGGGTCATTATGAAATTTCCATATCCGCGTAGGTCCCGCCATGACATTCAAATAATACACATCATAGCCTGGAGGCGCAGATACAGGGTGATAACCACGCGGAACTAGCACAGCTTCCCCGTTCTTAACAATTAATGTCTCATCAAGTGAACGATCATCCGTGTATACCCGTTGAATCGCAAAGCCTTGCTCCGGCTGAACACGGAAATAATACGTTTCTTCCAAAAAGGATTCATCAGGAAGCGCATCACGATCATGCTTGTGCGGCGGATAACTGGACCAATGGCCATTCGGTGTAAATACTTCGACAACAAGCAAACTATCCGCAGGCTCGCTCTCAGGTAAAATATTATGAATGTACCGCTCGATATTCCCATACCCGCGGGTCTCAACGCCTACTTGTGCAGGAGCAATTAATCGTGAACGATGATTTCCCGCGCCAGGAGCTGAGCAAACAGCAAGTTGTAGCGAGGTTAACGCCGTTACTTCATAGCTATCATGGCTAGTTACATAGACAGAATACGGCGGAATCTGCTCAAACACACTCATGCGCTGACCGATCCCTTGCCATTTCTCTTCGTTCGTTTGAACATCCGCTTTGCCGCTCAACAGAACGAGGCATACCTCTTGATCGACGGTTTCACGTTTTAAGGTTTCTCCTGCTGCCAATTGGACAACCTCGAAGCCAACATACTGCCAACCTGCCGATTCCGGCGTCACTTGTAATAGGCTGCCTTCTTCATTCGGAGAAGATGCAGGTGTTACAATTAATTTGGACATCGTAACGTCTCCTTCTTTCCCTTAAACTACAGAAGATTGCTTAAGCAATTCCAAGGCTTCGCTAACTTTCACGGGTCTGCCCAAACGGGAAGACAACTTCGCAGCCAGCGCAATCCGTTCGGCTTGAACGCCGTCATCCCCACTAACAGGCACACATTTATCATTCAAAATCGCATCAATAAACATTTGCGTTTCTTCTATATAAGCTGCTTGATAACGCTCAAGGAAGAAATGCAGCGGCTTATCACTCACAATCGAATCTGCTGTGGAGATCACAGCTGTATTCGGATGATCATTCGCAACGACCACACTGCCCTTAGAGCCAAACACTTCAACACGCTGGTCATAGCCATAGACGGCTTGACGGCTGTTATCAATGACACCCAATGCGCCATTCGCAAAGCGAAGTGTCACAACCGCTGTATCCACATCGCCATGCTGGGCAAAATCCGGGTTGATCAGAACATTGCCAACCGCGTACACTTCTTCAACCTCGCTGCCTGAAACGAACCGAGCCATATCAAAATCATGAATCATCATATCCATGAAAATACCGCCAGAAACTTTAACATAATCAATATGAGGCGGATTCGGGTCACGAGAAGTAATTTTAATAATATGCGGATCACCAATCCCCCCGCCTTGCACGACTTCTTGTACACGCTTGAAATTATGATCAAATCGACGGTTAAACCCAATTTGCAGCTTCACGCCAGCTTTTTTAACTTCATCAATGGCTGATACCGTTTTCGTGATATCCATCGAGATTGGTTTTTCACAGAAAATATGTTTCCCTGCACGCGCGGCTTGCCCAATCAACGGAACATGTGTATCAGTAGACGAACAAATGAAAATGGCATCGATATCTGGATGAGAAATAAGTTCGTTGCTATCTTTGGTTACGATGGAAATATTGCGTTCTGCCGCCCAAGCTTCCAACTCAGGACCTGCAAACAGATCACTTACGGCCACAATTTCTACTTGCGGGTTCCGCAATAAATTGTCCGCATGGATTTTACCAATTCGGCCTGTGCCGATAATACCGATTCTGATCTTTTTCATCCTAGGTTCCCTCCCGCTTTACCTGCACTTCCGAATAACTGAATTTTGGCTCTCACAGATGCAATGATGGCTTCCCGAGCTGGAATTAGATAATTCCTAGGATCATAGGCATCCGGATGATCATTCAAAAACGTGCGAATCGTTGCTGTACATGCAATTTGATTATCTGTATTCACGTTGATTTTGGCTGTACCGCACGCAATCGCTTGACGAATTTCGTCATCTGGCAGACCGCTTCCTCCATGAAGCACAAGAGGTACACCTGTCAGCTCTTTAATTTCTGCCATCCGTTCAAAACCAAGCTTGGGCTGTCCGCGATACGGGCCATGAACCGAACCAAGCGCAGGTGCTAAGCAATCGATGCTTGTTTCCTGAACCATTTTCACGCAATCCTCAGCCACCGCATACATCCCATCTGCATCATCTACAACCAGATCATCTTCACGTCCTGTGATTCGACCTAGCTCAGACTCTACAGAAACACCAAGCACGTGCGCAGCTTGCGTCACTTGACGCGTAACTTCGATATTGTGCTCTAAGGAATGATGGGAAGCATCGATCATCACTGAGGTAAATCCAGCGTGAATCGCTTTGATACATACTTCATACGAGCTGCCATGGTCCAAGTGAAGAGCTACCGGCACAGTAATGCCATAATGCTCGATCAAGGCTTTCACCATGCCTGCAATACAGGGTAATCCACCCATATAAGGAATGTAAGCCTCACTTACACCAAGAATCACAGGTGCCTGTTCAAGTTGAGCCGCTTGTAAGATCGCTTGTGTGAATTCAAGATTATTCAAATTAAATTGACCAACGGCATATTTACCATCTAACGCTGTCAGCAGCATCTCTTTCATCGAAACCAATACCATGAAATTCTCTCCTTTCTAACGGAAACTCGCTGTTACCAGCGAGCAGTTACCATCTTTTTACGTGTATAGAATTCCACGCCATCCGTACCATTGGCATGCAAATCACCGTAGAAGGATTTTTTCCAGCCAGAGAATGGGAAGAATGCCATCGGCGCAGGTACACCAAGATTAACGCCGAGCATCCCAGCATCAATCGTTTCACGGAATTGGCGTACGTTGCTGCCATCTTGCGTAAACAGGCATGCGCCATTCGCGAATTCAGAACGGTTGGAAAGCTCAATCGCTTCTTCCAGTGTGTCAACACGAACGATGGAAAGCACAGGAGCAAAAATTTCATCTTCCCAAATTTTCATCTCGCATTGTACTTGATCGAAGATTGTTGGGCCAACGAAGTAGCCTGATTGCCCAGTCGCGACGTCTTTACGTCCATCACGGATCATAATGGCGCCTTCCTTTTCACCGATGTCGATATATTTCAATGTACGATCCTTGTGTCCGCCACGAATGACAGGACCTAAGAACACGCCTTCATCATTTCCGTTGCCAATCGTAATCGCATCTGCCGCTTCAAGCAGCTTGCTAACTAGCGTATCCGCTACATCGCCTACAGCAACCACGACGGAACATGCCATACAGCGCTCACCCGCAGAACCGAATGCTGCGTTCGTGATCTCTTTCACCGCAATGGATAAGTTCGCATCCGGCATGACGATGGAGTGATTTTTCGCGCCAGCTAGTGCTTGTACGCGTTTCCCGTTAGCTGCTGCTGTTGTGTACACATATTCAGCCACTGGCTGGGAGCCAACGAACGAAATAGCTTTAATATCTTTGTGCTCAAGAAGGCCATTCACCACATCATGCGCACCATGAACGATGTTGAGGACACCAGCTGGTAATCCAGCTTCGTGGAACAATTCCGCAAGGCGATTAGCCAAATGTGGCGTACGCTCCGACGGCTTCAATACGAATGTATTGCCGCATGCGATCGCGAGTGGGAACATCCAGCAAGGTACCATCATCGGGAAATTGAATGGCGTGATGCCGCCAATAACTCCGATTGGGTAACGGTACATACCCGACTCAAGATTGGAAGCAATATCCGGAAGCTGTTTACCCATCATAAGTGTAGGAGCACCAGCGGCGAACTCCACACACTCGATGCCGCGAAGTACTTCGCCATATGCTTCGGAGTAGCTTTTACCGTTTTCTTTCGTCACGATACGAGCCAGCTCTTCCCAATGATCAACGAGAAGCTGTTGGTATTTGAATAAAACTCTTGCTCTCTTCGGTACAGGTGTACGGCTCCATGATTGAAACGCTTCTTGCGAATTACGAACTGCTTGATCAACTTCTTCTTTTGTGGAAATGGGAATATATGCAAGGATCTCTTCTGTTGCAGGATTATAAACAGGCTCTGTTTGTGTTGCGGATGATGCGACCCATTCGCCGCCAATCCAGTTTTTCAATGTATGTGTCATAGCAATTTCGCTCCTTTAGGTTGATAAGTCATTATGACGCTGTGATTTCTCCACGATTGCAACGTTCAATATAATCATCCACTGCAGCCGCAGTTGGCATCGCATCCGAGCAGCTATGACTGGAAATCACGATACAAGCAGCTGCGCTTCCGTATTCCATACTTTTTTCCAACGTCCAACCTTGCATAACCCCATAGATAAAGCCCGCTGCATAAGAATCACCAGCTCCAAAAGTCTTAACAACCTTCGCTGGGAAGCTCTTCGCGCGATGACCGACACCATCAGGTGTGTAGGCGATAGAACCGTCTTTGCCATGCTTGATAATGACAATCTTAGCGGAATAGTCGAACCATTTTGCCGCTGTGATATGATCATCTTTTTCCGGATTATGTTCAAACTTCTCCATCATGTCGAACTCTTCGCGCGTACCGAGAATAATATCGCATTTCTCAGCAGCCAGATTATAGTACACTGCCGTCTCTTCAGGAGATATCCATGTGTATGGACGATAATCGAGATCAAATACGATGATGGCCCCATGCTTCTTCGCATAATTCAGTGCTTGGAACACCGCTTCGCGTGATGGACTTTGAGCTAGAGCCGTTCCGGAGATTAGCAATACTTTTGCGTTTGCGATCAGGGATTCTTGAACCTCATCTGGTGTTAACTTCAAATCAGCCACGTTATCGCGATACATCAGGATACTGCAATCTGTCGGGCTTTTAATTTCTGTAAAAGCGAGTCCAGTCACAGCGCCTGTGCGATCCGTCACGACATTGCTTGTATCAATCGCGTTACGTTCTAAATAGGTAGCAATGAAACGACCCATTTGATCATTCGCGATTTTGCCTATAAACGCTGTTTTCATCCCTAATCGGGACATACCAATCGTGATGTTTGCTGGGGACCCGCCAACATACTTCGTGAACGTCATCGTTTCTTCCATTGGACGGTGAATTTCGTTCGCATTCAAGTCGATACATAATCTGCCGATAGCTACAAAATCAAGTGATTTCTCTTGCGGGAATGTCACATAGGTCATGGCCTCATTACCTGCTTTCTTTGATTAATAAAGAATGTATATAGTTCAGTGCGTTTTTCGCATATTCGTAAGCGTTATGGGTTGCAGGGTCTTGCTCGCCTTCGAGCATCGCCCATCCTGTGTATTTACGATCCAATAACTCTTTGAAAATCGGTGCAAAATCAAGGCAGCCATCCCCTGGTACGGTAAACACACCTTTGCGAATACAAGTTACGAAATCAACCTGCTCCGCGCGCGCTTCATCCAGTACAGCTTGGCGAATATCTTTCAAATGAATGTAAGCAATTCGGTTGTAATGTTTGCGCAATACCGTCAACGGATCTCCACCACCGTAGTAGGTATGCCCAGTATCAAACAGCAGGTAGACCAAGGAAGGATCGGTTAGTTCCATCAATCGATCGATCTCTTCCGGTGATTCAATTACCGTTCCTCCGTGATGATGATAGGTCAGCTTCAGCCCGTGTTCCGCTGCAATAGCTCCCGCACGGTTTAGTCCTTCTGCTAAGCTCTGCCAGCCTGCTTCATCGAGGCGAAGCACCTCTTTCTCGTTCGGTGTACGACGCGGATCAAAATGGAGTGAACCCCCGACTTCCGCTGTAGAAATGACCGTGCTGCCCATTTCTTTCAGAAATAGCACATGCTTACGGTAAGCTTCCAGTTCTTCTTCTCGGTAAGCAGGATCCGAGAACAGGACCGATTTCCATTGGGATACGAGACTGATACCACGTTCTGATAGTTCTTTCTTCAGCTCATTACTATCGGTCGGATATTTGCGCCCCATCTCCGTCCCGGTTAATCCCAGCTTCTGGATCTCATCTACGATCTGTTCAAATGTGGTATCAGCGCCATGTTCCTTGACGTCCTCTCCCACCCAATTAATCGGATGTATGCCTAGCTTAAACGGTAGTTCTTCCATCGTTAGGTCACCTCTTCTTAGTTAAATGGGTTTAGCCGCTTGTATGTTTTTCTTCATCTCTTCATGGGCTGCTAACACTTTGGCACTCTCCGAAACCTCAGGTACGCCAACTTGCCACCAAGACTCATAACCGCCTGTGTTCGTGCCAGGTACGACAGGGATTTCAATCAAGGTTGTCACCGTTTCTGCTTTCGCTTGCAGCAGCGCTGCCTTCAGCTCTTCGGGATTAGTCGCCTTATATGACTTCGCTCCCAAACTGCGCGCATGTGCTGCGAAATCAATCGGCATATAGTTGCCAGTCAGCTTACGCGTCCCCGATTCCCGGTAACGGAATTCATTCCCGAAGCCTTCGCTTCCTTGACTGCGCTGCAGATTATGAATGCATTGGAAGCCATGGTTATCAAATAGCAGAATCGTGAATTTCTGCCCCTCTTGCAAGCTCGTCACTAATTCCGAGTGAAGCATTAAGTAACTGCCATCCCCGACGATCGCGTACACCTCACGCCCCGGTTCCGCCAAAGCTGCGCCGAAGGCACCGCTTACTTCATATCCCATACAAGAGAAGCCGTATTCCATATGGTACGTTTTGGGCTCCGTTGAACGCCATAAACGGTGTAAATCGCCAGGTAAACTTCCCGCTGCGCAAACAACAACCGAGGAAGCGTCAATTGTTTCATTGATCACACCAAGCGCGTGTGTTTGAGCAAAGCCTTCTGCACACTCTGCTTGGTACAAACGATCCACTTCTCGATCCCATTCGTCTTTCAAAGTTGCTATGTAACCTGTCTCGTAGTTGCTCGAATAATCAAGGAAAGTCAGTGCTTCGCGCAGTAAGCTTAGTGCTTCCTTCGCATCAGCTGTAATCGAAATACCGCCTAATTTCGAAGAATCGAAGCCGCTGATATTGATATTAATAAATTGCACATCGTCATTCTCAAAAGCTGATTTGGATGCTGTCGTAAAGTCGGAATACCGCGTACCCAAACCGATAATCAAATCTGCTTGTTTCGCTAGCTTGTTCGCAGCCAGTGCTCCTGTCACGCCAATCGCACCGACATGCAGTGCATGATTCCAAGGCATCGAGCTTTTCCCTGCTTGCGTTTCCGCAACCGGGATGCCGAACGTTTCTGCAAATTCCGCTAGTTCCTTCGTCGCTTCCGCATATAGTACGCCGCCGCCTGCAATAATTAGCGGACGCTTCTTACCTAAGATCACTGCTGCCGCTCTTTGGACAGCTTCCTGCGCCGCTGGTCGGCGATCGATATAATGAACTTTCTTATCGAAAAAGGCTTCCGGATAGTCGTAGGCTTCCGTCTGCACATCTTGGGGAAGCGCTAAGGTCACCGCGCCAGTTTCCGCTGGATCCGTTAACACCCGCATCGCTTGCGTCGCTGCACTTATCAACTGCTCAGGACGAACGATCCGATCCCAGTATTTGCTCACTGACTTGAATGGGTCGGTCGCAGATATCGTATAATCGTTCGTGACTTCAAGCTGCTGCAGGACGGGATCGGGCTGCCTCGAAGCAAAATTATCTCCCGGCAGCAGCAGTACCGGTATGCGGTTGACAGTCGCTGTTGCCGCAGCCGTTACCATATTGAGTGCGCCTGGCCCGATAGAGGTTGTGCAGGCATAAATTTGTTTGCGGTTCTTTTGCTTCGCGTAAGCGGTTGCAGCGTGGACCATTCCTTGCTCGTTCTTGCCTTGTATATACGTAAGGTCACCCGCGCTATACTCCAACGCTTCTCCAATCCCAGTTACATTGCCATGTCCGAAAATCCCCATGACACCTTGAACAAATTTAGTCTCCTGTCCATCGATGGAAATGTACTGCTGGTCTAGAAAGCGAAGTAATGCTTGTGCCATTGTAAGTCGAATTGTACGCATGTAAATCTCCCTTCCTTTCAGAGGTTAAGCGCTTAATCTTCCAATCTTTAAGCGCTCGCCCCTGTACGGGTTAAGCGCTTAATCCGATCATACAGCATTTTTATTTTACTCGCAATGCTTTTTTTGAAACCACTAACTCGAGCTCCGGATCACGAGATGTCCAGTAAGTGTTCGCCAGCTAATTCCCAACAAAAAAACTTGCTCATATTTTGAGCAAGTTTTTCATTTATTTGTGATCATACACGTAAGATTACTTACTGCTTCTGTATTCCTTCGGTGACATTTGAAACTGCTGCTTGAAGACATTCGTAAAATAATTGGGTTCATCAAACCCAATCGCGCAAGCAATTTCAAATATTTTCATATCCGTATTCCTCAGAAGCAAGGCCGCTTTATCCATACGGACCCGGGTAACGAATCGTGTAAAACTTTCTCCCGTTGTTTTTTTGAAAACAACACTGAAGTAACTTGGATTTAAATGAATATGAGCAGCCACATCCGTCAATCGGCATTCCTCGTTGTAGTGTTCCTCAATATATTTAATAGCCCGCTCAACCACATTATCACTTTTGGACGCTTGCCATTGATTGAATTGAAGCAGGAATTGCTTCACTTGCTCAGCTGCCCAATCCAGCACCTCTTTCGGAGTCCAGTGGATCTGCGGCATTTCGTTCGGCAGCCTAGTCAGCGCATTCTGATCGTCAGGATCAAACTGCTTCTGGATCGTCCCGTGCATCGCAATAGACAGTGACAACGCGCCAAGTCGCATCTCCTCAGGCGATGTGAGGCTTAGCTCCTGTATCACGCGATTCAACAGCACGTGCAGGCTATCCTCTTGTCCCACTAGAATGGCTGACATGAGCTGAACTTCCATCTCTCTGACCCTTGCCTGATTAAGGGAGAGCATGATCCCCGATCCCGCTTCACTTCCGCTTAAAGAAGGAAGTTTAATGGGATCTGAGACAGCCTCTTTCGTTAACAGATACAATTGTGCCAAGTCAATTGCGGAAGGCGCTAGCCCCATTGAAACTATGCTTGTACGAATTTTCAAATATTCAAAGGAGGCCGTTGGAATACTGCTTTGCAAAGTTTCATCGACCTGGTGTAGTCCAGCCACTAAGAGGAATGTGTCATGTTCCACTAATAAGAGGCGGGCTTCCAGACCTGCTCCTTTCACAAGCTCTTCCACAATGTTGGAGAAAGCAAATTGCAGCAAGCTCATGTCCCTTTTACCATTCGATCGATTCGCCATATCCTCATTATTCATATGCAATAACCACAATTCTTTACCAGACAACGCTTGGTTCAAGCCAGGCAATGTGCTCATTTCATAGGGGAGATCCAGTAATACAGCACGAAGCTCTTGATCTTGTTGCAGCTGTCTTTGCAAGAGTTGTTTCTGCTGATGCGAATACTTCTCATAGAATCGTTCTGATGCTTTGTTCATGATCTGACGAACGTCGTCTTCCGTGCACGGCTTGATTAGAATATCTAACGCTCCCAGCCTTACAGCGGCTTGTGCGTATTCAAAATTTTTGTATCCTGTCAAAATAATCACGATCATCTCCGGATAATTCTTCCGCAGATGCCCTACGAATTCAATACCATCCATGATGGGCATCCGAATATCCGTTAAGACCAAATCAGGCTGAAGCTCATCAAGCAGTCCTAAGGCGTCCTGCCCATTCCCCGCCTCACCGACCACTTGCCAGCCCAGCTCTCCACCTTGCAGCATCTTGACTAGCCCTTTTCTAAAATTCAACTGATCTTCGACAATCAACACTTTTCCGCTTCTCATTCCAGTGATCTCCTTTCATCATTCATTAGAAGAGGCAGAATAAGACGCATGTTGGTTCCACTCCCCACGAGGCTTGAGATTTCCATGCGGAACGGAGGGCCATACACCAACTCAATCCTTCTCACAACACTCCGTACACCGAGACTTTCTCGTCCATCCGTACGATGAGGCAAAGAAGAGCCCTGAACTCCCAATATTTGTGAAACAGCCTTCTCATCCATCCCACACCCATTATCGGTAACCTCAATCTCAAGGAAGTCGTCGCGTCTGCTTGCCTTGATGATCAAAACTTTATGTGAAACCATATTGCGAAAAGCATGCATAAATACATTTTCAACTAACGGCTGAAGCAGCGAACGCATTACCTGAACGTCCATGACATCCTCATCCACTTGAATGATGGTTTCCAAATCCGTTTCAAACAGTTCCTTCTGTATCTTCAAATAGTTACGGATCTGCTGGAATTCTTCTTTAACCGTCGTCAGCGTTCGAACAGGCATCAAGGAATATTTGAGCATCTCTGAAATGGCAGCGATCAACGCGGCCGTCTCGGTTTCATCTTGCAGATATAGCTTCCAATAAATTTCATTGAACATGTTGTGTAGAAAATGAGGATTTAATTGCGCTTGTAAAGCTTTAAGCTCCGCTTCTTTCTCACTTAATTGCGTGAGATATACTTCCTTAATAAGCCGTCCGACCTGTTCGGCCATTGCATTAAAGCTTTCGCCCATATAAGCTAACTCGTCATGGGTACGTATTTCGATGCGTGCATCGAAATCACCCGAGCGAACCTTGCGAAGTCCAAGCATTAAATCCTTAAGCGGTCGAAGTAAATTCCCCGTGGAAAGTACGATTAAGACACTGGCCAGTAGAATACTTACCAAACCAGAGTAAACAATCATTCTGAATAAATCGCGACTTCTAGATTGGATCTCTGTTAACGAAGTTCCACTCACGAGCTTGAAATTGGTTACTTCGGATTCTCCTTGTACATACAAATGATGCTCCATTAATTGCGTTTGGTTCATATTTTGAAGCACCGATAATTGATCTAAATGAACGGGCGAATTCGTAAATAACAGTTCTCTATTCTTATTAAACAAATAAACTTGCCCTTGGCCTGCTTTAGTTAGCTCCTTCAGTGATCCTGAGAAGAAGGATTCGTCGAAAGCCATAACGAGTACACCGTACGTCGTCAAACTACTATTTTTCATAAACCTTGCCACAATGATCGTATTTCTATAACCACTTGGCTCAATAGATGATGCTAATGGCACGCTAATCCACACGAGATCGCCAGAGGTGTCGCTAATTTTGGAACGAATCACCTTGAATACATTTTCATCTGGGACATTAATGGCAGAAGTCGTATAGCTGAAATACGATGGATTCCCATTTAAGTCATATAGGTACATCCCTGTAATATACGGCGCATCTGATTTGAGTTGGTAGACCTGATCTTCGATTTGCTTCTTATCAAAATAACGTTCAAAGGCGTCTGAGCTTTCATTTAAATTAATGCGTGAAATCAACTTTTCGATGGCTGGATTAAATACAACCGTTTGCGAAATACGAACAACTTCTTGCACCTTAAGGTCCAGCTTCGCTAGCGCTTCTTCATTCGTACTGGTAAATTGCTTACTGATCTCTTCCTCGAACAACGTTAAGTTGTAGCGATACGTTAAATACCCGGTCAAACAGAATGCCAATAAAATAATAATGGATAAACTGAGAATAAGTTTCACCCTGAAGCTGCGATTAATCATAATTATATTTCGAATCCAGGATAGCATCTCATTTACCCCTTTGTTTACCACATAAGAATTTCTAAGTTTCCAGTACTCGGGTGAACAAATTCTTATTGGCGATAAAAATAACATTTAAAACGCGGTCGCACATCCTCGAAGTACTTCGATAGAAGTTTTTCTCATAAGTGACCGAGCCTTAAACGATATTATAACAACATTACTCGCTTTCCCGCTAATTTTTTAGTTTCAGAACCAAAACAAAGCAAAAACCGATGTTCCCAAGTTAAGGGTCATCGGTCTTTTACATCTAACTATTGTTTGAAAGTGGTCAACAACCTCTTAACGGATTCACCATTTTCGTTCATGAACATCTCATATACTTTGACTTGAATCGGGAAATCAAGCTGGTTGGATCTTGCATTTAAATCTATTGTGTTAGTCCCATTGTACAAACGGCCTTCGCCTGACAAGGCTTGAACTGATTTTCCAACAGGATTTCCAACATTATCAAATAATTCGAATGAGAGCTTACTGTTAAACTTATCAACCGTAACATTCTTATCTGGCTTCATGCTTAGATCCAGCTTAAGTTTATAATCATAACTCATATTAGCTTGGTAAATAGCTGAAATCGTCCAATCTTTGATGGTAATATCATAGGGGTATACGTTAAGTATTTTACTCGTCAGGTCATTCTTCTGGACGGGTACCTTTGCCGAGGCAAGAAGTGATTTATACGATATGTCTCCATTCATTTGTTGGCTGTAGAGGTTCATTTTCAAACCTTCACCCGTCTCCGAAGCGGGAAGTGCATACGAATAGCTAACGACATAGGAAGCATTAGGAACAACACTTAGTGCTGTAGCTTCCTGTCTTCTTCCTCCATAAGCATAACCATCTAAACTAACAAGCTCCGTTTGTATCGCCGGAATTGGGATCGGACGATCACTATTGTTCGTCAACTTAAACTTTGCCACGGCTGTATTAAAACCATCATCTTCATTACTTGTTACGTGTAATTCAACCAAAGAAACATCGACATTAGACGGAATGAATTTATTCGTAGAATCCAGTTTAACTGGTGTACCTAAGATATATTCCGGGGCAGGGATAACTCCCTGCGTCGCAGCTCCTCCAGGGAGGAGTATATTGACACGACCTACCCGGTAGGTGTCTTCAAGGAACTTACCTTCACCCAATGAAACAGCAAAACTCTCTGGTGTGACTACATTCAGGCTGGTGAATTCCGTATCCAGATCTGTTGGAATGACGATATGGATATATCTCTTCTCACCTGGATCTAGCGTAACTGCAGCTTCGGCACGACTACCAGAATAAACCTTACTTTCTGACTTTCCATCAATCCCAAAATTAGGTACAGACTGACGTTCTTTGGTTGCATTTACGACTTGAATTTGAACTACCGTGGAAACGCCTTTCGCTGTAATTTCCTTATGAATATCTACAGGAATGAAGCCAAGGGGCGAGCGCGAAGATGGTAAGGCAAAGGCTTCTCCCCATTTAAGAATAGCAGATGATTTCGTTATGGTACTGTCACTGCCGTTCCATACGGTACCAGCATCAACAGGGATAGTAAGCAGTGTTGTTTCTTTTTTCGGATACACGTCCATATCCACATCTATAAAGTTGATGGTCGTTAGATCAACATCGTCACTCCTTTCAACTATCGACAGGTAGCTAAGCTCCAGCTGACTCTTGGGTTGAATGGACTTCGGATTTTTGGCACTAGGCTGCAGTGTATATTCAATACCGTCTGCCATCAGAACCCGTAGTTCAAAGTCAGGTACACGCGTGATTTTATCACTCGTATTTCTAATGCGAAGGACTGTACCTAACTTAGTGGAATCCGATTCGTGCTCATTGAGCATGCTTTTGATTTCAACCTCAACTTTATTTGAAAGCGCGTAGCTAACATCCGTGCTTGCTGCAGCTAGTCCTGACAAGTTCTGACCATCTGCAGCCCATGCGGGTATAGATGCTGTAGATAAAAGGACAGCTGATAGAACAAGAGTAGCTAGAGATCTCTTCATCTTAATTTTCACTTATGTCTCCTCCTCATACATATTAGGTTAGTTACTCACTTTTACCGTGTCTTGATCTTTCAGTTGGTGTTGTCCGGAAATGACCAGAATCTCTCCTTCTTTGACCCCAGAAATAACTTCCTGATTCGTCTCATTCAAACGACCAAGTTCAAGTTTACGCTTTTGCACCTTATCTCCGCTTACGACATAAACAAAGTTATTTCCGCCTTCACGAACGATGCTAAGGCTTGGAATAACAGGTACGTTTTGTTCATCATCTTTGGTTAGCTCCACTTGTGCCTTCGATCCTGGTTTCAGTTTGCCCTCCGGATTCGGAACTTCCAATTCCAGATCATAAGCTTTGGATTGTCCATTAATGACATCCGATAAGTAGGTTACTTTGGCTCCGGCTTTCGTCGTTACACCAGGAATGTAGAATGTCAATTCACTCTTACCTCTAACAAGATTAGCTGACTCTTCGCTAAGTTGAGATTTGATTTTAACTGGATTCGTCTGTTGAACTTCCCCTACGCGACCGCCTGGCGCTACTGTCTGACCGACCGTCACATTGAGATCCGTCAGCACACCGGAAGCTGGTGCTTTTACCTCAAGATTGCTTAGAGCCCTCTCGATATTCTTCGCATTTACTTGCGCTGATTCTAAACTGGATTCCGCTTGTGCCAGCGAATTCGTCTCTTGCATGGTTTTCAGCGATCTACGTTCGCTTGCCAGATCTTTTTTGGAATTGTTTAGCTTCGTTTCCATCTGTTCTAAATCGGATTTCGTTGCTGTTCCTAGATCGTATTCATTGTGAACCCTGCTGTAAGCTTTCTCTAGGTCACTAACCGCGCTCTCCATCTTAGCAACACGGTCTTTGGCATCTTCGATACCATTCGATGTATTTTGCTTAGCCGCTGTAAGTCCAGCCTGTGCTCCTTTGATGCTTACTGCATTCAAATCCTTTTGTATCAGCACATCCGTTGGATCCAATCGGAAAAGCACTTCGCCTTTATCAACAATATCTCCACGTTTTTTCAGGATTTCAATAACTTCGCCACCGGACTTGGTAATAATATCTAATTGAACGGATGATACGACATCACCCACTTGTTCTAGAGGTTCACCAATCTTTTGCTTTGTGACTTTTGCCGTTTTCACTACCTTATCCCCTTGCTGGGCAGCTGTTGTTGCCGCAGGGCTTACTGCTGGTGTTGAGGAACATCCTACGGCTATCGCCGCGCTAAGCGCGAGGACACCGAATATCTTGGTGCTCTGTTTGATCATAAACAACTGACGTTTCATATTCATTTTCCCCTTTTCCCCGATATAGATGATTAACGTGCAGATGCTGCTTGCTCTGATTGGATGGCATTCGGCTTTCCTTTTCTTCTCTTGAAGAAGCCGCCTTCTCTTTTCTTAAATAGAATCTCATAAATAATTGGCACGATTACGAGCGTTAGTAGCGTCGAAGTCGTAAGACCGCCAATAACGACAACGGCCAAACCTTTGGAAATGATCGTTCCTTTGGATAATCCAAGTCCTAAAGGCATCAGTGCAAGTATCGTTGCACCTGCCGTCATGATAATAGGTCTTAATCTCGTAATTCCGGCTTCAATGAGTGCGTCACGAATTGAATAATCTTGTTCTCTCAGCTGCTGCACGCGGTCTACGAGTACAATCGCATTGGTTACAACGATACCAATTAGCATGAGGAAGCCGATGAGTGACGTTACGTTGATCGATTCGCCGGTTATTAGTAGTCCTAAGAGGCCCCCAATAGCTGCTAGCGGCAGTGAAAACAGAATGGCAAGCGGCGCTCTAGCGTTACCAAAGGCAATAACCATAACCATGTACACAATGAAGATGGAAGCTATAATAGCCATAAACATTTGCATGAAACTTTTTTGAATATCGTCGGATACACCCTTTACTTCACGAGTGACGCCAGAAGGCAGTTCTAACTTGGCCAGTTCTTCGGTAATTTTCTTACTGACGCCACCTTTATCCGCGGCATCAATTTTGGCTCTTACACTAACGATTTGTTCTTGATCTTCACGACTAATGCTATTTGGTGCATCAATCTGTTCAACTCGAGCTACTTCATTCAACTGTATCGTTTGACCAGTAGGCGTCTTGATCAAGAATGTACCCAGTTTATCTACAGAGTTTTTGTACATAGGATTCAACATCACTTTAGTGGCATAAGTAATGTTATTAAATTTCAGATCACCAAGCTTCTCTTCTGCTATCCAGGCGTTGACTGATTGTAAAATTTGAGCACTTGAAAGTCCATACAATCGTGCTTTGTTTTGATTTACAACAATCTCGACTTCCGTTTTGGAATCACTCAAGCTGTCTTTAATGTCATTCAGCTCAGGGAATTCCTTCAATTTATCTTTGACCAACTGTGAGGCTTGCTTCAGATAGAGCTGGTCATCCCCTTTCAGGGAGTACGAGAAATCAGCTCCAGTTGAGGTAGGAGGCCCTCCAGTAAACAATTGAATATTCACATCTGATCCTTCAGGCATCAGTTTCAACATATCTTCCTTATACGCTTTGACACCTTCAGTCGCATTGGTTTCAGCTGTTAGCTCAAAGAACATCATGGCTCGATAAGCAAATCGATCACTGCTTTGGTTATATCCAACAAGAGATTCAATGTACTTGAATGCAGGTTTGCCAGCTTCATCTGTGTGTAATTTTAATTCTTTTTCAAGTTCTTTGGACTTCTCATTCATCATTTCAATGGATGTTTCTCGCGGCATTTTAATCTCAATTACACCTTGTTTGACTGCTTCACTATCCGGCATAAAAGCTACTGCTAAATTAGGTACTGTAATGAAAATCGAGATTATAAGGGCAACCCCAGCCATAAATAACGTTTTGATTCGGTTATTCAAGGACCATATGAGTGCTTTTCTATATTTCACACCCATTGGGCCGACGTGATTGTCATCGTGACTTGCAAGCTTCTTGCTTTTAAGCACCATAATCTTCGCTAACATTGGAATTACCGTTAGTGCCACAATTAATGATGACATTAGGGCTACGACAAGTGTTATCGCAAAAGGACGGAATACTTCACCAACGACCCCACTTACGAATCCGATGGGACCAAATACACCGACCGTGGTAATTGTTGAGGAAGTAATTGCGCTGGAAACTTGTTTCGTTGCTAATTTAATAACAGATTCATTACGATCTTGAGCTTTTTGCAGCTGACTATAGATATTCTCAATAACGACAATACTGTCATCCACAACTCGCCCGACTGCAATGGCCATTCCACCTAATGTCATGATGTTGAGGGAAATGCCTAAAGGGCCCATAAATAGTAACGTAACAAGAATGGAGAGAGGAATCGACACGAGTACGATGATTGTCATACGTGCATTGCGTAGGAAAAGCAAGATCATTAATGAAGCAAGTACGGCACCTAATCCACCTTCTTGCACCATGCCGTGGATAGAATCTTTAATATCGTTGGCAGAATTATAAATTTTGTGGAACTTTACGCCAGGCAGCGTTTGGCTCCAGTCCGTCATAAGCTTGTCAGCACTATCTGCAAATTCTACCGCATTCGCAGCTTTCGTTTTATAAAGCAGTACGCCAATGGCCGGCAGTTCATCTAATCTTGCAATGAACTTGGACTCGCTGATCGCTTCAACTTTGGCAATTTGTTTGAGAAGCAATGTATCGCCTGTTTTCGTGGTGATTTTCAAGTTATCTAAGTTATAAATGGTATCTAGTTCACCTTTGACTCGAACCATCTGTGTGTTTCCATTGAAATCTACCGTACCTGCCGGACTAGATACCAAGGAGGCTTTGATCAAACTAGAAACTTCTGAGGGTGTTAGACCATAATTATTTATCGCAGGCGCATCAAGTTTTATGGTAAGAACAGCATCCTGATTGCCTACAGAATCGACATGGTCAATTCCCTTGAGCCCATTAAAACCAGGAAGAATTGTATCTTTGTAGGCTTTATCCAGCTCGGTTTGGTTCATTCCTGCCTCACCATATACCGCCAAATAATAAACAGGGTCTGAAGCAAAGCCTGCCGTTAACACTTTGGGTTTCTCAGAGCCTTGAGGCAGCTTAACGTTAGATATCAAGCTTTCTACATCTTTCTTAACATCTTCGGGTTTCTTATCTTGGTCTAGCTCCAGAATAATCTGTGAGTAATTGTCCTGTGATCCGGAGCTTAGGGTTTTGAGTCCATCCAACCCGGCAACAGCTTTCTCTAATGGCTTCGTAATTTCGTCAAGGACATCCTTCGGAGGTGCTACATAAGTCGTGCTAATAATGACAACCGGAAATGTAATGTCAGGCATACTTTCTACCTTCAGTGTGGTTGTAGAATAGGTTCCTCCTACGACCAACAGCAGCATGACGATGAAAATCGCTGCCACATTTTTCATTGAAAACTCAGTTAACTTGGACATTCTCACTTCTCCCCTATCACCAGCTTTAATGCTTACAATCTTACTGCTCACTCTTTCATCATACTTGGAATTTTTTAACAGTAAATATACTGAAATTGACAATTCCGTGTATGTTCGATCAGGATTTATTATAGCTTTTCATTATGATTATTACAGGTGAGTAAAGTCATATATAAGTCATATTTTGGTAATATGAACAAGCTAAAACGATTGTGACTTCATGTGAGAGCGTGTAACAAAACAAAACCGATGCCTCTAAAATGGGAGGGCATCGGTTATCTGATTTTCAAACTATGTTGTATGAAATGCCGAAAAGCGATGGATCGGCTCCATCGCTTTTCTCTCCTATAAATCCCTCAGTTTTGATTAGAGAGGAGATGGCAAATCGTTTTTCACTTACTCTTTTGCGCTAGCATATTTAGTAGAACCGTTACAGCCTCTGCTCTTGTTGCATGGTCTTGAGGGGCGAATTGGTCATAGCCTTTCCCTTGCATAACACCAGTTCGCTTCACGTAAGAAACACTTGCTTTCGCCCATGCCGGAATGTTCTTGTCATCAGCGAAGCCGGTTGTGATATTCGCAGGTATAGACTGACCCATCGCTTTCGCAATCATCACTGCCACCTCAGTGCGCGTAATTTCTACGTACGGACGGAATGTACCATCGTCATAGCCTTGAATAATGCCTGCTTGTACAGCTTGCGCAACTGCTTTCTGTGCCCAAGTTCCTATCTTCCCTGCATCTGTGAAAGTCAGTGCTGCTCCCTCACCTTTCATTTTCAACGTAGTCATCAGCATCACGGCAAATTCTGCACGCGTTATAGACTGATCCGGCGCAAACGTTCCGTCCGGATATCCGACGACGATTCCACCGCTTACCGCTTGCTTAATATTTGCTTCAGCCCAATGTCCCGAAATATCACTTAAGTTTATGATTGGATCCGTTTCTGGTGTTGGTAGAGTTGGTGCTTCACCGACAACGAACACCCCATATTTCGTGAAGTGATTAACTTCTACGGTAATGTGATTTTCGTTGATTTTACCACCAGGAACTTCCACCCATTCCTTCTTCACTTCGTCAAAATAGTTCACAGCTACTATTTGGTCGCTACTCCATTTTGCTGCTTTATCGAAAACAAAAGTTAACGTGACTGGTTTATTAAAGTTCTCTGAGAAGTTTTTCAGAATCTCAAAAATTGGGCTGGCTAAACCATTTTTATTCGTTAGAAGCGGTTTCGTATCTAACACTTTGGCTATCGTTACTTGTAACTCTCTGTCTGTAGCATCGGCCGGAATTGAGACAATTGCCTCATCTTCCAAGCTAACAATACCTTGCTTACCAACAGGAAGTGTTAATGTACCATCTGTTGAGGTTACTGGATTGTCGATTATAGGTGTTGTTGAACCACCACCGCCGTCCGTTGGAGGAAGTTGAGGTTCTACTATGACAACTGCTACTGTCGCTGTTACGTTGCTTGTATTGGTTGTGTTTGCTGGTAAGCTTCCTAACGTTGCCGTGAAAGTATAGCTGCCTGCTACGGATGCGTTGTAGTTGTCTGTATCTATCCATTCTGTTACTGGCACTGTGATCGTTCCGCCATTTGCCGTCACTGACGTATGACTAGCTAATAACGCGGCTGACACTGCACCTGCGTTTGCATAGCTTGCTGAGCCTGCCGTCCCTGCAGCTACATCTCCAATCGCGTCGAATGCTGTGATGTTGGTAATCACTTGCGCTACGACAACTTCTATCGTCGCTGTTACGCTGCCTGTATTGGTTGTGTTAGCCGGCAAGCTTCCTAATGTTGCTGTGAATGTATATCTACCTGCTACAGATGGGTTGTAGCTGTCCGTATCTTCCCATGCTGCTACTGGCACTGTGATCGTACCGCCGTTTGCCGTTACTGTTGCATGGCTTGTTAATAACGCGGCTGTTACTTCACCTGTGTTTGCATAGGTTGCTTCGCCGACCGTCCCTGCTGCTACATCTCCAATGGCATCGAATGCCGTGATGTTTGTAATGACTGGCGAGACGACCACTTCTACTGTCGCTGTTAAATTATCCGTATTGGTTGTATTAGCCGGCAAGGTTCCTAATGTTGCTGTAAATGTATAGCTGCCAGCTACGGATGCGTTGTAGCTGTCCGAATCTACCCATGCCGTTACTGGCACCGTGGTCGTCCCGCCATCAGCCGTTATAGTTGCATGGCTTGCTAATAACGCAGTCGATACTTCACCTGTGTTTGCATAGGTTGCTGCACCGACCGTCCCTGCTGCTACATCTCCAATGGCATCGAATGCCGTGATGTTGGTAATGACTGGCGAGACGACCACTTCTACTGTCGCTGTTAAATTATCGGTATTGGTTGTATTAGCCGGCAAGGTTCCTAATGTTGCTATAAATGTATAGCTGCCCGCTACGGATGCTTTGTAGCTGTCCACATCTACCCATTCCGTTACCAGCACCGTGATCGTCCCGCCATCTGCTGTTACAGTCACATGACTTGTTAATAACGCGGCTGACACTGCACTTGCGTTTGCATAGCTTGCTGAGCCTGCCGTCCCTGCAGCTACATCTCCAATGGCATCGAATACTGTGATGTTTGTAATTACTGGCGATACGACAACTTCTACCGTCGCCGTTACGTTGTCCGTATTCGTTGTGTTTGCTGGTAAACTTCCTAATATTGCTGTGAATGTATATCTACCTGCTACAAATGGGTTGTAGCTGTCCGTATCTTCCCATGCTGTTACTGGTACCGTGATCGTACCGCCATCAGCCGTTACACTCGCATGACTCGCTAACAATGCTGTTGTCACTTCACCTGCGTTTGCATAGCTTGCTGCGCCTGCCGTCCCCGCTGCTACATCCCCAATGGCATCAAATGCTGTGATGTTTATAATCACTGGCTCTACGACAACTTCTACTGTCGCTGTTAAATTATCTGTATTGGTTGTGTTAGTCGGCAAACTCCCTAATGTTGCCGTAAATGTATAACTACCTGCTACAGATCCATTGTAGCTGTCTGTATCTTCCCATGCAGATACTGGCACCGTGATCGTGCCGCCGTTTGCGGTTACAGTCGCATGGTTGGCTAATAACGCTGCTGATACGGCATCTGCATTTGCATAGCTTGCTGCGCCTGCCGTCCCTGCCGAAATATCCCCAATGGCATCAAATGCTGTGATGTTTGTAATCACTGGCGAGACGACAACTTCTACTGTTACTGTTACGCTGCTTGTATTTGTTGTATTAGCTGGCAAACTCCCTAACGTTGCCGTAAATGTATAACTACCTGCTACAAATGGGTTGTAGCTGTCCGTATCTTCCCACGCTGTTACTGGCACCGTGATCGTGCCGCTGTTTGCCGTTACAGTCACATGGTTTGCTAATAACGCTACCGATACTTCACCAGCATTTGCATAACTTGCTGCTCCCGCCGTCCCTGCTGCTACATCTCCAATGGCATCAAATGCTGTGATGTTGGTAATGACCGGCGATACGACCACTTCCACTGTCGCTGTTAAATTATCTGTATTGGTTGTGTTGGCCGGCAAACTTCCTAATGTTGCCGTAAAGGTATAGCTACCTGCTACAGATGCGTTGTAGCCGTCCGTATCTTCCCACGCCGTAACTGGCACCGTGATCGTACCGTCATCTGCCGTTACAGTCACATGATTTGCTAATAACGCTGCCGATACTTCACCAGCATTTGCATAACTTGCTGCACCCGCCGTCCCAGCCGAAATATCCCCAATAGTATCGAATGCTGTGATGTTTGTAATGACCGGTGATACGACAACTTCCACTGTCGCTGTTAAGTTGTTTGTATTAGTTGTGTTTGCCGGCAAACTTCCTAACGTTGCCGTAAATGTATAACTGCCTGCTGCTGATGCGTTATAGCTGTCCGCATTTTCCCAACCTGTTACTGGCACCGTGATCGTGCCGCCATCTGCCGACACTGACGCATGGCTTGCTAATAACGCTGCTGACACTGCACTTGCGTTTGCATACACGGCTGAGCCTGCTGTCCCTGCTGCTACATCTCCAATGGCATCGAATGCTGTGATGTTTGTAATCACTGGCGAGATGACAACTTCTACTGTCGCTGTTAAGTTGTCTGTATTGGTTGTATTAGCCGGTAAGCTTCCTAGTGTTGCCGTAAATGTATAACTACCGGCAACGGATGCATTGTAGCTGTCCGTATCTTCCCACGCTGTTACCGGCACCGTGATCGTGCCGCCATCTGCCGACACTGACGCATGGCTGGCTAATAACGCTGCTGACACAGCACTTGCGTTTGCATAGCTAGCTGTGCCTGCCGTCCCTGCTGCTACATCTCCAATGGCATCGAATGCTGTGATGTTTGTAATCACTGGCGAGACGACAACTTTTACTGTCGCTGTTAAATTATCTGTATTGGTTGTGTGTGCCGGCAAACTCCCTAGCGTTGCCGTAAATGTATAACTACCTGCTACAGATGCATTATAGCTGTCCACATCCACCCATGCCATTACCGGTACCGTGATCGTGCTGCCATCTGCCGTTACTACTGCATGGCTGGCTAATAACGCTGCTGACACTTCACCAGCATTTGCATAACTTGCTGCACCGGCCGTCCCTGCTGAAATATCCCCAATCGCATCAAATGCTGTGATGTTTGTAATCACTGGCGAGACGACAACTTCCACTGTCGCTGTTAAATTATCTGTATTGGTTGTGTTGGCCGGCAAACTTCCTAATGTTGCCGTAAAGGTATAGCTACCTGCT
>NZ_CAKMMW010000017.1:0-5932 GCF_927798215.1 Paenibacillus allorhizoplanae
TTAATTGCTCATTTGAAGCTAGCGAGATTTTGCAATCTCTTTTATAGTCGATTACTCGACTGTGCTTACTCACTCGTTGTTCAGTTTTCAAAGATCAATCACTCTTGTCCAACCTACTCTCTCTCGAAAGCCGGAAGATCAATATACCATAGTTACTTTTCTTTTGCAACTTGTTTTTCTCAAGCTACTTTCGTATTCCCGCATGTCTCAGCGGCAACTTTTATAAGATAACACAGATGCCGCAGCCGAGTCAACCCAATAGTCGATGTATTATATTTACAGTTACAGCAATGCCCATTTCACACCAATCAGTAGTATAACTCCGGGGATCCCTAATATAGTAGCCGTCCCTAAAGTAGCCGTATTAATAGGCAGTTCTATGTGTGTATATCCGCTCAATAGATTCAGTATGTATAACAGAAAAGCTGCGACTACTATGTTTAAACCTAATGAAGCTACAAGTCTACCGCCACCTCGGCTTCGAAATACAATCATCACTAACATAAGCGAGGAGAGTATCAACACCCCCCAAATGGCATATTTAAGAATCATCCTCTACACCTCCATTAAATGATCGCTGTCAATCAGGCTTACCCCTAATCGCTTCGCTTGTTTGATAAGCATTTCAAATCTCTTCTCTGCAGCTTCCATCGCGTAGATTGTATAGTCGATCTGATCCTTGTCCAAAGCGAAGTCAAAGTGAGCTTGCGCCGCCACCCACGTCTGATGCGCAGCACGTATCTCTTGAATCAACATGATCTTGTCCCGTTTCAGTTCTTCCTTAACAGTCTTCGCTCGCGGATTCTTAAATCCACGCATGCCTAATAGAGCCGGTTTCATAGGCAAACCTCCATTCCTCCCACAATTGGGTTGATCTATACATATGGGGATCATGGCATTTTCAGAACCAGTACGACACTTTTTAGACAGAAAAAAAAGAGAGCTTCTCAGCTCTCCTTAAGATGTATGCTTTTATAATTCCCTGCGGCCTTCCATCGCTTTGGACAAGGTTACCTCATCCGCATACTCCAAATCCCCGCCTACCGGCAAGCCATGGGCAATACGAGTTACACGCAAACCAAACGGTTTGATCAATCTAGATAAGTACATCGCTGTGGCTTCGCCCTCAATGTTCGGATTGGTGGCTAGAATCAATTCTTGCACCGTCTCGTCACCCAAACGCTTAAGTAATTCCGCGATATGAATTTGATCGGGTCCAATCCCCTCCATAGGAGATATCGCACCATGCAGCACATGGTAATATCCTTCAAATTCTTTGGTACGCTCCAGCGCAACCAAGTCCTTCGGTTCCTGCACAACGCAGATGACGGAATTATCACGGCTTTTATCCTGACAAATACGACAAGGATCCACATCGGTAATATTGCAACACACGGAGCAATAATGCAGGTTCCGTTTCACATTAACAAGCGATTTAGCAAAATCAATCACGTCTTCTTCTTTCATTCGAAGGACGTGAAAGGCTAAGCGCCCCGCTGTCTTGGGACCTACTCCCGGCAAGCGGGAGAAGGCATCGATTAACTTCGCTATCGGTTCGGGGTAATACAAAGGAAGTACTCCTTCATGGTACAGAGTCGTTGATTATTGGTTGTCTTAGAATAATCCAGGGATATTCATTCCGCCTGTGAATTTGCCCATATCTTTGTTAGCGATCTCTTCTGCTTTGGACATTGCGTCGTTAACTGCAGTCAACACAAGATCTTGCAGCATTTCAACATCGTCAGGATCTACTGCTTCTGGTTTGATCGTAATGCTTTGTACCTTCTTGTGTCCGTTGATGATACACGTTACTACACCGCCGCCTGCTGTTCCTTCAATCATTTTCGTGCCTAGTTCTTCTTGTGCCTTCATCATTTGCTCTTGCATTTTCTTCACTTGCTTCATCATTTGGTTCATGTTATTCATTATAGATCGCTCCCTTATCGTTAGTCTTCTTTAATCGTTACTAGATCTTCACCAAACAATTGGATGGCTTCGGATATCCATTCTTCTTTGACCGCGTTTCCGCGACCATCCTCAGCGACTAATTCCATCTCTTCAGGCGGGGCGTGCGTCGCATCACTCTTCGCATCATCCCATTCCTTACGCATTAAGGTCAGCAAACGCATTGGCTTACCAAATACAGAAGAAAGCACTTGTTCAATAATGACTTTATTCTCTGGCTTCTCTGTTGTATTACGATGCATATCATTCTTAAATGCGACAAGAACAACATCATCTAGCATAGCCACCAAATCACCGTTAACAAACCAGGCATGAACGGTTATTTTCTTCTCTTTGACATCACCTAACACTTGACTCCACTTCATCAGTGCCGTCTTCGTATCTGGACTCTCAGAAGCCTTCAAGTATGGATCAAGCTTAAGACCTGACTTCTTAGAAGGTGCTGAGGCCACGGCTACTTTCGCCGCAGGCGCTTGCTTAGCACTTTCACCCGAAGCAACACTCACTCCCGATTTTACCAGTACTGCTAGTTGATCTTCAAGTTGTTTCATTCTTTGGGTCATCTGAGCAAAAAGATCACCCTGCGGCTGACGCGCCCCTACTTCCACTGAATCGTCCGATCCTCGATGGCCACCACTTATTTTCATAATAGCGATTTCTAATAAGGTTTGCGGTTGTACCGAATATTTCATCTCACTCTGATAATGGTTCAGCGTTTCAATCATATTCATCATCTCACTTGGCGTGAAGTGACTCGCGATCTCCCTGAGCTCTGCCATATCAAATACGCGTTCAGCAATCACAGGTGAATTCGGCACCATGCGCACCATCAGCAAATCACGGAAATAGTGAATCAAATTCTCGATACATTTGTCTGCGCTCTTGCCCTCTTGCATGAAGGTATCAATTAACTCTAGGGCAGCCCCCAAATTCTGTTCCTTGATAAACGTGACTAGTCTCTTAAATTGATCGGAAGCAATACCGCCTGTGATCGACAAAATGTCAGCTAGCTGTATTTCTCCTGTTGCAAACGATGCCGCCTGATCCAACAGACTTAGCGCGTCCCGCATCCCGCCGTCGGACAATCTTGCTATATAGTGAAGAGCTTCTTTATCAATCGAAATGCGCTCTTGATCACAAACATACTGTAGACGCCCTACCTCATCCTCCATGGAAACGCGACGGAAATCGAAGCGCTGACACCGAGATATAATGGTTGCGGGAATCTTATGAGGCTCCGTTGTCGCTAAAATAAACATAACATGCGCCGGCGGCTCTTCCAATGTCTTCAATAAGGCATTAAATGCTTCCGTCGTCAGCATATGCACTTCATCAATAATGTACACTTTCTGCCTAACTTCAGTCGGTGCGTATTTAACTTTATCTCGGATATCACGAATTTCTTCTACACCGCGGTTGGATGCCGCATCGATCTCTACAACGTCCATCACTGCGCCTTCCGTAATACGCTCACAGGCAGAACATTGGTTGCATGGCTCTTCCGAGGGGCCGTTTAAACAGTTGATGGCTTTGGCTAAAATTTTGGCTGTACTTGTTTTACCCGTTCCACGGGGACCGTTAAACAAATAAGCATGGGTAAGGCGATTTTCCCGCAAAGAATTCTGCAGTGTTTGTGTGATATGCCGCTGTCCGACAACATCACGAAACGTCTGCGACCTCCATGTACGATACAAAGCAATGTGTGCCATAGTGTTCCTCTCCAATAATCCCTGCGTGGATTGACTGTATCCATTATACTATAACGCTCCAAGGGATGAAATAGAGGATCACATATAGGGGATCGTGATGGTAAATGTCGTTCCAAAGCCTTTGGAAGCTACGCGAATCGTCCCGCCCATATCATGAATGATACGTTGGCATACAGAGAGCCCTAGCCCCGTGCCCGTATCCTTCGTTGTGAAGAACGGATCAAAGATTTTATCAACGACGAACATTGGAATCCCCGTACCTGTGTCATGAATATCCACACACACATTTCGCTCTATCGTGTCTACACGCTCCGAAATCGTCAATATCCCACCATCGGGCATAGCTTCGATTCCATTTTTGCAAACATTCAAGAAAACTTGCTTCAATAGCTCAATATCTGCCGTTACCTCAGGGAGGTGGGTGGAAGCCTCATAGTGAAGTTGAACATTATAGAGGATCGCCTCATTCTGAATAACTGGCACAATACCGCGCAGGACTTCCGTCACACCAATACGCTCATAGGCCACATGCTTGGGCTTGCTCAACATCAGAAATTCATTCACTAGTGCATTAATCCGATCAATCTCTCCCAGCATGACATCTGTAAAGTTCTGTTCTTTATCCATGCCCCGGTCACCGAATGTACGACGCAGCATCTGTAAGAAGCCTTTGATTGACGTTAGTGGGTTACGGATTTCATGCGCTGTTCCTGCAGCAATTTGCCCGATCATCGCTAGCCGATCGCTTCGCTGAACCATTTGTTCCAACGAGCGCATATTCGTGACATCTTTAAAAATAATGTAAGCCCCCACAATGTTCCCCTGACTATCCTTCAAAACATTAGAATCAAGCAGCAAATCAAAGCGTTCTTGATTGTTCGTCCAGGAAACGGCGTGATTGCGGACTATCGCTCCATTCAGAATCGTTCGCTGCACGAGCTGGTGCTGACTCGGAACTGTGGCAAAAATTTCATCCAGCGACTTGTTGCGAATATGCTCTTTCTCCATAGCCAGCATTTGGCAGGCGCGATCACTAATGTCAGCAAGTCGGTAATCCATATCTATTAATAACACGCCTAAATTGATGTCTTTCAAAAAGGCATCCGAAAAGCGCTGCAGCAAGTTTAACACTGTTCTTTCTTCTTTATTTTTCAATGATAATAGGTATATACTTCTATCCTCACATTGGAGCTTGAGCATGGAGAACTGAAAATAGATCATTTCTCCATTCTTCCCTAGTAGAAAACCATGGGGCCACTCCCCAACATCCGCTTCATCCCTAAAATGAAATTCGTATAACTCACGCAAAGTAGCCCTCATCTTAAAAAATTGAGGGCAGGGAACACCAGTAATTTCATCTGCTGAATATCCTGAAACTTTCAAGAGCTGATCTGAGACGAGTAATAACTTCTCATCTTCATCAACCATTACCATACCGGTTTGCATGCTGTGATTGAACAGTTTCCGCAGTTCGTTCATCGATACCGAGTACATCTGAGGCGAATGAATGGGCATGTCAACAGCTCCTTCACTTTCTCTTACCACAATAGAAAGTATAAGTTTTCGGAACCCGAAAACATCCTTCTATTGGGCGATAAAACCATATATAGGGATCTTTGGTCGGAGACCAAAGTCTCTCAGCTTTAACGCGGTCGCACATCTTCGAGCGGCATCAGTCCATGTATGTATTGTATAAAGATTCTCTATAAAGTCATATTTTTCCTGCTAAATGCAAAAGAAAAAACGCCCTAATTGCTGGCGTTTCGGTTATGTGTTCTTACATATACGGTATGATTACACCGTGCACCTGTTATTGATAAAGTGATACAAGCGAACTCTTATCGTTGGCTCAAATCAGGCAGCCCCTCGGCACATGAAACATCTCACTTACGGCTGCTTCCTTCCAGACCTGACCGGGTTCATGAGCATCCATTGCGAAGGACCCAACTCTCAACACCACGTGTAAGAGCCAGACCTCACATCACAGTACCGCTAACAGGAATTCAACCTCGCTACAGCGGATTGCGAGTTACAGGGCACCGCTACCTCCCCGTCTAGCACAGTAAAAATAGTATAGCTGATTCACTGCCAAATAGCAACCTGAGGGAAAAACTACCTAATATAGGGATCTTTAGCGTTAGCTAAAGTCTCTCTGCTTTGGGATCTTTAGCGTTAGCTAAAGTCTCTCTGCTTTGGGATCTTTAGCGTTAGCTAAAGTCTCTCTGCTTTGGGATCTTTAGCGTTAGCTAAAGTCTCTC
>NZ_CAKMMW010000017.1:6032-183470 GCF_927798215.1 Paenibacillus allorhizoplanae
TGCTTAACGATCCATTCTTACTTGTATTTTATATCGCGGCATATTCGTCTCTAATGCCATTTGAGCCTGCGAGCGCAGTTCTTCAACTTGGGCTGCCGTCAAAGCTGCTTGTGGTTTAATTCTCACATTGGCAGAAGGTCCATTGATCGCAATATTGGTCTTCTCGATGCCTGGCAGTTGAGCAAGCACTGCTTTCATGAGATTGGCATCATCATCATAATGATGGTAGGTCGGATTCATCGGATCGTTCGGGTTAACACTTGTGATACCCAACATACCGTCTTGCTTATAATTCTGAACTTTATACGTAGAGTCATCATTCGTTTTCTTATTGTTCCCCGTCCACATGCCACAACCCACTAAACTCGCTATAAGGATAGCAGCTCCTGTAAGCTTAACTAGACCCTTGAACATAAAAACACCTCCCATTGGACTCTAAGCCTAAGCTTAGGATGACCAAGGGAGGTTGTCTTATGCTGATTGGCAATCAAGCAAATGATGCCAATTAGATTCCGTATTTCTTTTTGAACTTGTCGACACGGCCGCCTACATCGATAAACTTTTGTTTACCTGTGTAGAAAGGATGGCAATTGGAGCAAATCTCAACACGAAGATTTGGCTTGATTGAACCCGTTTCGAACACGTTACCACAAGCGCAAGTCACTGTGGTTGCATGATAAGTAGGATGAATTCCTGCTTTCATTTGGTTCACCTCTTTCCGCCCTGAATCATTTGCTGAAACAGAGTTAATGGACGTACTATTGCATTGTAGCATATTCGCAAGTCCAGATGCAATGGAAAATCGATCGGGTAATACTTCCACCGAGATGGTTTATAACACCGTTGTGAGCGTACGATCACTCGTGTAAAACTTCGGTGTATGGGAGTAAGAACCAATGACAACATCCGGCAATTCTTGCTCAAAAATCTCGATCATTTGCTTCATACCTAGTAGCTCTCCCTGAGCCTTAGGGATAATGCTTAGATAGCTCTCAGGGTCAATATTCAGGTTGCGCAATTGAATCAATTTCAATCCCGTTCTGCGAACAAATTCGATCATCGCTTCAATCTCTTCTTCCCGATCGGTAACACCAGGGAATACGAGATAGTTGATCGATGTGATAACCCCTTTATCGGTTGCATAGCGAAGGGACTTTTCGACATTCTTAAGCGTATAGGCTCTTGGCTTGTAATAGGCGTTGTAGTGATCATCAAGAGCGCTGATCGTACTTACACGCATCAGATCAAGACCTGCATCGACAATGCCGCGAATATGGTCTGTAAGGCCCGCATTCGTATTGATATTGATGTAGCCCATCTTCGTTTGCTCACGCACCCGCTTAATGGCATCAATAATAATGACGGCCTGCGTGCTTGGTTCCCCTTCACAGCCTTGCCCGAAGGAAATAATGCTCTCCGGTGTACGCAGATGTTCCAACATGATCTCCGTAATTTCTTCGACCTTCGGCTTAAAGTTCATCCGCGTCTGCGGAGCAACAAAACCGCTCTCGTCTGGCTGCTCCGAGATACATCCGAAGCATCCTGCATTACAGGAGTAGGAAACAGGGACAGCCCCTTCCCAGCGTTGTAGGAACGTGTTCGAAGCGGTCAAGCACTCGTAGCCTAGTGCACAATTCGACAAATGGGCATACAAGCGATTCTCCGGGTACTTGGCGACTAGCCGTTTGACTTCAACCTCAAGCTCATCCGGATCGCAATGAATCGGATTCCAGAAGTACGGGTTGTCGGTCAGACGCGCGGCTACGTAGAAGCCGTCTTCTTTCCACACGACAGCGGTATAACCGAACAAAGGCAACGCCTTCGTCTTATCGGATTTCACATACCCTGGGAGAAGCAGTCGTGTGAAGCCTTGTGGAAGCAACGCTCCCACCGCGTGATAATCACCCTCTACCAGCTTCATTTCACCTGTTGCCGCATCAATGCCAACAGGACGCGTGAAGGGTAGACTCACGAGTGTTGAACCCTCAGGCAGAGGGATCAGTTCTTCATCTAATATTTCGGTGATCATTTCTGCATTTCGCCCAAGCGCGAAATAATCAGGATGATCGAATACATTTCCTTGTGAATCTGAATAAACCAAGTTCATAACGGTACTCCTCTTTGTACGTTAAAGTAAACGACCACGCAAACTTTCTTACTAAGTGTCGTTTAACTAAAGCTTAGGATGCTGAGTTTTTGACTTTGCCTTTATGCTGCTGGGATGACGCTCCCGCCCCCGGCGAGGCCAGTGAGTCCAAAAACTCTTGATTCGTCTTCGTATCCGCAAGCTTCTTAATAAAGGCTTCGGTATATTCATGTGAATCATTCATGCCTTTACGAAGTGCCCATACTTTCTCGAGCTCATCTTTGCTGAGCAATGCTTCCTCGCGGCGAGTCCCTGAACGACGAATGTCAATAGCAGGGAAGATACGGCGCTCCGCCATTTTGCGATCAAGATGAAGTTCCAGATTGCCTGTCCCTTTAAATTCTTCATAAATGACGTCATCCATACGTGAACCTGTTTCGACAAGTGCTGTAGCAAGAATAGTTAAGCTGCCGCCTTCTTCAATGTTACGAGCAGCTCCAAAAAAACGCTTAGGACGGTGGAAAGCAGCGGGATCAACACCACCGGACAACGTCCGGCCTGAAGGCGGTACTACGAGGTTATACGCTCTTGCTAAGCGCGTAATACTATCGAGTAGGATAACGACATCTTTCTTATGTTCAACTAAACGCATAGCCCGTTCTAGGACAAGCTCGGCGACTTTAATATGATTCTCCGGAAGCTCATCGAAAGTTGACGCCACGACTTCACCTTTGACCGAACGCTGCATATCCGTAACTTCCTCAGGACGCTCGTCAATCAACAGAACAAATAGCTCAATCTCGGGATAATTCGTAGAAATACTGTTTGCGATTTCTTTGAGCAACAATGTTTTACCCGCTTTAGGAGGTGCCACAACAAGTCCACGCTGACCTAATCCGACAGGGGCAAGCAAATCCATAATCCGCATTGAAATCTTGGTAGGCTCGGTTTCAAGAGTAATCCGAGTATCCGGATATAACGGTGTTAATGCGGGGAAATGCAAGCGTTCTGCAGCCGTTTCAGGCTTCTCGCCATTAACTGCTTCGACTTGGAGAAGTCCGTAGTAACGCTCATTTTCCTTAGGCGGTCGACATTTCCCAGATACAATATCACCTGAGCGCAAATCAAATTTGCGAATTTGAGAGGCTGAAATATAGATATCCTCTGAGCTAGGAAGGTAATTAATTGGACGCAAGAATCCAAATCCTTCCTGCAAAATTTCCAGAACACCTTGCATGAACAAGAATCCACTCTCTGCTGCTTGTGCACGTAAAATGGCAAAAATGAGTTCTCTTTTCTTCAACGTACCGTAATAGGGAATCTGATGTTTCTTGGCTAGTTTATATAATTCAGTAAGCTTGAGTACTTCAAGCTCAGCAAGCTGCATGCTCATGTTTCAACCACCAAACTATTAAATTTTCAATTGGATTCTAGCATTGCCTGTTGTCTGGTACTTTATTCCTCGTTCTCACGCCAAACTTCGGCTCCTAGGGAAGATAGATTGAATACTAAATTCTCGTATCCACGATCAATGAACTCTACACCCGACACTTCCGTAATACCGCCTGTCATAACACTGAGGCCAGCAATTACCAAAGCTGCTCCAGCGCGCAAATCTGTCGCTCTTACTTTGGCTGAGCTCAGTTGCGAGCCTTCAATAATGGCCGAACGTCCCTCAACTCTTATCTTAGCACCCATGCGCACAAGCTCTGGAATATGCTTAAATCGATTGCTATAAACATGATCTGTTAATACACTAACACCTTTTGCTTGGCACAGCAGGCTAGACATTGGTGATTGCAAATCCGTTGCAAACCCAGGGTAAATTAATGCTTTCACATCTACGCTTTCGTAGATAGGCTGACCTACGATGCGAATGGATTCATCCATCTCATAAACATGAACACCCATTTCTTGCAGCTTCGCTGTCAAAGCTTCTAAATGCTTCGGTATTACATTATCTACGGTAACATCGCCGCGCGTCGCCGCTGCAGCAATCATATACGTTCCCGCTTGAATACGGTCTGGGATAATGGAATGACGGCAGCCGTGAAGCTCAGACACCCCTTCGATCCGAATTGTATCCGTACCCGCACCTTTAATTTTCGCACCCATGGAGTTCAAAAGTGTTGCTACATCTATAATTTCAGGCTCTTTCGCCGCATTTTCAATCGTAGTTAACCCTTTGGCACGTGAAGCTGCCAGCATAATATTGATCGTAGCTCCCACACTCGCCATATCCAAATAAATCTTAGCGCCGCGCAGTTCCTTTGCACGAATATGAAGTGCTCCGTTTTCGTTGCTCACTACAGCACCTAACGCTTCAAAGCCTTTGATATGCAAATCAATCGGACGCGGTTCAAAATTACAACCGCCCGGAAGACCGATCGTCGCTTCACCGAATCTACCTAAAAGTGCACCCATCAAATAATACGAAGCGCGCAGCTTCTTTACTTTGCCATTTGGCATCGCAAGAGGCTTCATTTGACTAGGATCAATCGTCATCCGATCTTCATTCCAATCAATAGTTGCGCCTAAATCTGTTAAAATTTCTGTATATATAGCCACATCGCTAAGATGCGGAAGGTTATCCAACGTTACTGATGTTTCTGCAAGTACTGCGGCAGGAATAAGTGCAATGGCACTATTTTTTGCTCCACTAATTTGAACAGTTCCCCGTAGTGGGCGTCCACCGACCACCATTAATTTCTCCAACATACTTCTCCCCCTAAACCAGGTGCCTTCTCACTAACGACAATAACGTCAACCAACAAATCCGACTAAATCACACAACTATTCGACGAAAATCCACAAAATAAGGAAGTAAATGATGAATGCGAGGTAAAATACAACAAATAGAAGAAGGAAACGCCCGCAATGACACAGACAGACGGCAACGATTGTCGACCATCCATCTGTGTATTACTGCATTTCCTATCCTGTCTATACAATTTGGAATTAAGCTTGGTTGCTGCTTCCGAACAATTGAATTTTGGATTTTACTACTTCGATCATAGCGCTACGAGCTGGGGTTAGATATTTACGAGGATCATAAATTTTAGCATCTTTATTCAGAGCTGCGCGGATGCTTTCTGTGCATGCCACTTGGTTCTCTGTATTCACGTTGATTTTGCCAACGCCTGCTGCAATTGATTTACGGATCATTTCGTCTGGAACGCCGGATCCGCCGTGCAATACAACTGGAACTGGGATCGCTTTGGAAACTGCTTCAATAATATCAAAGTGAATGTTAGGCTCGCCTGCGTACATACCATGTGCAGTACCTACTGCGATTGCCAAACAATCCACGCCTGTTTCTTCGTAGAAACGAATCGCTTCTTCTGGTTTTGCAAGGTTAGCGTGCTCTTCATCAACGGAAATGTCATCCTCAACGCCACCGATTGTTCCAAGCTCACCCTCAACGGATACGCCCATAGCACGAGCAGCTTTAACAACTTCTTTTGTCAAACGAATGTTTTCTTCGAAAGAATAGTGGGAACCATCGAACATAACGGAGCTGAATCCTGCACGGATACATTTCATTGCTACTTCAAACGAACTACCATGGTCTAAGTGCAATGCGATCGGAAGACCGGATTTCTTAGCTGCTGCTTCTGCAATAGCTACTGTAAACTCAATGCCCATATATTTCAGTGCGCCTTCGCTAACACCATAAATGAACGGGGAGTTCAGTTCGATTGCTGCTTCCACAATCGCTTGAGCAAACTCAAGATTGTTCATGTTAAATTGACCAACCGCGTATTTCCCTGCTTTTGCCTTAGGTAAAAATTCATTCATTGAAACCAATGCCATGTTTCTCTTCCTCCTAGAACCTCTTTAGTAGATGCGCATACCGCTCTCTGTTCATACCTGAGTTATTATAGCACATAACTTTTCAAATGATAACCAAGCCTTCATTTTTCCAAAACAAAAAAAGACCCTATGACTAGGATCCTACTGCGAAACCACTGCTGGATTCATTATTTAATTGCATATTCACAGCCAAGCGCAGCTCATCAATATCAAATGGCTTCGTAAAATGCATGATCGCACCTAAATCGGTCGCTTCTTTGATCATATCTAGCTCACCATAAGCCGTCATCATGATGACTTTGATTGAAACATCAATTTCTTTCACATGCTTCAAAATATCAAGTCCGTCCATACCAGGAATCTTCATGTCCAGTAGTATGAGATCAGGCGAAACATTTCTCACGATTTCCAAGGCCAACTTGCCATTGGAGGCTTGATAGGTATCGTACCCTTCGTTACTGAACACTTCCATGAGGAGTACACGAATTCCATTTTGATCATCCACTACCAACACTTTTTTCTTCATCAGCCAAGTCCCCTCCCGAAAACGAATAACAAGTTCCAAACCTATAAGTCAAGATATTCGCTATTCATTTTCGTATTCCTTCCGAGGAGAGCATTTATTTTGAAAAGTTTTACATAAAAGTTGATTATCAGGAGAGAGATTCCTGCATCCACAACGAGAAATTTTAACGAGCGATTAATTGTGCAGCTTTCACGAATTCACGGAAAAGTGGCTGTGGACGGTTCGGACGGGACGTAAATTCCGGGTGGAATTGTACAGCCAAGAACCAAGGGTGGCCAGGAAGCTCAACCATTTCAACCAGACGCCCATCTGGTGATGTACCAGAAATACGCAGACCAGCAGATTCAACCAATTCGCGGTATTCATTATTAAATTCGTACCGGTGACGATGTCTTTCGTAAACTAACTCATCATTATACGTAGTCGCAGCAAGTGAACCAGGCGTTAATTTACAAGGGTATAGACCTAAACGCATCGTTCCGCCTAGATTCTCAATATCCTTCTGCTCTGGCAATAGATCAATTACTGGATATGCTGTTGTTGGATTAATCTCGGAACTATTCGCACCGTCCAATCCACAAACAGAACGTGCGTATTCGATAACAGCGACCTGCATCCCCAAACAAATACCAAAGAACGGAATTTCTTTCTCACGCGCATAACGAATTGCAGCTACTTTCCCTTCAATCCCGCGATCACCAAATCCACCTGGTACAAGGATACCTTGCACACCAGAAAGCAGTGAATGCACATTATGATCGTAGATATCTTCTGCATTGACCCAACGGATATCAATCTCAGAGTCATTGTCGATACCTGCGTGTCCAAGTGCTTCAACAATACTAAGATAAGCATCATGAAGCGCTACGTACTTCCCTACGATGGCGATCTCGGTCTTCTTCGTCAAGGATTTCACCTTGCGAACAAGACTTTCCCATTCTGTCATATCGGGTTGATTCGTTGAAAGCTTCAAGTGATTCACGACATAATCATCAAGACCTTGCTCACGAAGCATCATCGGTACTTCATACAACGTCTCCGCATCTTTACATTCAATAACAGCAGCTGGATCGATATCACAGAACAAAGCGAGCTTACGCTTCATATCTTCTGTCAAAGAATGTTCCGTACGACAAACAATCACATGCGGTTGGATACCAAGGCCGCGCAGTTCTTTAACGCTATGTTGCGTTGGTTTTGTTTTGACTTCACCAGCAGCTTTGATATAAGGAATCAACGTAACGTGAATGTACATGACATTCTCGCGGCCGATATCATTTTTCATTTGACGAATCGCTTCTAGGAATGGCAAGCTCTCGATATCCCCGACAGTACCACCAATTTCAGTGATAACCACATCGGACCCAGCTTCACGACCTGCGCGAATAACACGTTCTTTAATTTCATTCGTAATGTGAGGGATAACCTGTACAGTTCCGCCTAGGTATTCGCCTCTGCGCTCTTTGGTAATAACAGAGGAATACACTTTTCCTGATGTCACGTTCGAGCTTTTGGACAAGTTAATGTCGATAAAACGCTCATAATGACCCAAATCCAAATCCGTTTCTGCACCATCATCGGTTACGAAAACTTCCCCATGCTGGTAAGGACTCATGGTTCCTGGGTCTACGTTGATGTAAGGATCGAACTTCTGGATCGTAACTTTCAAACCTCTGTTCTTGAGCAGTCTTCCTAAGGAAGCTGCGGTAATTCCTTTGCCAAGGGATGAAACTACGCCTCCCGTAACGAAAATGTATTTTGTCACTATGTACGCCTCCTTATAGTTGTAAGCATCCGCTTTAGATTTTCGCCAGGCTACTGGCATCGTTATAACATGAAGATAAGTGTAAAAAGGTGCTAGAAAACTGGCTTCATCAGCACAAGCTCTTGGGTGTCGCCAGAACATAGGTGTAATAGCATTAGCTTCTGCTAAATAAGTGTTTTCATGAACAAATCACAAAAAAAAAAGCGCAAAAAAACAAAAAAAGTGACACCCGTAGTGACGGGGCACTTTTTGAACGCATGCGCGAATTGATAAGATTCTTTTAAAGCCCATGCAATAGTTTACTCTGAACGTATAGGGACTGTCAAGACAAGTTATTTGTCGTCGTCTTCGTCTTCTTCATCCAAATCTTCTTCATCCTCATCGGAATCCAAATCATCTACGTCATCCTCAGTATCATCGCTCTCTTCAATACCCGCTTCGCCGAGATCCTCTTCGATTTCTTCATCTTCGAAGAATTCAGTATCCTCTTCCGCTTCTTCTTCCTCTTCGGTTTCGGTACCAAATGCATCATATTCGTCTTCTTCTGCGTATGTATCTTCTTCTTCCGCATAGACGTCTTCATCCAGATCATCATCTTCATCGTTGATAATTCTAGGACGCTTCGCGTTCCCAACCGCATCGTCGGACTTCTCAACTGGATACCAACGCTTCAAGCCCCATAGGTTCGTACCTACACAAGCAAAACGACCATCGATGTTGATTTCCGTATATAGTTGGGCAATTACATTCATGACATTATCTTCAGAAAGCCCTTTTATTTTAGCAATTTCAGCCATAAGTTCTCGGTAGTAAAACGGCGTATTCGCCGACTTCAGCAATTCGAACGCCAAATCCACCATGGGCATTTCGCGTGCTTGCTCTGTGGTGATTTTGAGTGTGTATTCGCTGCTCATCTAAGGCACATCCTTTTCGATCATTTCTTGACTACGTTATCTACCATAACCAATATCTTCATTAAGTAAAACCTATTTTTTCTAAAATTGCAACTACCCTAAAATAAACGTCTATTCCGGCCGGCTTGGATGGATGCGTTTATCCAAAAATATAGCTGAATTCGTATGTAAAACATCTAAATTCTATATTTCACAATAAACGGCTGCCTAGTATCTAAAAACACCCCATAAAAAGGAATACAGGCGAAGGTCCCCCTCCGCCTGCGACTGTACCCAAAGGAACCGCTTGCTGATGAACAGCAGTCGTTTCCACTACCTGAGAAAGAGACACTCCTGCCCGCGCCTCTCTATGTATCCTATGTTGAACCTACGCATCTGACACGGCCCTGCACCCATTTATTTCTATAAGTACGTGTTAAAAAGTCTGGTTTTCAGCACCTAGAAGATTGAAAGAGGCTAGGAAATGTGGAGCTGAGCGGAGTGGATGCTACGTGAGCACCGGAATTCCCGGCTGAATCCAATATTCGATGTCGAATACGCATCTTGGACTACTTCGTGATCAAAATTGGACTTTTTGACAACCTCTATAAAGGCGATGACACGGTCAAGTACGATGACCTGTACATAAGATAGGGGAGATAATGATTATATGCTGTAACGGGGGGATGGCACGATGGATACAGCCACCTTTCTTCATCTGCTTCATGAAGATCTAGGTCTTACTAAACAACCAGCTAGAAAGCACCTTATCCATTTCACCTCAAAGACAGATTACTTTGCCTGCAAATCAGAGCTCCTACGCTTGACGTCTGAACACCCCAGACTATCCCTGGTTCTGCCTCTAGACATTATCTACGCCTTTTCTTGTACATTGTGTCCGGATACAAAACTCAGAAGCTTTTCAAGCACCACACGTATCGAAGCGGATACGAAATTAATTATAAATAAACTTAAAGGTAGAAAGACTGTACCGAAACGAGCTACTATTCTATCCAACTCACGTACACGCACCATTCCTTGGGGAGTTGATCAAATCGGTGCTCCTGAGATCTGGAGTAAATCTGTCGGAAAAAATATTCACATCGGCGTCATCGATACTGGTATCGACTATAAGCACCCTGATTTGCAAAACTCGATCTCCCATGGCATCAACTTATTAAATCGCAGGCTCATGCCCCATGATGATAACGGACATGGCACACACATCGCGGGCACCATCGCGGCAACAGGCCGTAATTCCGGTATTATTGGTGTAGCTCCCCGAGCGATTATTCATCCCGTTAAAGCTTTTGATCAAAATGGAAGCGCCTATGTATCTGATATTATCGCCGGTATAGATTGGTGCGTCCAAAACGACCTTGATATTATTAATATGAGTTTTGGTATGAAGACGTACAATCCTGCTCTGGAGCAAGCGGTTTTGAACGCTTACTACCGAGGGAAGGTTATTGTAGCCTCCTCTGGTAATGATGGCCGGAAGAAAACTATTGATTACCCTGCTCGGTTTCCCCACGTTGTCTCCGTAGGCGCCACAACACGAACAGGGCGGATTGCCCCCTTCAGCAATCGCGGAGCACAAATCGACATCTATGCGCCTGGTGAGCGCGTGTATTCGGCTTGGATCGGCGGCAAATATAACGAGCTCAGCGGCACGTCGATGGCGACGGCGCATGTAAGCGGCGTTATCGCCTTAATGCTTGCCATGCGCGCCATGTCGCCGCAGCAGATCAAAAACGCGCTGCGCCGCTGCGCGTTCCCGCTGAGCAAGCGCCCGAACGCCCGGTGGCAGCCCGGGCAATTGAATGCCCAGCGGGCGATCCGCGCGGCAGGGCAAGAATAGCTGGCGCTGCCGCAGCGCCCAGCCAGTTCAAGCGCAGAGCGTACCTCCTGCGCTTAGAAAAAGAAGAAGCTCCCCTAGTGACCAACGGTCAAGGGGAGCTTCTTCTGGCTGAGCGGGTGTTACATCCGCTCAGGGGCCGATACGCCAACCATGCGAAGCGTGTTGGCTAGGGTGGTGCGCAGCGCGCCGAGCAGGGCGAGGCGTGCTTGGGTCAAGGCTGCGTCATCTGTGATGACGTAGTGGCCTCTATAGTAGCTATGGAACTGGCTTGCCAGTTCGTACACATAGCGGATCAAGCGGTGCGGCGCGTACTGCTCAGCCGCAATGGCGATCTCTTCCGGAAGCTCGCCGATCTTGCGCAGCAAGTCGAACTCGGCTTCCGATGCAAGCTGGGACAGGTCCACCTGTTCCAGCGGGAGCACCGCGATATTCTGCTCTTCCGCTTGGCGGAAGATGCTGCAAATCCGTGCGTGGGCATATTGCACATAGAACACGGGGTTTTCATTGGACTGGGAAACGGCCAAGTCCATGTCAAAATCCAAATGCGAGTCCATACTCCGCATAGCGAAGAAATAACGAATCGGGTCCACGCCGACTTCGTCCATCAAGTCTTCCATCGTAACGGCTTTACCGGTACGTTTGGACATTTTGACCTTTTCGCCATTCTGGAATAGGCTCACCATTTGGGCGATCAGCACGACAAGACGGTCTGCTTCAAAACCAAGAGCTGTCATAGCCGCCTTCATCCGCGGAATGTAGCCATGGTGATCAGCGCCCCAAATATTAATTAAGCGGTCGTAGCCGCGTCCGAATTTATTACGGTGATAAGCGATATCTGGCGTAAGGTAGGTGAAGGATCCGTCGTTCTTAATCAGAACACGGTTCTTGTCATCCCCAAGCGGCGTCGTATTCAACCACGTCGCGCCCTCTTCTTCATAGATATGTCCATTATCCCGTAATTCTTGAAGCACAGGCGGGATAAGGTTGTCTTCATAGATGGACGTCTCGGAGAACCAATGGTCAAAATGAACACCAAAGCGGCCTAAGTCGCGTTTGATTTTATCAAGCTCTTTCTCAAGTCCGTACGTACGGAAATAAGCACGACGCTCTTCATCCGACAAGCTCAGTAGTCGGTCGCCTTCTGTAGCTGCAAGTTCCGTTGCAAAGCCTTTGATATCTTCACCAAAATAGCCATCCTCTGGCATTTCCGCTTCTTGACCAAGCGCTTGTAGATAACGTGCTTCAATGGATTTTGCCAAATTGACGACTTGATTACCCGCATCATTGATGTAGTATTCACGAGATACGTTGTAGCCAGCAAGATCCAGTACGTTACATAGCACGTCGCCTACGGCTGCGCCACGGGCATGTCCAAGATGCAAGGAGCCCGTTGGGTTCGCACTAACGAACTCCACTTGTACTTTAAGCCCTTGACCCACGTTCGATTCCCCATAGCGATTACCGAGCTTTGCAACATCAGCAATCACCGGGTAGAGGTAGACATTATCCATTTTAAAATTAATAAAGCCTGGACCCGCGATTTCCGCTTCGGAGATATTAGCTGCGTCTTTGTTCAAGTTCGCAATGATCTTCTCCGCGATCTGTCTTGGGTTTACCTTCGCAATACGCGTCAGTTGCATCGCTACATTCGTCGCGAAATCGCCATGTGTCTTCTCTTTCGGCACTTCCAGAATGATTTCTGGCAACTGCTCTTCGGAGACGATACCCGCCGCTAGAACGGCCTCTTTAATTGCTTGCTTCACTTTCGCTTTCACTTCGTTAAGAACATCCATTTGTCTTACTCCTCCTGAATTAACAACTTGATTCGATAGGCTCCTGTATGTGTGCCTGATGCATATAAATCATAGCTCCACCTCGTAATACCGATCCCATGGATGGCCTCCGAAGTCAGCTTGTGCGTCTCAATTTCCAGTTCCATTCGGAGCTGTGGTGTGTGATAAAAGCCTGTCCGCTTCTCTCCAGGAACGAAGGTTTGCTCCGCCTGTACATCCCCTTGGCGAATAATACGGATCTGATTGTCTTCGAGCTTAATGATCGTCACGGTCCGTCCAAGCTCGTTCGGCTCTTCTTCATAGCGGATATAGGTATGATCGCCTTTGCGATAAAGATCCCCGCGCGCCTTCTGCACCGTGGTCTCACTCCCGCTTCGACTCTCGATTCGAATCCGCACCCGCTGCTTGTCCGTCATGATTCGATAATCCCCTCTTCTTCTGTTGCTACGAATGGCAACTCGTGTCACAACGTAGGCATGTTAGCTAATAGTTTATATGAAAGGATAAGTAAATTCAATGCATGAGGGGGATTGAACGGCTAGAAGACGAGCTCGTGATTGTGAGAAGATGAAAAAAGCCTCCTGATCCGTTAGGAAACGGACTTGGAGGCTCATGTATTATAACGTTGGAACTGGTCTACCGATAGCTGCCCACTGCTCTTTGGCAGGTCCATAGGCGCCGATAACTGAAAGTCCTGCCTGACGCATCAGAATCGTCAACTGACCACGATGGTGAATTTCATGCTTCAAGAAGCTGTATAGTGTTGTGCCGATCGTCCAAGGCATCCCGAACATCGTAACAACATCCTGCAGATTTTCGTCTGTCCATTGCGTGCGGACCGCGTTAAGTATGTTCTGCGTCGTTGTCCGATACGCTTCTGCAATGACTGCTGCCTCTGCAGGAGGTGCACTCATAGCTGGCGGCGATTCGAACTTCAGCCCTGTTCCGTACAGCATACCGCGCTCCGCGTGAACCAGATGCCACGCAATATATCCAAGTGGACGGTAACCTTCAGCTTGAATTTGGTTTAGGGATTCATCTGTTAATGTATCCAGCAGCTGCTGCGTTGTAGCCGATTCCATTTGGTATTCTTGGATGAAGCTTTCGATTGTTGTAAACATATATAAAACCTCCTAGGGGTAGTGGTGGTACAGGCTCGCTTGTACTTGGTGCTAGTGCTCGTTCTAGCGCTCGTGCGATTCATGTCCTGTCCTTATGTTTACAGTATAGCTAGGTGCTACTGACAGCTGTATGGCAGTGATTGAAATTTCTTTAGGGGAGAATTGTTACTTTAAGGAACGAAAGAGAGTTAAGTTAAGTTAAGTTAAGTTAAGTTAAGTTAAGTTGAGTTGAGTTGGAGGAGCGCAGAGGGATGAAGGGGAACTTCTCTACGTTATTTGGCTCAAGAGCAGAAGCATGTTGAGGTTGAGGTTTTCGCTGGGTGGTCGGGCCCTTAACCAACACGCCAAAAAGGAAGCCAACAAATTGGCTCCCTCTTCTGTTCAAAACCTATTTATCCGCGATACCGCAGCTTATTTAATCAAATCTTCAACGAATCTAGGCAACACGAACGCCGCTTTATGCAAGCGTGGTGTGTAGTATTTCGTCGGGAATTCAGGGATTGCTGATTCTTCTACTTGAAGCGGATCGTGCTTTTTGCTACCCATTGTGAATGTCCACAAACCGCTTGGGTATGTAGGGATATTCGCACTGTACACACGAACGATCGGGAAAATTTCTTTCACATCGCGATTTACGGTTTGGATCAAATCTGCTTTGAACCATGGGTTATCGGTTTGAGCCACGAAGATTCCGTCTTCTTTTAACGCATCGAAGATGCCTTGGTAGAAGCCTTTGGAGAACAGCTCAACAGCTGGGCCTACAGGCTCTGTGGAATCAACCATGATGACATCGTAGGTGTTTTTGTGATCGTGGATGTGCATGTAACCATCGTTAACGATAACTTCAACGCGCGGGTTGTCCAATTCGCCAGCGATCGTTGGCAGGTATTTCTTGGAGTACTCGATAACTTTGCCATCGATATCAACAAGAACGGCTTTCTTCACTTTCGGGTGCTTCATGATTTCACGAATAACGCCGCCATCGCCGCCGCCTACTACGAGTACGTACTCTGGGTTCGGGTGAGTAACGAGCGCTGGGTGAGCAACCATTTCGTGATAAACGAATTCGTCTCTCACTGTTGTCATAACCATGCCGTCTAGTGTAAGCATTGTGCCCCACTCTTCGGTTTCAATCATGGAAAGATCTTGGAAATCCGTTTGCTCTCTGACGTAAGTCTCCGTGACTTTCGCTGTAATACCGAAGCTATCGGTTTGTTTCTCTGTGTACCATAATTCCATATGTAACCCTTCTTTCGCTTCTCTATTTGGATGAATAATTCCAGACATTCGTTATCACTAACAGTGTTCCACCAGTTGGAAAAGTCATACGAGTTTGAGTTGTATTTCCCAGTCCTCTCACACGCACAAATTGTATTATAGTTCATTACCCCCAAAATGCAATATTTTCCTCAATCTTTTGGCCAATTAACAAAAAATATTTACAATTCGTTGAATACGGACTGCCATGCTTTTCCATACTGGGTAGTAGCGCCTTTGGGCAAGGAGAAAGGAGGCAAGCGAAGCATGTCCGACAATGAGAATACGAATGAGAAGCCACGCCAACAAACACCAGAAACACAATCGGCCAGACGGAAAGATGAGATTCCTGCTTCCATGCGGTGGATGAGACGAATCAAGAAGACCTTTTCGTTCTTCTTTACCTGCAGCCTATTGATGCTCATCGGGGCCGCTGCCTTTCTAGTTTATTTGCGCTCCCAAACACTTCCCGTCACCAAAACGATGCAAACCTCCCAGATGTATGATGTACACGGCGAGGTAATTGATACCTTTTATTCAGGGGAAAATCGGCAAGTGGTTTCATTAAATGACATCTCACCTTACTTAATACATGCAACGCTCGCCGTGGAGGATCAACATTTCTACGATCATTTCGGCGTGGATATTAAAGCGGTAGCACGCGCAGCCATTGTGAATGTTCAAGCGATGGCCAAGGTGCAAGGAGCCGGCACGATCACGCAGCAGTTAGCTCGTAATTTATACTTAACTCATGATCGTACGTGGACCCGTAAAATCAAAGAAACCGTGTACGCCATTCAAATGGAAATGCAGCTCAGTAAAGATGATATCCTTGCTGATTATTTGAATCAAATCTATTATGGGCATTCAACCTACGGCATTGAGACTGCGTCTGAGCTTTTCTTCGGCAAGCATGCCAGTGAGTTAACCTTAGCAGAGAGCGCAATGATCGCTGGGGTGCCGAAAGGACCGCGTTACTATTCCCCTTATTATGATTTGCAAAATGCGATGGATCGGCAAAAGGTCGTTCTCCAGACGATGGTGAACAGCGGCTTTATTACGCAAAGCGCTGCTGACGCTGCAGGCAAGGAAAAGCTAACGATTCTGCCGTTAACGAAAAAGAAGCCTTCCGCTGCCCCTTATTTCAGGGATTATGTACGTAACCTAGCGACGGAAAAGCTCGGCATCTCCGAAGAACAATTCGATGAAGGCGGCATTCGCATCTATACCACGCTGGATAAAAATGCACAGCAAATTGCGGAGAATGTCATCACGAAGCAGCTTGAAGGCAAGCCCGAGTTGCAAGCCGCCTTGGTCGCTGTAGACCCGCGCACGGGTGAAATCAAAGCCATGGTTGGCGGACGCGACTACGCGGAAAATCAGTTCAACCGCGTGCTGTCGAATACGCGACAGCCAGGGTCTTCTTTTAAACCATTCGTGTATATGGTCGCACTCATGAATGGCTTCACCCCAGTCTCCATGGTCAAGAGTGAACCGACTGTATTCACCTATGATGAAGGGCGCCAGCAATATACGCCAAGAAATTTCAATGACCAGTATACTAATGGGAATATTGATATGCGGCAGGCGATTTCTAAGTCAGATAATATCTATGCGGTGCACACGATTCTCGAGGTGGGTCCACAGAAGGTCATAGACTTCGCACGTAAGCTCGGGGTTGCTTCGCCAATGAAGCCGCTGCCTTCCTTAGCGCTAGGTTCCTTCCCCGTGAGTCCGCTGGAAATGGCTTCGGCCTTCGCCTCTATTGCGAATCAGGGTGTGCATCATGAAACGACCGCGATATTGCGAATCGAGGATGCCAATGGGCGAGTCTTATATGAAGCAACACCTAAGGAGGAGCAAGTAATACCACCTGCTGTTGCCTATGTGATGACGAATCTCATGGAAAGCGTGTTCGAAGAGGGCGGAACGGGGAACCGTGTAGCCAGTACGATCAAGCGGCCAATTGCCGGCAAAACGGGTACAACGGATACGGATGCCTGGCTCGTCGGCTTCACGCCGGAGCTTTCCACTGCAGTCTGGGTGGGCTATGACAAGAGCCGCAATATCACAACAGTGGAATCCCATCTCGCTTCACCGATCTTCGCGGATTTCACCGAACAAACCTTGGATGCGATTCCTCCAAAGCTGTTCCCGATCCCTGAAGGTGTGACGACGGTTTACATTGATCCGCTAAGCGGCAAATTGTCTAATGAGGACTGTCCGAATGCCAAAATGGAGGCTTTCCTTACGGGCACTGAACCCACAACATATTGTACAGGCAAACCTGCTAATCCAGATGCGGCAGGCGGTCAAAAAGCCGGTTCCAAAGGCGATAACGGCTCTTGGTGGAACGATCTAAAACGCTGGTGGAACGACTAACTTTCCACTAAATAAAAACACAAAAAGGCAGTACTAAGCGCGTCTTAGTCCTGCCTTTTTGCTGTCCTAGTATATGAGGTAACATACACTAGGGTATAGTATACCCGCTTCGACATTGCGGAACAATGGATGACACATAATGTTCATATTCTCCATATTCGCCGCTTAAAGCTTAGGAGAGTGCGTCCTTGAGGCTTTGATCCGAGCGGTTCCACCAGTCTTCATTGTGCGCAATCAGGCAGTTCCGAAGGGCTGTTCGCTCACTGTCAGACAAGCCCTCTAGGATGAATTTACGTTTCATTGCGCCGTCCATTTTGTTCACGTGCTCCGCAAGAATCTTCCATCCGCGGCGCGCTTCGGTATCGACTAGCATTTCGCAAGCGGACATCCCCGCATAGTACGCGCCCTCTTCTGTCCGATCAACCGCTACCCACACGATCCATGCTTTACGGCCATTCGGGACATCCTCCTTGTTCGTGGAGAACTTAATCCCTTTCTCGATCTTACTCTTCGCATGAAGAGTTCCTTCATCCAAATACGCTTCATCCCCATCAATAATGATACCGGAGACGTTACTTAGATCAATGGCTCCTGCACCGAAGCCTTTGTGATTCACTTTCGAGCTTACTATATTTAAGGCCAGCTTCTTCTTATCCGCTTCCATAAGGGCACCTTCCACTCTACATTAGGTTAAAATGACGACATGCTTTCATTGTAGCGAAAGTCTCCCGGTAGAACAAGTGGCGGCAGGCTCCCATGGATATTTCTCTCTACATTAGAAAGTGTAAGTTTTCGGCTGCCGAAAACGTCTTTCTAATTGGCGATAAAACCTTCCTCTTTGAACGCCGTCGCTCATGCTTGAGTTGCCTCGTTTGGGGTTTTCTCACATTTCTTTCACCTCGCAGAAATATTCCCTAGGTTGTCTACATATACATGCTGTAGATGCTTGTTTAGGCGGGGTGAATCTCATGGATATGAATGCTCTATTCAATAGCCGCAAGGTACAGTGGTTTGCTGTCATGCTCCTTGCTGCCGGCGCAGTGTTAATAACGAACACCTTGCTCCCCTCCACACCAAGAGGGACTGTTCCTGTCGTCTCTAAAGATGTTCCCCATGTTCAGACACCGGACATGCAGCCTGCAGATAATGGCAAACCGTTAGAAACCTCAACACCACTTAGTTATCGTATTGCCGAATATCACATGAATGTTGCCTACACACCAGAAACCCAACAGCTCCAAGGACAACAAACACTCACATGGGAAAATCCTGGCTCAGTTCCAGTACAAGACATGTATCTTCACCTCTATCCGAATGCGTTCGCTTCGAAGAAAACGACATTTATGCGCGAATCTGGCGGGAAGCTGCGGGACGACGAAGCGAAAGATGAGAGTAGCGGCAGTATGGAACTGCTTTCCGTGAAATCAGATACGGGTGATGATCTCACCAAGCGGATGTCATTCGTACAACCGGATGACGGCAATAAGGATGACCACACGCTGCTCAAAATACCGTTATCCAAGCCTGTTGGACCTGGGGAAAGTGTAACCATCACAACCGAATTCCTTGTTAAGCTGCCTGCAGCTTTTGCCAGAATGGGGTATGTCGGCGACTTCGTTATGGCTGGTCAATGGTTTCCGAAGGTTGCTGCCTATGAGCGCAAGGGAACTAGGGGACGGGCTGAGCCTGGCTGGGATCTCCACCAATACCACGGAAACTCCGAGTTCTATGCGGATTTCGGCATGTACGATGTGAAAATCCAGGTGCCTGCGAATTACATTGTGGCAGCGACTGGATTTCCTGTTAAACCTGCTGTGACGGACAAGGGCACGAAGACATACCAATTCTATGCCGAGGATGTGCATGACTTCGCCTGGTCAGCCTCTCCTCATTTCGTCTATGTGGAAGAGCCCTTCTCTGCACCACAAGTTCCAGGGGTAAAAATTAAACTGTATCTGGATCCTAACCATCAAGATTTAAAAGATCGTTACATGTATGCAGCCAAAAAAGCACTATCCCGTTACAGTCAGTGGTACGGAACGTATCCGTACTCTACCCTCTCCATCGTCGTCCCCCCTCCTGGCGGGAATGGCGCCGGCGGCATGGAATATCCAACCTTAGTCACCGCATGGGGAGCTAGCGACAAAGATCCAGACTTAGAGCTGGAACGCGTCGTCGTCCATGAGATCGGTCACCAATTTTTCTATGGTCTCGTTGCCAGCAATGAATTCGAGGAAGCATGGCTCGACGAAGGCTTCACCTCTTATGCAGAGGATAAAGTGATGGAAGCCGAATACGGTGATGCACCTAATTTGCCTGTCGAATCTAGTTATATCACCTCACCAAATGGACTTCAGAAAGATGCATGGGCTTACACAGGACATGATCAATATGCTGAAAATGTGTACACGCGTGGCAAGCTCGTACTCAAAGCAATTGAGCAGCAAGTCGGCACTAAGACGATGGATCGTATCATGAAATCCTATTTCCAAAAGTGGCAGTTTAAACATCCGTCTACGAATGATTTCCAACAGGTCGTAGAGGAGATTAGTAAAACAGATTGGGATGACTTCTTTAATCAGTATGTCTATGGCAATCTGATGATGGATTACTCGGTCGAAAGTGTTCATGTAAAACCTCAGGGTACCAAGGGATCCGAGACTTATGAGAGCACGGTCCGCATCATTAAGCTTGGTGGCAACTCACCTGAAGTGCCGATTCAGTTCCACTTCGCAGATGGTACGACGCTAGATAAAACATGGGATGGCAAGGAAGGAAGCATTGACTTCAAATTAACACATGCCTCCCCTGTCGACTGGGTACGAGTCGATCCTAAGTACACACTTATCCTCGAAAATAAGCACATCAACAACTTCTATCAAACGCAATTAAATACGAAGTGGCAAATTCGGTGGAATCTAGGTATTATTCAATTCCTGCAAGCCATATTTGGCTCAGTCGCCTGGTAAGGACTTGGCTTACGTCTCATGACAAACTCTGAGCGTATCCTTACGATGCTAGTTTTCTAAAGAAAACTTTAAGGAGGAACCCTCGTTGGCCACCTATATCAAAGCAGGCTTCCGGGCAGCCATGGCGCAGCCCTTTGCCACGATCATTTTATTCCTATATCAGATGGGCTGGGGTATTCTCCTGTATAAGCTCGTACAAGGTATTCTAGTCCCCCTCATGCATCGGTTCCCTGGCGCTGAGCAACCCAAGCAGGCATTGCAGATTTTCCTAGCTGAGGGCCAGTTTCAGTTAATTAAAACAGATCTCAGTTATTCTTATCTATGGTGGCTTGCTATCCTACTATGTGCTCGCATGCTGCTGACGCCTCTCTTAAATGGCGGCGTCTACTATTCACTCACTCACGCTCACCAGAATGCGGGATATCGTTTCTTTCGCGGGATGAAGCAGCTCATGCTCCCCTTCCTGCTCGTGTATCTGATTCGCATCGCACTTACGCTTTTCCCACTTATCTGGCTTATTCCCAAAGCCACTTATATTCTAGGGCATAGCAGCTCCTACGAGCAGATCATTATCAAGCTTCTTCCTTGGATACTCAGTTTAATGCTCTACGGTTTTCTCCTACAACTTCTGTTTATGCATGTGCAATTCGCCATCGCGGCCAAGCTGGGTATCCTATCTACCATTTTCTCCTTCTTTCGACACTCGCTCCCGATTATCGGACTTGCCATTATCCTATTACTGTTCACAGGACTTTTGGCAGGGATCACAGTCACGGCCACTTACCTATGGGCAGGACTGGTAGCCCTAATCATTTACCAACTGTATCCTCTCTTCCACATTTTCATCCAAATTTGGGGCATTTCTTCCCAATATCAGCTTCTTTCTGCCAAAATATCCAACTAATATCCAGCAAAACAGCGAATAGTTTAAGCGTCCTCCCCTTCTCTTTGAGAAAGGGGCTTTTTTTTGTCTATTTTCCGAACTATTTGCCTAATTCCCCGCCTTTTTTTAAACAAAAAAAGAGGAATTTCATTGTTTATGACGAATTAAAAGGACTAGCATCAGAAAACTAAATATTTCATGCCGAATTCCTCAGTTTATGGGGAAACGGGGGAACCACTCCGGGTGAATTGATCTTGCAAGACAGGGATCATAGGGAACCTTCAACCGAACCCTCCAGCTAACCTCGTAGGCACCGGAAGGAGACAAGCAGTTGAAGAAAGTTGTTGGTCTTATTTTTAGTCTTGTTTTGTTTTTGAGCGTAAGTGTAGGAAGCGTTTTCGCAGCATCCAATATGGATAAAGCAGTGGACGAGCTTGTTGGAACTCCTTACAGATGGGCAGGAACGACAACCAAAGGATTCGATTGCTCTGGTTTCACATCCTACTTGTTTGACGAGTTCGGCATCGACCTCCCACACAGCTCTAAATCACAAAACAGTGAAGGCTACTGGGTTGACAAAAGTGATCTTCGTAAGGGCGATCTTGTATTTTTCAACACAGATGGCAGCGGTATCTCTCACGTAGGGATGTACCTCGGTAATGGTGAATTCGTTCACTCCGCTACTAATCAAGGTGTTGTTAAGAATAAGTTGAGCGAATCCTATTATGCGAAGCGGTATGTATCAGCCAGACGTGTTCTATGGGATGATATCTACAATCAACTAACTGCTGAATCCAAGTAATGTTCTCGGCACAGAATGAAGCCCTGCAAGCTTTGCTCGTAAGAGCGGTTTGTAGGGCTTCATTCATTTGAACGAGGCTACCGGCGTATACTACAATATACAAAACCGGCTACGCCGTCCTTCGAGGACTTCTCACAGTGTTTATGGAAATACAGCCGAAATTATTATGTTCCTTATATATATTCTGGTATTTTGAATAATGGCCACTTGGCCTCGAGGAAGGAAAAGAACGCATGGACAACATACAAGATCGTACTTTACCCCCATTTCCCGGCATCGTTCGATCCATTGATGAAATTAGAGCTATGATTGGTGAGCCTCATCCTGCGGTACAAAATAAAGTAATCAATCAAATTGACGAACACGCCCAAGCATTCATAGCCAAATCATCTTTATTCTTCTTATCTACATCGGGTGCGAATGGATTGTCTGATGTTTCCCCCCGCGGCGATAGCCCAGGCTTCGTTCGCGTTCTCGATAATCACCGCTTGATTTATCCGGAAAGACTCGGAAATCGTCGTATAGATTCTATGTATAATTTACTGGCCAACCCGCAGGTGGGACTTATCTTCATCATCCCTGGGGTCGAGACGGTGCTCCGCGTCAACGGACGCGCTTGGCTGACGAATGATGAAGAGCTCCTTGCGACTATGCAGCTTAACGGGAAATCACCGATTGCCGCTGTTGGCGTCGAGGTGCAGGAATGCTTCGTGCACTGCAGTCGCGCCCTGAAACTATCCAAAATATGGGATACCGCTACGTGGGTGCCCGAACAGGAACAGCCGGATACTATGGTTATGTTCCGTGCACATCTGGCATTGAACAACATTACGCTAGAGGAATAAGGATAAACTAACTAGGCAGCAGCCAAAAAGTGTAACTTGACATGGCATGTTAGCGAGCCTATAATTACGGCATGTCGTTTTCTAGGGTTCCGTGGCGTTTCAACGCCGGCTGGTCCAAGGGAAAACACACAGCAAATATGCTGTGGTCACGGAGGGAGAAAAGCCCGGGAGTCTATCGCAACAGCGCGATATTCCCGGGCTTTTCTCTGTTTATTTTGTGGCACTGACATCGTAAATTCCCACATGAAGGAGTGTTCATTCATTATGGCATGGTTATTTCTAGCTATTGCAGGCGTATTTGAGGTCGTATGGGCCATCTCATTGAAATTTTCCAATGGCTTTACGCGACTTGTCCCGTCAATTGTGACGATTCTAGGTATGATCATTAGTTTCTATTTCTTAGCTGCAGCAACAAAAACTCTTCCGATCGGAACGGCCTATGCGGCTTGGACCGGCATCGGCGCTGTTGGCGCGATTATCATTGGCACTCTTTTTCTCGATGAACCGATCAGTTTGACTCGCATCTTGTTTATGGTCTTGATTCTGGTTGGTGTGCTCGGACTAAAATTCACTTCAGGGCACTAGGGAGCATTGTTCGCTTACACGCCACTTATCTGCGTGACAACGCTGGCAATCCGGCGCAGGCGTGTCTCTTGTGTCTTCGCGTCCTCGACTTGGCGGACGAATTCTTTGCGCTTGGAGAAAGCGAGAGCCCCGAAGCGTTCTACGGCGCCCTCCACTTCCGACAATGCGGATTGAAGATCCGCCGGGACTTCCACCGTTCGAGGGGCAAGATCCAATGCCAAAGTCACCTCGACAGGATCATCCGCCTTCAAGCCGGAGGCTTGTCGATGGGCCTCACTGAGCGGGATGAGGTATTTGCCACCCATGACTGCAATGGTAGTCCGATATGTGTAACCGTTTAAGGTTACGAACACGCTGGGCTTTTTGCCTCCCGCTAACGTCGTCATAACCTCTTCGGGTATGGAAATCCCGGTGGCATTCTTATTCTGAGCTTTCATCACAGTCGTATGGAACGTTACACCCATGTTTATGACCTCCTCTATTTTCGTCCTGAAAGAAAGTACCTTTGATTAGCTATTTAATTGTGTAGCTCACATACCAGAAGCTGCCCCCCACAAATATGCGCAAATGCTGTGACAAGGGTCGAAAAATGTCATTCAACTCTTCGTAGGTAAAATAGTTCTTAAGTATTTCATGCTTGGAGCCGTCGGCTAGCTCGCGTCTTTTGTAGGTGTCTTCGCTATCCTCATGAGTGATGAGCTCGCCGCCTCTGCCAGGCACATACACATTATCTGCGATAAAAACCTGCGCTCCGCTGCCCAATCGTTCATGGAAACCTTGTAAAAAGCTGTCGATCCGATTCCGCGGAATATGCGAAAACCAGAAGTTCGCTAGCCCGTAATCGAACTCCCCACTTATCTCGGAGAGCTCATACGCATCTCCTTCTTTGAAGGACGCATTCCCCTTCGGCCATGACTTCGACTCCGCGATGCGCAGCACCTCTGGGCGGATGTCTACGCCAACAAGCTGCGTCGCCGTTTCTGCGGCAATGTGTGTCCAATAGCCTGTGCCGCAGGCTATTTCCAGCACACGGCGTCCCTCCACCTGCTTCTTCAGGATATCAGATAGCATGGCCAATTCTTGTTGATACTCCGCATCCTCGCGGTGATAAATCCGTTCATACTCCTCTGCCCGAGCGCCGTAGTAGGCTTGCATGTTCATCTTTTCCTGGTCCAGAAGCGTCTGCTTCTCCTTCACTTCGTGCAGGATACGATGTCTCGCCGACAGCAAATCCGCAAAAATCGCGCCACCCTGCGCGGCATAATTCGCAAGCAGCCCCTGCGTCGCCATGACGATCAGCTGTGTCATCGATAGACCCGTGGCATCCGCCATCTCTTCTAGCTCAGCTTTCACTTTCTCAGGCAAATAAACCGAGAGTCGTTTCGTTTTGTCTTGCTTGTCCTCCATGGTTAGTCGCCTCCTTTGCAATGAATTATAACATATAATATGTACCATGTTAACATTAATTATGTTGTAATATTGATTGCAAGTTCTCGTTGCTTATGTGTTTTAGTAGCATCGCCCTTCCTTTGGGTATCCTCGCCTGTCCTCAGCCTTCTCTCAGATCCCACTGACACGCCTATTCAACCTTAGATGGATTTTCTCCAGCTAATTTTCTCGTTAATAGCCACTTTTTTAATCTAGATGGAAAAACTCCATCTAATTCCTCCATATTCCCCGCGTTCGGCGCAAAAGTGTGAATTTATCTGTATTTTTTACAGTTAATCAGCTCAAAGCGGGAAATACAGCGAAATTTGCTACATAAAATCCATTTGTTTGAATTTCTCTATGGTACGGGTGCGGGTGCGGGTGCGGGTGCGCGGCGGGGAGAGGCGAGGCCGGGGGCGAACGGCATCGCTTGAAAGTTGAAGAGGAACTATTCAGTGATTGAGTTATTAAATTGTTGCTGAAGCTCCTACACAACAAACAAAAAAAGCCGAGCCCCATCCCTAGGATGAAGCTCGACTCTGTTACATCAGCTGACGTTCCTCGCCATAGCGGCGCTTTAGCTGATTTAAGAAAAATTGCAAGGAAAGGAATAACAACGCAAAGCTTGTCCCGGCGCTGAGTATGATCCACGGGTGCAGACGGATATAGCGTGCGCCGTAAGCGATCAGCGAAAGCCATTCCCCAGAGGTACTGATCGTGATCTGGAAGCCGGCTTCCTCGTCGCCGATCGTCTCTGTACCGCCGAGCACAATATTGAATACGGCTAGCTGCCCCAGCAGGAATAGCACTTGCATGAACTCGCTTAAGAAGATGAACATCATTTCATTACGCATCGAAGGGAAAATGTGCCGAAGCGTCCGATGCCAGAACGAACCGCCCATGAGGCGAGACGCTTCAATAAACATTTTGCCACTATAATAGCGTGTCCGATCTGCGATCTGATGTGCCAACGGGAATATGCCAATCAGTGTAATTAAGATGATAAAGGTGATGCTGAACAACAGCTTGTTGTGTGGATCTGCTTTGGCCCCGAGATCGAGCCTTAGCCCGTAATACATCCCCGCGAGCGGCGGATAGAGGAAAATAAATGCCGGCACTGCGGCAACCGCCCACTGTAAAGAGCGGAGCAGCCCTCTTCCCCTGCCTGTCATTCCGCTCCCTAATCCCCAAGGCAACGCCACCGCAAAACGAAGCAAAGTCAGACCGAGCGCCGTGCCTAGTGTGTATTTTAATCCATTCAATAATAAGCTGAGCATGTCGAACCCACGGTGATCGGTTCCAAGCAGGAAAGTGCTATTGGGTGCGTACGGCGGGATTGCGTACCTGGTTTTCCCATCTTCTTGGTATTGGATCATGTTAATTTTGTCCTCTGGTGAAATCCCATGCGGCTTCAACCAGGTCCCGAGCACCATTACCAGCAGAAATAGCGCCAAGATTACGATGGATATATAAAAGGCGGTAGAATGACGTTTTCTCATGGTCTAGCCACCTCCTCCGCACGGACCACAAACCGCTTCCGCAGCAGCGCATACAGGATATGAAAAGCCATGGCAACTACTCCAAGCACCACACAGATCGCAGACATCGAAGTAATCCCCTGGTAGATCGGCAGAATGATGAAGCCCCCTAAACCTCCAATGCCACAAATCGCCTCCGCAACTGCCATACTAGCAAGGGCCAATGTCGTAGCTCTTGGCAAAATAGCCAACACATCCTCCATCACATTCCGCAGTACATGCGAGAAGAGCACCTCGCGCCGCGTCAATCCTTTGGCCAGTGCAGTGACAACATAATCCTGACCCAGCTCACGCGCAATGGCAACACGCAGTGTCCCATAAATCGTCACCGACGGAATCAACGCAATCGTCAGAAACGGAATGAGGAATGGTGTTCTGTCACCCACTTGAACGATCAGCAGCACATAGTGACCAAGGAGCTTAGTCGCGTAAATCGCAGCCAATTGAATCAGCACGATCAGGAAAAAGTCAGGTAATCCAACAAGCAGCGCATGAATACCATCCAGCACGACGCCAATTCGCCTTGATATGGAAGCCCACAGAGCAACTAGCATACTGAGTAGGATGGCGAGCAGCAAGCCAGGTATGAAATAGGTGCAGGTTTTGAGCAGCATCTTAGGAATCGCTGTCGTCATCGCAACTTCCTTACGCGTATAAGGATCACGATATTTCCCAAAATCGCCATGCAAGAAGCCTTTAAGCTGATCTTTGATGGTGTAGCCATAGTAGCGCCACGAAATAATTGGCTTCTCTAGCGGTATGACCGAGGATCGCAACACACCTTTGATCGTCATGGCCGTGCCTTGGTACTCCCAGAACTTACCGTAAGGGACTTCTAGCAGACCATTTTTCTCATTCAAAATCTTACTGCCAGGCAGCATCTCACTTAGCTTTTGCATGCTAATGCTCGAATTGACGGTCACCTTGATCTGATCGGGCTGGACGGATAAGAACATTTGCCTAATATTACTCAGCAAAAAAATACCGATCAGCGTGATCGCACCAAGCAATAGCCATCGTCCTATTGACTTCACTCCGTGCCACCTCTTTTATAATTTACCTTAGGTAAAATAGTCATTGTATGGTCATAGTTTATCACGAAGGTTTTGGGCAGGACTAGTCTATTCTGTCGAAAAAAGAAAAAGCCTCCACCTCCCCTAACGAACAGGGAGGTGAAAGCTTCTTAAGAACTGAACTGCGCCTGATGCAGGCGGCTGTACACACCGCCGACAGCGATGAGCTCCTCATGCGCGCCTTGCTCGGCGATGCCCTCTTCCGTCACAACGACGATGCGGTCCGCGTTCTTGATCGTCGCGAGTCGATGCGCAATGACGAGCGTCGTGCGGCCCTTCGACAGCTCCGCCAAAGACTGCTGGATCGCCGCTTCGGTCTCGGTATCCAGCGCCGAGGTCGCCTCATCTAAGATGAGAATCGGCGGATTCTTCAAGAACATGCGAGCAATCGCGAGGCGCTGCTTCTGCCCGCCGGAGAGCTTGACGCCGCGCTCTCCGATCACGGTATCCAGTCCCTTCGGCTGGGACTGGATATAACCTTGCAGCTGCGCGCGGCGGGCAGCGTCCCAGATCTCCTCATCCGTCGCGCCTAGCTTGCCGTACGCAATGTTCTCCCGCATCGTGCCGGAGAACAGGAATACATCCTGCTGCACGATGCCGATTTGGCGGCGCAGCGATTCCAGCTCGATATGGCGAATATCGAGACCGTCAATGGCAATGCTGCCCTCACTGACATCGTAGAAACGAGGCAGCAGGGAGCAGATCGTCGTTTTGCCTGCGCCTGAAGGACCGACGAATGCGACAGTTTCACCTGCTTTAATCGACAGGTTGATATTATTCAATACGCGCGCCTCGTCCCCATACCCGAAGGACACATTGTTGAATTTGATTTGGCCATCGAGATGATCCACCTTCCGAGCATTCGGATGATTGGCAACCTCCGGCTCGGTGTCGATGACCTCTACATAGCGCTTGAAGCCAGCGATCCCCTTCGGATAGCTCTCAATGACGTTATTAATTTTCTGAATTGGACCTAAGAATACATTCGTTAGTAGAACAAAGGCAATGAACTCGCCATAGCTAATTTGCTTATCAATAACAAACCATGTGCCGCAGATCAGTACGAATACCGTCACAGAACGCATTAAGATGTAGCTCAAGGAAATGTTCCACGCCATGATTTTATAAGAAGCCAGCTTCGTCAATCGGAATCGGCCATTATTCACCTCGAACAATTTCTTCTCATGAGCTTCGTTCGCGAACGCTTGTACGACACGAATACCGCCGATGTTATCTTCAACTCTTGCATTAATATCCGCGAGATCGCCCATCATGCGACGGAAGGTTTTGGTCATTTTCTGATTAAAATACACGGCAATCCATAGAAGAAACGGTACAATGACGAACGTTAGCAACGCCAACTTCACATTAATTTGCAGCATAAGTATCAGTGCGCCAATCAGTGTCATTACAGCGATAAATAGATCCTCCGGACCATGATGCGCGACCTCGCCGATTTCAAGCAAATCATTCGACATCCGCGACATGAGCTGCCCTGTTTTATTGTTGTCATAGAATCGGAAGCTCAGCTTCTGCAGATGAGTGAACAGCTTTTTCCGCATATCCGTTTCAATGTTAATCCCCAGCATGTGACCCCAATAAGTAACGACGAAGTTCAGCAGTGTATTCAGCATATAGACGGCCAACAACCCCACACACGCCCAAATAATCCAAGCCCAATTCCCTGCAGGAAGCAATTTATCGATAACCTGATTGACGGCCAGCGGGAACCCTAGTTCCAGCAACCCAGCAACCACCGCACAAGTGAAATCCAAAATAAATAAGTGCTTGTAGGGTCGATAGTATGAAAAAAACCTTTTCAACATGTGTCTATTCCACCTTTCGTATCGTTGACAACCTCCGTGGCCTCGCATACGTAATGGCTGCAACATTGCCTATTATACCTGAAAACCTCCACAAATAGGCAGTTGTCGGAGGACATGTATCCAATATTTTCATATGAATAGGTATATCTTATCCTGGCTGTGGAGGCATGTCATCATGTTCAACAACTCTATGGATACGCGAACTGCTCTTCGCCTCGCAGCGATGTGCGGTCAAAGTTATACACAACTAGAACAAGGTACGGAAGGCGTTATCCTACCCGCTGCCTATCGTATTGTGACTTCAATCACGGCGAACTCCGCTTTTGGCGGGCGTGAGTTATTTGGCTTTATTGCAGAATCCGATAGTCAAATAGTAATTGTATTTCGGGGTACATCCACTACATCGGACTGGATCTCAGATGCCATTGCTAGACAGACTAATTTCCCCTATGCCAAAGATGGCGGTCTCGTGCACCAGGGGTTCCTGGACATTTACGAATCCGCCCGCAAACAAATTGTAACTGCAATGAGTAAGCTATCCCCTCACAAACAACTCTACCTCACAGGGCATAGCCTCGGCGGCTCGTTGGCTACTTTATGTGCAGCAGATTTGGCAACCAACACAAAGTTTAGAGACCCGTCGGTCTACACTTTCGGTTCGCCCCGTGTCGGCAATACGACATTCGCGGGTCAATTTAATCGTAAAACAGGTCCCCATTATCGCGTGTATAATCGCAATGATATGGTTCCTTCGCTGCCGCCTCTCGTTTACAAATCGCCTCGTACGGGTGATCTCTATCACTATATCCATGTTAAAAAAGCCGTGGAGCTCGACTTTCCAACCGGGTCATTCGCTGGTAATCATGCCGTTAGCAGCTATTTCACAGAGTTGGCTAAGCTCGATCCGAAATATGCGAAGCTCCTCTGCGCCAAGACGCCGGGCTTCTGCCCGAATTGAAAGAGACTATGGGAAGGTCCCCATAGTCTCTTTTTCACTATGTATGTCTATTAATGCTGCGCCGTGACTTCTGCCGCATTCTCTTTTACAGCGAAATTTGACCAGAATGAATGCCTGTGTGATACATTAATCCTCCAACTTCTTCCAGCGGTGTCGATGACCCCATTGGGGATTCAACCGGCACAGTCCAAGCCTCATGCTCAAACTTCTTCGCTGCCAAATCAATATCGTAGGCCTGACCAAAGCCAGCTACATAGCGGCCTTCCATCGTCGAAAGCTCGAACAAAAAGAAGTCAAGTGTTTTCTGCATGCAAAAAAACCGTGATAGGTGCAATTTCGCTACCCTTCACGGTCTATTGGACTTTGTAAGTATGCCTATTCGAGCTCTGCAAAAAGCGCTGATGACAAATATCGCTCCCCGGTATCCGGCAGAATAACGACGATTGTCTTCCCTTTATTCTCAGGTCGCTTTGCCAGTTGAACGGCTGCAAAGGCTGCGGCCCCAGACGAAATGCCGACGAGAAGCCCCTCGCTTTTGGCTAGTTGACGCGCCGTCTCCATCGCCTCTTCATTGCTAACAGTGAGGATTTCGTCCACAATGGCCCGGTTGAAGTTATCCGGCACAAAACCTGCGCCGATCCCTTGGATCTGATGCACACCACGTGTGCCGCCAGACAGCACGGGAGAATCTGCAGGTTCAACAGCCACAATTTGAACATCGGAATGTCGCTGCTTCAGAATCTCTCCTACCCCCGTAATCGTACCTCCTGAACCTACGCCTGCTACAAAAATATCAACTTTCCCACCTGTATCTCGCCAAATTTCTTCTGCGGTGGTCGTTCGATGAACCTCAGGGTTGGCTGGATTGCTGAACTGCTGCGGGATATAGGAATTGGGCAGCCCAGCAGCTAATTCCTTGGCTTTGCGAATAGCGCCCTGCATGCCTTCAGCAGCTGGTGTGAGCACAAGCTCTGCGCCAAGGGCTCTTACAATTTTGCGGCGTTCCTCACTGAACGAGTCCGGTAAAATAATGATCAACCGATAGCCTAAAGCTGCTGCAGCAAAAGCCAGACCTATGCCCGTATTCCCGCTCGTCGGCTCGATAATGACGGTATCCTGATTGATCTTCCCTTTGCGTTCTGCATCCTTCAGCATAGCAAAGCCAATGCGATCCTTTACACTGCCCGCCGGATTGAAATACTCCAGCTTCGCGACAATCCGAGCTTCAAGCTCTTGCCTTTTATTGAAATTCCAGAGCTCCAGCAACGGTGTATTTCCGATGAGTTCTGTTAAATTATTATATATTTTGGTCATGGAGGACCCTCGCTTTCGCAGGTGTAATATTAAACCGATACGTTTAGTTGGATATGTTTAAAGTATAGCACCTGTTTCGAAGGAACTTAAATCAATAATCCTGATGAAGAAGTGTGGTATTTTCTTATATTGCGGGATTTGCTATACTACAATTCAGAGACGAGGAACGTCCTTTTGCCAATGTGGCGAAAGGGCGTTTTTTTTATTTTAGCCAGAATCGGAGGTCGGAAGGAATGGAATTTGAACTAGCTCATCAAACTTTTATGAAGAAGCATACTGCACTTCGTAGCGGTGAAAGAAAAGGACGTCTCCTGCGGGGACATAACTATGCGGAGAAACTTTTTCTTCAGCAAGTCTGGTATCCGTTGTTTCAGCATTTTGACCATTTGCACCCTGAGTATGAGATCTACGATTGGAATCGAAAATCTCAGTTTATCGATTTTGCCTATTTAACTCCTTTCGGTCGTTTCGGGATTGAATGTGATGGTTTTCAAAGTCATGTGAAGGACATGGATCGGGAGAAGTTTAGCTACTCGTTGAATCGTGAAACTTTCTTGACGGGCATGGGCTGGAAAATGATCCATTTCTCCTTCGACGATATTCAGCATCGTCCTGATGTTTGTCGGATGCTGCTGCAGATGGTAATCGGCCCACGTATGATTCGCCATGGAGCGACGAACTTCTCTGCCATTATGGAAAAAGAAATGCTTAGACTGGCCTGGCAATTAGGCAGCCGGGTGAGGCCGAAGGATGTCATCGAACAGTTCGATGTCGATTTCCGAACCGCACGCAAACGGCTTCGAAATTTGGTCGACAAGGGCTATTTAACACCCGTTGTCCGCGGGGAGGATGTTCGATATTATGAGCTAAATCAGGTTTCGATGGAGCATTTGTGAGTAGTGTGTGCGATTAATTACCTTTTTCTGTTCTTTTTCTGTTCTTTTTCTGTTCTTTTCCCTCACCTAAGCCCGCCTCTTTCTCTCCTATCCCCTGCATTGCAAATACCTATCTCTTTGCCCAGCCTTCCCCATTGGATTTATCCAATGTACTTCTAAAATTGAGAGATGAAATGGGTGTTTCATTGGATTTATACAGTAGACAGCTCTGAAATAGTTTTATTTGGGGCTCGTTTCAGTTATTAGAGTGGATTTGTCCAATCAAAATTGATTTCTCTGGGGTAAAAACAGTATTGTACTGTATTTATCCAGTGGGGAGATCGATGGAGCTGCTGGGGGGAGCCAGTTGGGTAAGGTATTCTAGCTTGGCAGGCTGGTAGAGGCAGTTGCGGGAGGCTTTCTAGTTTGGCAGGCTGGTAGAGGCAGTTGCGGGAGGCTTTCTAGAGCGTGGCCTAACTGTAAGTGGGAAGATCCGCATATTAGGACGACCCTGGCGCGAACATATGGTACACTGATTTTCAGATGATAAAAATCATAAGAGCGCAAGGGGAATCGACAATGAAACTGGTATCTTGGAATGTAAATGGCTTGAGAGCCTGTGTGAATAAAGGATTTACGGATTACTTTAAAGAGGTGGATGCGGATCTCTTCTGCTTGCAAGAAACGAAGCTGCAGGAGGGGCAGATTGACCTCGATCTGGGAGACGGATATAAGCAATATTGGAACTATGCGGAGAAAAAAGGGTATTCCGGCACCGCCGTTTTCTCGAAAGTAGAGCCACTTTCTGTCCGATACGGTATCGAAGAAGACTCCGAGCCTGAAGGTCGCATCCTGACGTTAGAGTTCGAGAATTTCTACCTCGTGACTTTGTATACGCCCAATGCGAAGCGTGATCTATCCAGATTGCCCTATCGATTAGAGTGGGAGGATCGGTTCCGTGAGTATTTACGCGGATTGGATGCGGTTAAGCCTGTGCTGGTTTGCGGAGATTTGAACGTTGCCCATAACGAGATCGACTTAAAAAATGCCAAAGGCAACCACAACAACTCCGGCTTCACCCTCGAAGAGCGTGGCAAAATGACGGACTTGTTAGCAGCGGGCTTTCTCGATACGTTCCGGCACCTATACCCGGAGAGAACCGATGTGTATTCGTGGTGGTCCAATATGCCAGGCGTTCGTGCACGGAACGTGGGCTGGCGAATTGACTATTTCCTCGCGTCAGCGCGATTAGCACCTAAGATCACAGAGGCGTCCATTGCCTGTGATATTCTAGGGAGCGATCATTGTCCGGTGGTTTTGGAGTTAGAGTTAGAATTAGCCTAAGCACTTGGCACTTGGCTGATCCCAATCCCCGCCTTAAGGAGGAGCGACCGCTCCGACCTTGGTCGCTTCTGGAAATAACTCCCTGAATGGTAAAATCGAATCAATAAGAATTCGATGAGAGCTGTGAGGGATGCATAATGAAGAGAAACCGAAGACGACGACGGAATTGGGTGTTTGGTATTCTAGCTTTCCTAGCCATTGGGATCGCGGCTTATGCCTTGTTACTGTATGGCAACCCGGACGATATCAAAGATCAAGGCTTCGTTACCGAGAAAGGTACCATGCCTGATCTATGGTATACCGTTCTGTGGTTCCACGCTGTTTCTGGCGGCATTGCGCTCGGCATTGGTTGGCTGCAATTCATCAAGAGGCTTCGCCTCCGAACACCGAATGTCCATCGCGCGATTGGCTTTGCTTACGCAACGATGATTACGGTAGCAGGTGTGACTGGTCTCTACATGGCTTATTATACTAGCGGTGGTTTGAGCGCTCAGCTTGGCTTTGGAGCTCTATCTCTCATGTGGTTATACACACTGTACCAAAGCTTGAAAAGCATTATTGCTGATCGCAACCCACGCGCACACGGTCAATGGATGTTACGAAATTACGCACTGTCCTGCGCAGCAATTTCTCTCCGTGTTATGACGCCGCTCGCAGCTGTGTTCTGGGGTCTCACGGATACGAATGATACGTTCGGTGTTATTGCTTGGATCTGTTGGTTGCCGAATTTACTCCTAGCGGAGATGATCATTCGCGCTGGGATTGGCAGAATTTCAAAACCTTTAAACGCTTAGATTAGCATGATGCACATCAACCCCCTTCGTTTTAGAAAGGGGTATTTCCTCGTAATCCTCCTGTATACTATAAGAGAAGGAGTGATACGTCCGTGCTAGTGAAAATGAGGCAAGACATCTTCCATACTTCCGGCGACGAAGCACTTATAGCAGCCTGCTTCCAGCCAATCATTCAAGCTTATAAAGAGATTCAAACACGAGGTGAAGATTTCACCTCCGGGCTATTTCAAGAACTTTCACCAGGCCAACAGGCCTTGTTCGCCTTCCACGTCTATCATACCCATGCCATCAAATCACAGGCAGATTTCTATTGGTGGAGTGCCTATTTCCTAGCGCAGCCGGCGAGATGGTCGGGTCTACAAAGCGCGCTGCGCTTTTTTGAAGACAGCTCCACACTGTCTCTTGTTGAGCAAATGGAGTCGCTTCTCCGGAAACGAAATCACCCGAGGAATATCACCAACTTTGATATTTCTACAACGGATCTCGAGCAAGATCCCAAACTAATGTCGGAGGTCAGACCGCTATACGCAGATTTGCTAGATGCTGCAGAGATCACTCATCAAGGTATAGCGACCTACATCCGAAACTATCCTGATGCGTTTGTGACATTACGTTGATTCCGGGTTAGTTAACTGCGAAAAGTGAATGGATATTCCCATCCGGATCAGCGAAGAAGGCCGTTACGTGTCCCCATGACTTCACCTTTGGCTCCATAATCGCCGTAGCCCCTTTGGAGATGTACTCCTTATAAAGAGCATGCACGTCTTCTGGTGAGTCACATTGAAAATTAAACTCAAAGGCTTGCCCTTTGCGCTCTTCCAAAAACGAAGGATGACCATTCGTATTATCCGCCATGAGGGGAGTCGTGAAAATGGCTAGACGAACGCCGCTATTGTCGAATTCAACATAATCCGCTTCTTCCACCACAATTCGAAAACCAAGCACTTCCCGATAAAAACGAGCTAGTCGTGCAACATCCTTTGATAACATCGTGATGCCTTCTAATTGAATTCTCATCGTGCAATCCCACCGTTTCTTGTCTATTTCCTAAAATTGTAACACGCACGCCTATATAGGATCAAGTGTTCTCATTCCATAAAGATCATGCGGCCGTGTCAGCTGATTAACTGGAAAAACGCCATCTAATTTGACGTTAAACTCCTATTTATCCGCGATTGATGGAAAACGTACAGTTAATTCTTCCCATTCTTCGTTTTCGACGGAAAGCCCTGAAATTAACTGTATGTGATCCAGTAAGTGAGCCCAAGCTCACGATGCTGAGGATCTCGCTTCTAATACGGCAACTCATGCCCCTCTAAGTAAGCCTTCAAATTCTCCAACGACATGGCATACCCCTCTTCGGTCGGCTTCGCCTGCTCTTGGGTCTCATAGCCCGTTTCGGTGATCGTCACACGTGTGCCGTCACCTTCCTCCACAGTGAGAAATGTCGTGATCATCTCCGAATCTGGTACACTAAACTCCCAACGCAACGCGAAGCGTTCCAGAGGCTCCACCGCCTCAATGGTTGCTCGCAAGGTGACAATCTCCGTCCCTTCATGGTACTCGTTCGGTGCATGGTGGAAGTAAACCTCAGCCCCCGGCGAAAGCTCCAGGACGTCCCATGGCGAGCCTGGCGAGTACCACTCCGTAAGCTGCTCGCCTTCCGTTACCGCTTGCCATGCTCGCTCCAGCGAAGCCTGAATCCAAATACATTGGACAACTGTAAACTGTTCCATACTAACCTCTCCTCCTATAAATTCTGCTCAGTTACCCCCGTCGCCGGGTCAAACGTCAGCATTTTCGTGCCGATTTTATCAATAAAGAACCGATCGTGGCTGACCGTAATGACTGCACCAGGGAAATGAATCAGAGCCTGCTCCATGACTTGAATACTCATCAGATCGAGATGGTTCGTCGGCTCATCCAAGATGATGACCGCGGCGCCGGAGAGGAGACACTTCGCTAGCGCGACCCGCGCCTTCTGACCGCCGGACAAGTTGCCAATAAACTTGCTGAGGTCCATCTCCGAAAATTGCAACATGGCGAGGAATTTGTTCACCTTTTTCCGCGGCGCATCCAGTCCGAGACCGTACGTATTCACCGCATGGCTAACGGTATCCTTCGGATTAAGCTCTTCCCACATCCGGTTAAAATACGCGTAGCTGACGCCTTTCTCCCAGATCACCTCGCCGGACTCCGGCTTCTCCTGTCCCGTAAGCACCTTGATGAGCGTGGATTTCCCGCTTCCGTTCGGGCCTACGATGACTAGGCGGTCTTCCTTTTGAATATCGAAGCTGACGTTCTCAAAGATGGTCCTATCCTCGTAGGTCTGACCGATCGTTTTCACCTCGCACAGCTTGTCCGGAAACCGCAGACGCTCATAAATATCCGTGATCAGGACGTTGACGGGGTGCGGTTCAATCCGTTTTTTGTTATCGGCTAGCTGGCGTGAGAGACGGTCCTTGGACATTTTTTTGCTGGCGCGGCTTTCGATAGCCTCCGACTCCATGAGGAGCAGCTCTTCTTCCCACTCAAATTGACGGTCGAGCTCCTTTTTGCGCATCTTCTTTTTGCGGATATAGTCGGTATAATTCCCCTCATAATCTTGAAAGCGATAGTTCTCGATCTCGATCACTTGCGTGACGACCTTGTCAATAAATTCCCGGTCATGAGAAATCAGAATCATCGCGCCTTTGAACCGATACAGCCACTGCTCCAACCAAGCGATCCCTTCGATATCTAAGTAATTGGTCGGCTCGTCCAGCAGGACAACATCAGGTTGCTCTATGAGCATTTTGGCAAGCGCAGCACGATTTCTCCAGCCCCCGGACAATTCATCGACAGGCTGATGACGCGACCGCTCATTAAATCCAAGCTTCGTTAGAACGGTGTTGATCTCTACAGAAACGTTCCATCCGTCCAAATGTTCCATTTGCTCAAATAGCTCAGCTTGCCTCGTCAGCAGCTTATCCATCTCGCCGTCATCCGTGACCGTACCGAGCTTCTCACCAACTTCCTGCAACTCGCGTTCGATCAACGCAACCTGCTCAAAGCACATTTCCAACTCCTGCTGAACGGACAAGCTTCCGGTCATTTCCGAGAATTGCGAGAAATACCCTATTTTAACCAAAGGATCAACTTCTATCTTGCCTGATGTAGGCTCTTCTTTCCCCATGATCAGCCTAAAAACCGTCGATTTCCCCGCACCATTCCGTCCAATTAAGCCAATTCGCTCACCTTGACTCACTTTAAAATAAATATCGCGAAAAATCATCGCGTCCTCATATTTCTTCGTAACATTCTCCAATCGAATTACACTCATGGCTATCCCCTTTGACCTGCATCATTCATTCTAGGCTGATTATATCATGTTTGCGATCAAGACATTTTTAATTAAATGGTGTATTGTACAGTTGACTTCATGTATGGTATACGTTACATTGTGTATATAATACTTTACTAAAAGTAAAAATGAACATACAGGAGGCATGAAAAAAAATGTCCTATCAAGAGAAAAAGCATATCGTCTCATTTATAAGCACGGTGTTCATTTTTGGTTTCTATTGTTGGTATGTCTTTCAAAAGGTTCAGGATACGAATATGGATACGACGGAAACTCTCCGCTTTTGGGCCGCAGCTATCTTAATCTTAATCCCGGTATCCATTGTAGCTAAAATCATTATTGCTATTATTTTCAATATCATTTATCGCATTACGACCAAAGAATTGGAGCCTTCTTTCTCCGATGAACTCGACAAATTAATTGATCTGAAAGCGACAAGAAATTCGCATTATGCCTTTACGCTTGGCTTCCTTTTAGCCATGGGATCGTTGGTAATGGATATGACACCTGCCACGATGTTCATCATTCTGATCTTCTCAGGGTTCTTGTCAGAAATGGCCGGTGTATTCACGCAGCTCTATCATTATCGGAAAGGAGTTTAAGATGGGCAAAAGTCTGATCAGCAATCACATAAGGAAATTACGATTTAATCAGGATGAAATGACGCAACAGCAGTTGGCAGACAAAGTTGGGGTAACCAGACAAACCATCGTCGCCCTCGAACAGGGCAAATACTCCCCTTCTTTGGAATTAGCTTTTCGTATTGCACGTGCCTTCAAGTTACCGTTGGAGGATGTTTTCTTTATCGAGGATGAGCAGGTGTGAGAAAGATCAATTTCAATCCAGGAGGGGTTCCCATGAGAGCGATTGTATGTACCACCTACGGGTCACCTGATGTGCTTCAACTGAAAGAGGTAGATAAGCCAGAACCCAAAGACAATGAAGTAAGGATTAAACTGCACGCGGCCATTGTCACCCCTTCGGATTGCGCTTTTCGCAAGGCTGACCCTTTCATCATCCGATTGATGTATGGTCTGCACAGACCCAAATATACGATACTCGGCGTGGAGTTCGCAGGTGAAATTGATGCAGTGGGTAAAAGCGTCACGGCCTTCCAAGTTGGCGATCGCGTTTCTGGAATAAGTCCGACTACTTTCGGGGCCTATGCGGAGTACGTCTGTCTGCCTGAAGCTGGCACACTGGCTAAACTTCCAGTTCACGCGAGCTATGAAGAGGCTGCTGGTCTCTGTGATGGCGGCTTAACAGCATTGATATTTCTCCGAGATACGGCACGACTTCAACGGGGACACAAGATCTTGATCAACGGCGCCTCCGGATCCGTAGGGGCTTACGCGGTACAACTGGCGAAGTACTTCGGAGCAGAAGTGACGGGTGTGTGCAGTTCCACGAATGCCTCATTCGTGAAGTCGCTGGGGGCGGATCAGGTTATTGATTATACGCAGGAGGATTTTACAAAAAACGGCCGAACTTACGATGTTATTTTCGATGCTGTAGGCAAACGTTCATTCACACAATGTAGAGGCTCGCTCTCTGCAAAAGGTGTCTATCTCACGACCGTTCCATCGCTGGGCATTATGCTTCAGATGCTATGGACATCTAAGATCGGCAGCAAAAAAGCCAAATTCACAACTTCGGGTTTACAGCAGAAGAAAGAGAATCTCGCGTTTCTCGCGGAGCTTTTTGAGATGGGTCACATGAAAGCCGTGATTGATAGACGCTATCCGTTAGAACAGATGGTTGAGGCTCATTCGTATGTGGAAACAGGGCGTAAGAAGGGGAATGTGATTATTACGTTTGGTGGGCAATCCCTCACTCCAAATTCGCATACAAATGCTGCGTATACTCCTTAATGATCGCAGTCACTTCAACATCCTTCTTCGTAATTCGCCAGAGATAGTTCGGGTATTTTTTATATTTCCCAATCGGTATCGTGACGACCCCGTTTTTGAATTTCTCCGGCATCGTATTCACGATGTAATCCGTTGCGATGGTGATGGCATTACCGCGGCTAACCATTTGCATGATGGCTTGGGTGTTATTCGTCGTTAATGCAATTCGGTTGCCAGAGTCTCCTGCAATCAATTCCGCTGCAACCCTCTCAATATAAGCATCTTTATAAATAACCAATACTTCATTATGTAATTCGGAGCTTGTTATCGCTGTTAAAAACCGTAAAGGGGATTGCTTATTCACCACAATGACCGCTTCCCCGCGAATCACAGGCTCCCACGTGAAGGAGTCGTCTTGACTCTCCCGTGACAAGGAGACGAACCCCATATCCGCTTCCCCCTTCATCACCTGATTCATAACCGCTGTATTATCGCCCTCCAAAAGTTGAACATTAATATGAGGATAGATCCCCATAAAGGTAATCGTGGTGTCCGTTACCAACGAAACCATGCCAGGTATGGTGGCGATTACGATATTTCCTGTGTTGATTCGATTGGACTTGGAGAGCTCATTTCTCATATTTCGTACGTTAGTTAGTATGGTACGTGCATATTTCATAGCTTTAAACCCATCCTGTGTAAGAGCAATCCCTTTTTTGGAACGGGTAAAAAGCGTAGCTTCTAATTCATTCTCTAGTTGACTGATGGATTGACTGACGGCGGGTACGGTAATTCCGTGCTTTTTGGCCGTTTCTGTAAACGAACCCGACTCCGCCGAATCAACGAAATATTGGAGCTGTATAATATTCAATGTCTCTCATCCTTAACTATTTGTTTAGGTAAATAAATTAAACTTAAATATATTTTATCATTTGTTAGTGGTATTATACAGTAATCCTATTCACATTGCCGAGTCACCTTAGATGGAGTCTTACATCTTTCGAATAATTGCTTGAAAAAAGGGAACATCATTAACGACGATTGTCACACGTAAAGGAGCATTGCAATTGAAAAAAAACATTTTAAACGTATTTGCATCTGAATTTCGCCGCTTTATTAGGAACCCTATGATGATCATTACTTTCGTAGCTGTCGCCTTAGTTCCTATTTTATATAGTGGATTCTTGCTAAAAGGAACTTGGGACCCCTACGGCCAATTGGAGAAACTCCCTATCGCCGTCGTCAATTTGGATCAGGGTGCTGATTTTGAAGGCGAGTCACGAAATGTAGGCAATGAGTTTATCGATGAGCTGAAGGAAAACAACAGCTTTTCGTGGGGGTTTATGAGTGCAGAAGAAGCTGCACAGGGAATGAGAAATAACCATTATTACGCGACTATCACGGTTCCCCCAACCTTTTCAACGGATGCCGCATCGATTACAAGCACGACACCGAAACAGGCGGAAATCATATTCGAATCAAACAGTTATTACAACTTTGTTGCCGGTCAAATCGGAGAAAGCGCAACGAAGGAGTTAAAAAATAAATTATCCAAAACGCTGACAGAAGCCTATTCAACGAGTATTCTCTCCGAATTCGAAACCATTTCGAACGGGCTCAGCGAAGCAGGAAAAGGTGCCTCCGATCTTCAGGCTGGCGCACAGACCTTAAGTGACGGGATTCATGAGGTGAAAACCAATTTAGTTATTCTTGCAGATGGCACCAAGCAATTGGACGACAGTGCTGGCTTGTTGCAAAAAGGGGCCGGCAGCCTAAGCGCAGGCGCATTGGAAGTAAGCAAAGGTGCCGCTACTCTTGCTGGCGGGGTGAGCCAATTGCAAAACGCAGGCGCTCAGCTGGAACAAGGTGCTCAAAAATCAGCAGCAGGCGCATCTTCCCTAGTCTCGGGATTGCAAGCTTCCCAAACGGGAGCCGATCAATTGGCCTCCGGCTTAGCCTCATCTTCCAAAGGAAGCACACAATTAGTAGAAGGCCTTACGTCAGCCCTAAGCGCATCTGATAAATTGGAAGACGGCTCCGCGCAGCTCGCCTCAGGTCTTGAAGCATTCGTCGCGGCGCATCCTGACCTCGCCTCGAATGGGGCAGTAGCTAAGCTCCTTGCAGCCAGCAAGGATGTCGCAGAAGGAAACAAGAAGCTGCATGACGCGGAGAAGAAACTCCTCACAGGAGGGCAGGCTGTCGCTTCGGGCACGGAAAAGCTTGTCACTGGTGCCGAGAAGCTCCGTGACGGCAACAAGCAACTCGTTGCGGGTGCAACGCAACTGCAGACAGGTGGGCAGCAATTGGCTGATGGCTTGCACACCTTCAATGCGAATTTGCCACAGCTATCCGCTGGTGGCATCAAGCTGCAAAGCGGCGCGGCGCAAGTCAGCACTGGAGCTGGAGATCTGGCCAGCGGCATGACGCAAATGACCGCGGGTATCCACAAAGTAGCCAGCGGTGCGGCGCAACTAAATGAAGGAGCGACTGCGCTTGACGCTGGTGCACCGAAGTTGGTGGATGGCAGCGGACAACTGGCTGCGAAATTGAACGATGCCGCGAAGCAAACCGCAGCCGTCAAAGCGGATGACAATACGATCAAAATGCTGGCAGAGCCCGTGAAGATTACGGCCAATGATGACCGCAAGGTTGCGATCTACGCGAACGGAATTGCTCCTTACTTCATATCCATGGCGTTATTTGCAGGCTCTCTGGTGTTCACGACCATCTATGCAGCCAGAAGCACATCCACGCCAGGGGCACGGGGGCTTCGATTACTGGTAAGCAAGCTGCTTACTTTTAGTCTAATGAGTACTTTCCAAGCTTTGATTGCAACGACCGTCCTCACCTATGTGCTAGATTTGAAGGTCCAGAGTGTTCCCTTGTTCTATGTCTTTACCTTCGTCGTCGGCTTAACCTTCATGCTGATTATCCAAATGTTCGTCACATGGCTGGATCAACCAGGTCGCTTCGTTGTTCTGCTGCTGATGATTCTTCAATTAGCTTCAAGCGCTGGGACCTATCCGCTGGAGTTGCTGCCCAATTGGGCTCAAGCCCTTCATCCTTGGCTGCCAATGACCTATGCGATTCAAGGATTCCGGTATGTCATTTCCAGTGGTCAGTACACGGACATGTGGCATCAAGTGGGCTACTTGAGTATCTACCTTGTCGGCTCCTTGATTCTAACCAGTGTTTACTTTCTTACACGTAAAAAGACGGAAAGTACTGACGATGAACATGAGCAGTTGATGCCTGTTACGGTTTGAATAAATACAAAAGGCTAGGAGTCCCCATTTGGGTGATTCTTAGCCCTTTTTGTTTTTTTATAGGTACTCATAATCTATTGAGGAGCGACTTTCCATTAGTTTCTAATAAAAATCGCCAAAAACCAACAAAAAACTCCCGACATATGATACGATTTGTGTATCTAATGAACTATCCACGGGTCTGGAATAGCTTTTTGTAGGAGAGATGCATATATGAAAAAGTTAAAGATTTTTATAAGTATTTGTTTACTGTCTAGCACTTTGCCAACATCGGTATTGGCCAGCTATACACTGGATCAAGACACTAATGGCGTTGATATTGCGGATGTGGTGAAAGCCATTCAAGATCCACAAACAATGCGTACGATTACAGGGAAAAATATATTTGATCAAGCCGATATACGAAATCTCTTAAGACAAATTCAGTCTAGTAATAAGGAAGCAAGTCTTGGGACAATCACAGGCTTCGTCACGGATGAGAACAGTGCTGCGGTTAATAAGGCTGAGATCAATATTGAAGGAACCAGTTTGCACATGCAGACGAATGAATTGGGTTATTTTCAATTCAACGATGTCCCTATTACTTATCAGACGAAAGTTGAAGTTACAAAGGAAGGTTATGCCGCGGCTTCATCAGAGGTATTTAATATATTGAGTGGGGACACTCGCAACTTGAGCAATTTGATTTTGAGAAAAATCCCTACCTACGGTTCCGTTTCTGGTTACGTGTATGGACCTGACAGTTTGGGTCTGGCGTCAGCAATTGTTACAGTCGATAGTCTCTCCACACCTATGATTGTGCTTACAAATTCTAGCGGTTATTTCAACTTGAGCGAAGTGCCAACCGGCCACCACAACCTTACCGTAACAAAGGACACCTACTCGCAAGCCAGACAAGACTTTCATGTAACAAATGGCAGCTTAACGACGATACCTACTCTTCAGCTTGCTAAAGTAGTTAGTCCACAGCTGACCGGAAGTATTCGAGGTGTCGTTACGTCAGCCACTGGTCAAAACTTAAGTAAAGCTTTCGTTAGCGTAACTGGAACTACCTATTCAACCTCGACAGATAATAACGGGTCATTTACCCTTACCCACCTCCCCTTGGGAATAACTGCACTTCATGTAATAAAAGAAGGTTTCCAACCTATAGATATCCAAGGTATTACCGTTTCAGAAACTGTATATGATACAGGAACAATCCGGCTATCTCCTATCGTGATTAAAGGCAGTATTTCAGGCAAGGTGACTTCTGTGTATGGCGGTAATTTGCCAGCGATACACATCACTATTCTAGAAAACAACACGGTGCTAGAAACCGATGCCAATGGTGATTTTTCGATCAACAACTTGCCAGTCGGCGACTATACGCTACAGTTTTCTTCTCCTAACTATGTCGGTGATGTCCGAACGGTAACGGTTTCACACAATGAAGTTAGTTCAGTTCCAGTAATCCTCACTCCTATTAAAGGCATTGTAAAAGGAACGGTTATTGATGAGGATAGCCACTTTGTTGTTGGTGCAACTGTTTCGCTTGATGGCGTTTCAGCAACTACCAATACTAGTGGAGAATTTACGTTCAACGATGTTACGGCGCGCAGCGGTGCAGCACTCAGCATCACGAAAGCTACCTACGAAACGGTGGCGGTGCCTGCCTTTGATTTAGCTACAGGTCAAATCAAGGATCTGAGCAGTGTGACCATCAAGAAAGCCAAAGGTTCTATTTCAGGCAAGGTGACTTCTGTGTATGGCGGTAATTTGCCAGCGATACACATCACTATTCTAGAAACAAATGCCATGTTTGAAACCGATGCAAATGGCGATTTTACCATCAACAACTTACCGATCGGCGACTATACACTACAATTTTCTTCCGCGGACTACTTGAGTAATGTCAGAACAGTGACAGTCTCACAAAATGAGATTAGCTCAGTTCCACTAAGCCTCACGCCTGTTAAAGGCATTGTAAAAGGAACGGTTATTGATGAGGGTGGCCATTTCGTTGTAGGTGCAACTGTTTCGTTAGATGGCGTTTCAGCAACCACCAATGCGAGTGGGGAATTTACCTTCAATGATGTTACGGAGCGCATTGGTGCAACACTTGTCGTCACGAAAGCTACTTACGAGACAGTGACCGTGCCTGACTTTGATATAGCTACAGGTCAAATCAAGGATCTGGGCAGTGTGACCATCAAGAAATCCAAAGGCAGTATTTCAGGAAGTGTTGCTTTGCCATTCGGTGGCAATCTAGCATCCGCACTAATCACACTAACAGAGACTAATCGACCGATTGAAATTGCTGTAGATGGGCGTTTTGCAATTAGTGACCTGCCAGTAGGCGACTATACACTTCACGTTTCCGCAGAGAATTATGTCGGACAAAGCTTGACCGTGACGGTCACGAGAAACGAGAATACTCCAGTTACCGTAAGCCTCACTCCGATCACGAGTAGTGTAAAAGGAACGTTAATTGATGAGGAAGGCAATTCCGTAAGCGAAGCCTTAGTCTCACTCGATGGCGTTGCCACAAGCACCAATGCGACTGGACAATTTACGTTCGAAGGTATTATTCCACGGAATGATGCACAGATAGAGATCACGAAAGCAAACTATGAGACTGTATATTTACTTCCTTTTAACCTAACAGCAGGTGAAACAAGGATTCTTAGCGATTTGGTCATCAAGAAATCCAAAGGCAGTATTTCAGGAAGAGTTGCTTTGCCGTTCGGTGGCAATCTAGCATCCGCACTAATCACACTAACAGAGACTAATCGACCGATTGAAATCGCTGTAGATGGGCGTTTTGCAATTAGTGACCTGCCAGTAGGCGACTATACACTTCACGTTTCCGCAGAGAATTATGTCGGACAAAGCTTGACCGTGACGGTCACGAGAAACGAGAATACTCCAGTTACCGTAAGCCTCACTCCGAACGCAAGTATTGTAAAAGGGACGTTGGTTGATGAGGAAGGCAATTCCGTAAGCGAAGCCCTAGTCTCACTCGATGGCGTTTCCACAAGCACCAATGCGGCTGGACAATTTACGTTCGAAGGTATTATTCCACGGAATGATGCACAGATAGAGATCACGAAAGCAAACTATGAGACTGTATATTTGCTTCCTTTTAACCTATCCCCAGGTGAAACCAAGGATCTTCGCGATCTGATAATTAAGAAATCTAAAGGCAGTATCTCAGGAAGTGTTGCTTTGCCGTTCGGTGGCAATCTAGCATCTGCACTAATCACACTAACAGAAACTAATCGACCGGTTGAAATCGCTGTAGATGGGCATTTTGCAATTAGGGACCTGCCAGTAGGCGACTATACACTTCATGTTTCCGCGGAGAATTATGTGGGACAAAGCTTGACGGTGACGGTCACGAGAAACGAGATTACTCCAGTTACCGTAAGCCTCACCCCGATCACGAGTGGTGTAAAAGGAACGTTAGTTGATGAGGAAGGCAATTCCGTAAGTGAAGCCCTAGTCTCACTCGATGGCGTTTCCACAAGCACCAATGCGGCTGGGGAATTTAGGTTCGACGATGTTACACCTCGGAACGATGCACAGCTAGAGGTCACGAAAGACAACTATGAGACTGTATATTTGCTTCCATTTAATTTATCACCAGGTGAATCCAAAGTGCTTAGCGATTTGGTCATCAAGAAATCCAAAGGCAGTATTTCAGGAAGTGTTGCTTTGCCATTCGGTGGCAATCTAGCATCCGCACTAATCACACTAACAGAGACTAATCGACCGGTTGAAATCGATGCAGATGGGCATTTTGTCATTAGTGACCTGCCAGTAGGCGACTATACACTTCATGTTTCCGCGGAGAATTATGTGGGACAAAGCTTGACGGTGACGGTCACGAGAAACGAGATTACTCCAGTTACCGTAAGCCTCACTCCGAACGCAAGTATTGTAAAAGGGACGTTAGTTGACGAGGAAGGAAATTTCGTTAGCGGGGCCCTGGTCTCACTCGATGGCGTTTCCACAAGCACCAATGAGAATGGAGAATTTACATTCAACGATGTTACGCCTCGGAACGATGCACAGCTAGAGGTCACGAAAGACAACTATGAGACTGTACATTTGCTTCCTTTTAACCTATCCCCAGGTGAAACCAAGGATCTTCGCGATCTGATAATTAAGAAATCTAAAGGCAGTATCTCAGGAAATATTACATTGCCGTTCGGTGGGAATCTAGCATCTGCAATAATTACAATAGCAGAAACTAATCGTACGTTTGAAACCGATGAAGATGGGCATTTTGCGATTAGTGACCTGCCTGTAGGTGACTATACACTTCAGGTTTCTGCGGAGAACTACATGGGACAAAGTTTGACGATAACGGTCACGAGAAACGAGAATACGCCTGTTACCGTAAGCCTCACTCCGATCACGAGTAGTGTAAAAGGAACGTTAATTGATGAGGAAGGCAATTCCGTAAGCGAAGCCCTAGTCTCACTCGATGGCGTTTCCACAAGCACCAATGCGACTGGACAATTTACGTTCGACGATGTTACGCCTCGGAACGATGCACAGCTAGAGGTCACGAAAGACAACTATGAGACTGTATATTTGCTTCCATTTAATTTATCACCAGGTGAAAGCAAGGATTTTGGCAATCTTATCATGCAAAAACTCCGAGGTAGCATAATCGGAAGCATTACTTCTACTACTGGCAGCAGCTTAGCATCCGTACAAATCCGTGTTAAAGGAACCGAAACAACGGCATATACAGATGCATCTGGCAATTTTACAATCAATAACCTCCCACTGGGCAGCTACACCCTACAGATTTCAGCTGATAACTACATAGGCCAAGATATCTCCGTGACGGTCACGCAAAATGAGAGTTCGCCGGTATCGGTGAGCCTCACGCATCAAACGGCTAATGTTCAGGGCTACGCCAGATCCACTACTGGTGAGATCATCACGTATACACAAGCTACAATTCCAGGGACTAGCTACACGGCTTATGTGAACGAAAGCGGTCAATTCACATTTTATAATCTGCCTGTGGGATATACGATTCAAGAGATCGCCATTGTAGACTACCAGCCTAAACTTCCGCTAACTGCGATGACAGTTGCACCAAATCTTAACAGTATCGGTACAATTGAGTTTCAACCAGTTGGAACAATAACAGGTGTTGTTCGAGCTAGCGATGCAACCAATAATAATCCCATGTTAGCTAATGTAAGTGTCACTTTGTGGGCAATTGGCGGTAGCTATTCGCAAACAGTCACGTCAGATGCCGAAGGTACATTCAGCTTTTCAAATATCCCTGCAAATGCAAGTTATACCCTTACTACTGAAAAGTCGGGATATATTTTGTATCCGATGCAGCCGTTCACTGTTTCTAAGGGTCAAAATTATAAATATCTTTACTTGCAACAAGGTGTAGCAGTAACTAACGAAACCCAGCTACTAGCGGCATATGCGGATACTAGCGTTCCTTATATTTTATTACTCAATGATATCCATCTAACGGCATCGTTCAATTTCAACCGACCTATCTCGCTCGGAGGGGTATCCGTTTCTAATTCCAACATCAAGCTATCTTCTCCTAATTTTTCAATTTCATCTCCTGGTGTCGGGTGGAGTGGATTAGATATGTATTGTGACGTTGGCAGTGACGAAATGAAACTTCGAGCAGCACTCTACAGCTTCGTAGGGGCAATTAATTTAAACAGCCTAGGAAATTATGATGGATTTATTAAAATAGTACCTCAGAAGAATTACTTTATCACGGATGGTACAAGCGATCTTACTGCGTTTGTAAATAACGCCGAAGGATTAGGAAATGCACTTGCTAATCCAAATGTTTCAATAATTTATGTAGCTGAAAATATCTATTCCTACGGTAATTTAAATCTTCCAAACCGATCGATTCACTTTACTAGTCAATCGGAGAAAACAATTCAAAAAGATAGTTACTCCAACGCTAGCCAAGTACAACTGACGAACGTCAGATTATTGCCAGAGCACGATACGGTACCACCTACCCTTACCGCTGTCTCCACTGGTGACGTGGAGCTTGATCTACAAGATGTCAAGGCCACTTTGAATGAAGCCGCCACGCTTTATTTAGTGCCAGAGGGAACAACACGCATATTAGCGGAGATTACCTCTCACGCAGTAACAAACGTGTTTGCCTCAACTGACGGGCAAGCTACGTTGAAGTTAGCATCAGTCCCTCCAGGTGACTATGTGCTGTATGCCGTTGATAGCACAGGGAATATCTCAGTACCGTCTGCCGTAATCAATGTTCATAAATCCTTATCAAAGGTCTTGTCGGATATCCGCTATGGATTAGAGATAGCTAACATGACTTGGATAACCAAATATGATTTCATCCGTGCAGGGCTTCAAAATATAGACGGGGCTCAGATCGAGTTGTATCAATTTGCTCTTAATATGGATAAGGACGCACTGCTTTCAGCCTCAAGCGATCAAGATTTTGTTGCAAAAATGCAAGGTTGGATAGATGTTGCGAATACCGCGCCAGTGATTCAGCGAGCGTTAATGTCAGGCATTTTTAGCACTTACAATTGGGCAGTGCTCAACAATAACGCTGAAACCATTCTCAGTGCTTATCAACTAACTGGCATTTCCTCCGCCTCGCAACTTGCTGTAGCAGAGCATTTCATGGAGCTTGAGTTCCAGCGCGGCAATTATAAGCTTTTGAATAGAACAGCGATTCAAGAGGCAATTAATGACAGCTTACCTTCACCTGAATTATCTAACTGGGCAGGAACACCTATTCAACAAGGACTTGGAACGAAGCATGTAGCTCTTCGTTTGAGTATCAAAAACACTAAAGGGATTTCGTTAAAAGGCTACACAGCCAACGATCTCACAGTTAAGATAAACGGTGAAGAAACAAGTCTAAGTGATAGCGAGATTTTCCCTTCGTTTGTATACGATAATGTCAGCAGCTCCTATCAAATCGTGTTTGCTGGCGAAGAGAGCTCGACAACGTATACCCTTTCGGATCTTTCTCTTAGAGGAGTAGTCATCCAAGCAGAAGAATTATCCGTAACTACTCCAGATTTAGGGATTCCGGTTACATCGATTGGAATCAGTATTTATACGAACTCTAATCGTATACCCACCAATAGTTCCAGTACAGTCAGCCTAAACATTGCACCTAATAATGCGACGAATAAAGACATCGTCTGGAGCATTGAGCCAAGTGGGATTGCAACTATTTCCCAAGAGGGCTACCTGAATGTTACGGGCACAGGGCATTTCACACTCACAGCAAAGAACGCGTTATACGGGATAAGTCAAACACTAGAGTTGGAAGCCGTAGATAGTGGATCTGCGCTGGGTGCCGTTCAAGCATACGCAGCAAGCGGAGGAACTGCCTCCTTAACTTTGGACGATTTGAAAAACACGTGTGTCGGTAATATCGTGGATACGGCTTTCGAAAACTACAAAAGAGCAATCGTAGCCAAACGCGCGGAATTCGTCGGCTTACAGAACTATCAAATTTCAAATTTACTAGGAGACATTATTAGGGAGTACACCTCCACTGCATCTCTTAACCAAGCGCTCTACGCTTATGTCGATAATTATCCTACGGCTTGGGATGCAATGAATTTAGAAAATTTAATAGCGAATGGCGTTTATCATGCGGATGCTACCAACGTACAGTATGTAAAACAAGTGATCTTGGATGTGTTTATGGAAGATGGCGGACCACTCGGTCGCACACAATTGAATACTTTGCTCTCTAAGGTGCCTAGCTTCTCCATTAGAGATTATAATCCAACTGTTTATGCCACTCAAATGATTAGCCAGCATTTAAAAAGTGACGGATCCAATGTTGTCTTAACATTCAAGGTTGCTAATTTATACAACGAAGGGAATACGGGCCTTACTTCGCAGGATGTGAAAGCAATCGTTGGTGGGGAGACTAGAGGTTTAAACGACTCTGCATTGTTCTCGAACTTCCTAAATCTTGGAGGCGGAGTTTATAGCTTTGAAGTCTTGCAATCGGCTTTGGCAACTCCTTTATGGATCGATGCATTAAAGGTTCGAGTTGGTTACTCGTATATTCCGATTGCAACTGAGATTTCAGTAAGTAGACAAGCCGCTTTGATCGAGCATTCCGTGGCTAATCATACACTGAACATTGTGGATGAACTGTTATTTACTGCAGGCAATCTGCCAAGCATACTTGGACTTAACTTTATCCAACTTTCTAACAACTTGGAGTCGGCCTACACAGCTCATGGTAATGTACTCACAGAAGGTTCGATCCGCCGAATAATTAATGGCATGCGTGTCATAGCATCTTATCATCAAACACAATCAGCGAGCACAGACACTTACAGTCTCGCATTTGACCAAGACATAACTGGAAACTTGTTCTATTCTGTAACCGCACGTAACCTAAACGGTTACCTAGGTAGGTACAGTACGGGCTATTCCACCAATGTGTATGATTTCTCATTTGGACATACGTCAACTTTCCCAGTTGTTCTCACCTACATAGCCGATGCAGCCGAGAAACTGAGATACAGCAGAGATAATTCAGTCGTGCCTGATTTTGAAATTATATTTACGAATCCATCTTCATAAAACAAATGCAAAAATCCCACTCTCTATATTAGAGGGTGGGATTTTTACTAATCAACTCATACAAGTCCCTAACCTGACAACCGACGGTATCCGCAACGGAAATTGCCACTTGTAAAGGCATGACTCTCTTATTTTCCATATAGTCAATGATCCGCTCAGGCTTATAAAACAGGGCCCGCGCTAGTTCATCCCTACTCATTCCATGCTCATCCAAGCGTTCTTGTAGTAAACAACGACCCAGTTCAAATTTCATTCGCGGCTAGCCCCTATCCAAAAGATTGTTACCTACAGCCTCGCCAATGTTAACGGTTTTTAGTCCGTAGTAATAAACCAGTCAGCCTTTTGTGTGGCTAGCAACTTTCGTTGGCCTTGGAATTCGTCATAGATGCTAAATGTATATTTTTGTAGAAACTTAGTATTATAAATGAGGCCAGGATCTGGGATTGTTATTTTAAAATTATCTCTCTTACCAAGACGAATCTTAGAATCTTCATCCGCCGATGAATCTCCATTAATGACATCGAAATCTTTGAAATCAAATGCCCTCTCAAATCGCTTAATTCCGCCGCCATCTTCAAAAACAAGCAGCAAGTTATGACCTTCGGTATTAATCTCAGTCATCTTCTCTTTGGTTAACTCGTAGTTGAATTGCAACGTAAATACACCGTCCGAAATGGATGTTCCTATTTTATCAATCGAGATCGTATACGGGAATAAATCCACATTTTTAAGTGTTGTTGCTACATTCGTCTTCTCGTCTGGCAGCCAGTAAGCTATTGGATTCACATAGGAATCTGGAACGGATTTCTCACCTTCCGACAGCTTGCCTTCCGTAACTGCCTCTCCTAGAAGTAAATTCATATTTGTCGTGGAGAATCCCTTGGGAACCGTTGCCCAAACATTGAGCAGCGCTTTGCCAGTAGGACTAATCTTGTTCTTCACTTCAACAACGTTTGCCGGGAATACCGTCCCGTCTGACGAACGGAAATTGGCAACAAGCTTGGACACATTCGTGAACCGCTTCTCCAAATTAGTGGCTTCCACCATCGCGGAGTACATGATATTCGTTTTATCCTCATAAGTCGACACGCTCCGAACCCCGTACTTCGCCTTTCGCCCGATATCATTCGATGTATAAAATTGCCCCATACCGATGAATGGAATGGCTTGCAGTTCAGCCTGTGTCGAGAACTCCAGCACGTCAGTTGCTGTAGTACTGCCTGTACTTGTACCTGTTCCCGTTCCTACTGTTTCCCCTTCATTTTCTTGGAGAACTAATTTGATTTGAGAGAACTCGTATGTATAGGGCACCTTGCCTGCAATTTGCAGATTGACGCTTGCACCTGCTCCTAACCCGATCACTTTAGCCGTCTGGATAAGCTTTGCATCAATTTTCACTGCGTCATCCAATAAGAAATATCCGGATAATTTCGGTATAGGCAGTGCTTCTTCCCCATTATTGCTCAGTGTTAAATCGGCTGTAAGCAGATCCTGATCCTCCCAGGGCAATCTGTGCAAACCGTTCAGCTGAGTCGTATACACTCCAGATTTACTTGTGAAGGTATATGCCTTCCCTACGGAGCCTCCTTCCTGCTGTGAAACAGTTGGAAGCTGGAAATTCGCAACGGCAACATTCAATTTCAAGTCTGGAATTGTCTCCGCAACCGCTAATTGCCAAGCATCTTCAGCAACAGCAACCGGAATCGAGCCAGAGAGCTGAATTTCTTTCGTCTCCTTCGGATTAATTTGCAAATCCTTCAATCCTTTGGCTTCCATCGGATACAGCAGCCCTTCTGAAGTACGAATAGAGAAGAGGTACGCAGGAATAGTTACGGTATGACTTCCAACATTCTCCAAACTCACATACACCGTTGGAACATAATATTTCTCATTCTTGTTACTGACGAACTTTTTAATCGAAGCCTTCACGTTAGTTCCACCGACAGAAATCACAGATGCAAGATCAGCAGGTGTGACATCTGTATAGTCATCAGGAATGGCTACTTCACCCAAAACTCGTTCAAAATTAGATTGGTTGAAATCCCACTTAATAAATTGCACAACGAGATCTTGTAAGTTCGTGCTCGTATTCACATTTGCATAAAACGTTATATCTGTCGTTGAACCGGGAGCTACCCGGTTCTTATCCTTATCTGCTGGAAGTAATCGAACTGAGAATTGATTACCCGATTTGCTTTTCAGACGCACCCAATAATCGATAAATTGCAGTTCACTGCTGCCCTCATTATGAATGGAAATGGTAAATGTCGCTAACCTCCCACTTTGATCCTGTAGAAGATGAATCTGTTTCAACTCAAAGTAACTGTTTCCAGTCATGTTGACCTTTCCCACATCTAGAACAAGTGTGGAGGGGCTGCTATCAGCCCAGACAGGTGTAATGGCTCCTAGCGTAAGCAGTGCTGACAAAGCTATAGCTGCCACACACTTATGGTGAATTTTGATGATCATGATGGGCTATTTCCTCCTTCCATATCCATACTATCCTGCGGGAACTGCTTGAGCTTGATTCATCATCGGTTGCAAGGGCGCACCTGGGTTTTCTTTCATTTGTTTGAGCATGGCATCGCCATCCGTTTGCCATTTCTTAAGCGCTTCTCGAGCCGTTATTTTCCCTTGTAGGACATCGGCAAACAGCTTACGACCAATCTCCTGCACCTGATAAATATTAGGATTATTACGATAAATTTTCGAATTATCTTCAATCGGAGCCGGTGTTACATTATAAAAAGCTTCCATGTGAAAATCCAGTCCTTCTGTAGGTTTCAAATATTTGGAGCGCGCCACCAACATGTTTTGACTGCGCGATTTCAGTTTGGCCCACTCATCTCCGTTAATGAACTTGATGAACTTCCAGGCATCGTCTGGATTTTGCGATTTGGCGTTAATGCCCATAATGCCATTCATATAGATAGAGCCGCCAACGCCTTTGGCTTCGGGGTGAGAAGGAATTGTGACAACATCCCAATCGATCGGCGTAAAGCCTTTATAATTAGCTGCATTTTTATTTGCGTTCGTAAGCTGTTGAATTTGGCCATAATTGAGAATCCCCATAGCTAACCGACCCGACATAAAATCATCGTACGCAAAAGGATTATTCTGATCAAACCTTTGATTCATTTGCTTCTGCGGATCGGCTACAGCTGGGAAAACATTATCTTTCTGCAACTGTGCCATTTTAGCCCATACTTTCTCCCATTGGTCCGTATCTACCGTCATCTTCTCGCCAGCATCATCAAACATTTTTAATTGCAGAGGAGCTGTATACATTTGCATGCCGTAGAACAAATCGCCACCCTGGGCTTGAGTTGTAAAAGAGAACCCATTAATACGCTTATCCCCTTCACCTTTCGCCAATCGTTTGGAAAGATCAAATGTCTCATCCCATGTCATACCGTCTTTTGGATAATCGACTCCCGCATCTTGGAACATTTTCTTATTATAAATAAGTGCTGAGGAGCTGAATGTCGGAGCAAGAGCATAAAGCTTGCCACCGCCTGCATTCTTCATTCCCTCTATCACGGCTGGAACAATTCCGGTTGTATCGAATTTATCTTTCGTTATGCGAGAATCCAACTGTAATAGCAGGTTACTTTCGATGATTTCTGGCAGTTGTTCATAACCAAGCATAACCACATCCGGCGGATTATCGCCCTGCATCACTTCTTTTAGCTTCTCCATCGGATCCGGCATCTTCTCACCCGGCTGAATGTTTCCGTTCATGAACTTTTCATCCATCGTTGAAATTATTTCTAGCCTGATATTTGGATTAGCAAATTCAAATATTTCGGTGAATTGCTGTGTGAAATATTCATAATTACCACCATAGCCCATATTAGTCGCGATTTTCAGCACACGCTCTTGGTTATCGTCGGCTTTCTCCCCTTTTGTACAAGCAACAGCAAGTGGAGCCATCAAAGCTAAGGTTAAGGTTGTAACAATCACTTTACGTGTCATGTTTATCATTTTAATTTTCCTCCGACCGTTCGCGAATTAGATGAATCTTGTTCCTCATTTACCGGCATTGCTGGCAGTGCTCTTGGTGCTTTAATCATGATCGTATCGCCGTCAAACTCCATCGTTGCTTTCCCGTTAATGTTCAGAGCGGTCAAATAAGCTTTGGGAACCTGTAGACGGCCCGCACGATCCAACACGACATATTCCTCGTGAGCTTCACCTGTGAGTCCTGTCGATACTCCCTCTATGGTTGATACCGAAGAGGTGCGAGCAATAAACTCCGAACTTGTCATCCCATCTCGAATAGCAACGACGCGCCCTACTTTACCCGCCATAGACATATCGTGAGTAACAATCACAATCGTAACACCTAGTTCCTTATTCAATCGTTGGAAAATGGAAAGAATCATATCCGCCGTCTTCGTATCTACCGACCCCGTCGGTTCATCCGCAAGCAGCAAACGCGGACGGTTTGCCAGTGAAATCGCAATCGCTACGCGCTGTTGCTCACCACCGGAAAGCTCTTGCAGTTTATTATTCAAGCGGTGGCTAAGGCCAACCCAGTCCAACAATTGCTTCGCATAGGCAGGATCATAGTTCCCGCTAAGCATCATGGGCATTTCCACGTTTTCAAGTGCAGTCAAGTAAGAAACGAGATTTCGCGCATTATTTTGCCAAATGAAGCCTACCGTATGTCGTTTGTAATCAACGAGCTGCTTATCTGTAATCTTAAGCAAATCCCAATCTCCGACTTTCACTTGACCTGCGGAAGGGCGATCAAGACCTCCTAAAATGTTCAGCAAGGTAGATTTACCGCTTCCGCTATTGCCAATAATCGCCATTAACTCACCGTCGTCAATCTGAATATTAAGTCCTTGCAAAGCGACAACTTCGATCTCGTCGGTTTTATAAATTTTCACTAAGCCCTCGCAAGTTATCACACTATTTCTCCTCCCCTAGCTTCACTGCCTGATGAACGCGCAGCCTTCTAATGTGTAAGAACAGCAACAGAGCGCCAGTTAGCATCATGAAAGCAACCACGAAATATAACTGATAGGTGTCCTTGGAATCGAATATGACTCGGAATGGCGGCACCTGCGTCTTTACATTCTGGGAAGTTTGCAGAAAGGGTAGGAAGAAATAGCTCGTTAGCTTGCCAATTACGATACCTAAAACAATGGATAGTCCAGCTGTGAAACCCTGCTCGAGCAACAGCATTCCGGTCAATTGCTTGCGGGAAAGCCCCATAGCTCGGAGGACACCAAATTGTACGACCCTGCTAGATAAGTTAAAGAACCAATAAAGCATGTAACCGATTAAAGACACAACGACAGATACGAGAAAACCCAAGCTAAGAATACCGAACACGCCGCCTCTTGCTGGGAGCTTCTTCTGGACGATGAGCTCGTTGCGAACATCCTTGATGGCGGCAATTTCAATCCCTTTGGCTTGTAGAGCTGTAACGATCGGGGCCACTTTGGCGTCTGGTTTCATTTTGAGCCATACCTCATAGGGTGTAATTGGAGCTTGATCGTAGATGTAATCCAGATTTGCTACGAAAAATGGTGTTTGATCCGGATATTGAGCTGGCCAATACGGTAATATCCCAACAATCACGAATTCCAAGGGCTGCTGTCCGATTGTAATGGATAGCAAATCACCCTCCTTAAGGGCATATTTGCTGGCATAACTGGATGGAATGATAACGGCCTGCTCATAGCTGCCTAGTACATTTAAATATTGATTCGGATGAGCAGGGAATAAATCAGGTCGGAACCACGCTACTTTAGCGAAATCCGTATTATCGATCCCCATGATCGTTCCCTGCCCGGTAGATTTACCGGAAACGACGACATTTCCTTTGGTTTGCATCACTCTGGCAGCAGCCTGAACGCCTTCCAAATCGCGGAATACTTGAAATGGCGGCTCTACATAACGTATTTTGGTGGGGGTTTCCTCACCAGGCTTCGGGCCACCTTGACCCTGACCCTGGTTTTGGCCACCGCCTGAACCGGACCCGCCATTTGCCCCATTACCTCCTTGAGCTTCGCCACCTTTACCACCGGCATTCGGATCCTGCGGCAAATCATCGGAGACACCTTCCCACACGGTTTGTATCACAACGTCGGTACCATATTGGTATAAGATTCGCTCCGAAGAATTCAAATCTATCGTTCGTGCAGCCGAGGAATTGTACACGCCAAGACCCAGCGTAAGAATGAGCAGCAGCATTAGCGGATAATACGCTTTGGCTGAACGAGACAGCTGAACAAGCGTTAAATAGAGCGGCACAGGCAGAAACTTTCGGCCAAACCAACCGAACAATCGCAGCAGCCACGGAAAGATGCGAAGAAAAAACAGTCCCAGTGCGAAAATCGAAAGTGCTGGTACGAAAAACAGCAGCGGGTGCACCTGAAGTTGATCAGTTGTCATGCCTGTTTGCACCGATAATACTTGACGTTGGTCAAATAAGTAGAACCCATAACCAACCACTCCCAGCAGGACAATATCGAGGAACCACCGCTGCCATAGTGGCGAACGGTCTGATCTTGCGAGCTGCTGCTTATAATTGACGATGGAAGATCTAGCGAAAAGCACCGCTGGAATAACGCTGGCAAGAATCGCAATGAGAACAGCGAGCCCACCGTAAAGCATCGCTTCTGGTGTAAAGCTAATCGGGATTGATTTGCGATCCACGAATGTTAGGAATCCGCTGGTAGAACCAATGCTCTTCGCCATGAACCAGCCCATAAACGGTCCTATCAATAGCGCAATCACGCCTAGTAACAATCCTTCTAGGAAGTAAATTCCTACAATTTGATTCGTGCTGCCCCCACGGCTTCGCAAAATCGCAATCACACCGCGCTGTCGATCCAGCGATTGTCGGGCATTCATCAAAATGTAATAGAAAACCATAGCAATCATAGGCGCCGCCAATGTGAATAATAAAATCTGCATCTGTAAGCTCTGGGCTTTGAATTCAGTTAAAATCGGCTTAAAGGATACATCAACCTTGGTATTTTTAAGTTTCTGGAACAAGTTAATATCTAGTCGTTCCAAACGACTCTCAAGCGGTGACAATTGACTTGTTTGAATGTCTCGAAGATCGAAAGCATAATACCAATTAGCAAGTTGCAGCGGAATTTTCTTCTCCGTTAGCAACGTCTTCATGAATACATCATCACTAATAATAAGTGCATTGACTAACCCCTCTAACCCTTGGAACCAATAGGCACTTGATTCGTTTTTCGGTTTGAAGGAACCTACGATCTTCACCTTGAGCAGTTGACTGCCGCTGGCACTTGCAACGGAATAGTTAAACACATCACCTACGTGCAAATCATTACGAAAAAGAGCTTCTTCTAGGACGACAGCTTCCACTTGGCCATTTTGTAGCTGCCCCGAAGGCATCTGTCCATTTGACCAATCGACTTCATTCTTTAACCCGCCTAGTGACGTTAACGTCATTTGACGACGTTTACTTGGATCTGCTTTTGTCCCCTCAGCGGGAGATAATGGAGCCCCTTTGATTGCATAACTACTTGCATATGTATGTATGGGAAAAGCAATATCTTTGGGAACATCCTGTTGTATATACGTCTTGATGTTCTCCAGATCATTCAAATCTGCACGTTCTGTTCCTACTGCTTGATACCTTATAAGTAGTGAGCCTGCGGGAAGTCCCTCGCTCTTTTCTTCTAAAGACTTGGCGACGACTCGCTTCAGGGACCCATCGGCATACATGGGAATGCTCGTGGTGAAAGCCACGGCCATGACAAGACCAAGCAGGGTGCTGAGCGTTAGCCAGCGGGTATTCCACATTTTCCGAAATAAAAACCGCAGCATCGGCATGGACATTAGCGACCTACTACTTTCTGTCCGGCTGTGAGACCCTTTATGATTTCCACATCGGTTGACGTCTGCTGACCAATTTCTACATCCACTTCTTTCTTATTTCCTTGGGTATCAACGACTTGCACATAATTTCGGCCCGAATAGGAACGTAGTGCTGCAAGCGGGATTGTCGTGGCGTTTTCTTTCCTCTGGGTAATAATCGTCACGCTTAGCGGCGTACCGCGATTCAACCCTTTGGGAAACTCATTCAACTGAACAACCAAGTAGTTATCAATCGTATCCTGCTCCCCTTGTTGCCCCTGACCAGAGAACCCACCATTATTCGTGTTGTTCGCAGCTTGCGGGTTAGGAAGCTGCTTTACTTTCCCTTTGTGCTGACCAGCTGAGTTGATGTCCACCTGAACCTCCATGCCGATAGCCACTTTCTTCGCATCATCAGCACTAATGCTTGCAGCGACAGTTAGTTCTTTCAAATCCGCGAGTGTTGCTACGGATTCCCCAGACTTCACGGTATCACCTTTCTTAACAGACACGGTGACAATTGTTCCACTGAACGGTGCGAGCAGTTTCGCTTTACTCACTTGTGATTCAAGCTTCGTCAGCTCCTCGCGTTTCAGTTCGAAATCAATCTTCGCCTGCTCAACTTGTTCAGGCGTCATTTCATCAGCCTTACGAAGCGTTTCGATCATCGTCAGTTCGTCCTTACGTGTCTGAAGCTTCTTCCGTTTTAAATCGCTCTCTATATCCGACACGTCGAGTTCTGCAATCGGCTGTCCCTGTTCAACGGAATCGCCATTCTTCACAAGTATGGCACTTATCCGTTTGGCAGACATATCTTCGGAGAAGAACAATTTCTCTTCTTGTAAGGCCATTAATCGCCCGCTCCCTCTCACTTTCGTCTCAAGGGTTTCTGTTTTCACCATATATTCAGGTTTTTTCGAAAGCTTAGGTGGATTAATCGACGGAAGCGCTTCTTCATCCTGTTCCTTGGGCAATAGGGAGCATCCCGAAGCAAGAAGGAGTGTGGAACTTAATAATAGTGCTGCTAGCGGTCTCATCGCCCACTTACGTGACGAATCGTCCGTCCACCATTTCATAAACATGATCGGCAACCTCCAAAATTGTAGGGTCATGTGTTGTCATACAAATCGTGACTTGCTCTGTAGCGATAATGCTGCGAAAAACAGACATAATCTGGGCGCCCATCTGAGAATCCAGTTCAGCCGTTGGTTCATCCGCTAATATGAGAGATGGTCTATGTGCAATAGCTTTGGCGATCGCGACACGCTGCTGTTCCCCGCCGGAGAGCTCGTAGGGACGATGATGCATACGTTTGCTTAAACCGACAAGGTCTAGGCAATGATTGACCCGCTCTTTCCACTGAGAGCGTGGCACCCCTGCCATGCGCAGCGCCAACTCAACATTTTCCCAAGCAGATAGCAACGGCATTAAGGCATAGGATTGGAATATAAAACCAATTTCCTTACGACGGATCAACGTCCTCTCATCATCACTGCTATGGTGAATGGCATGCTCTTGAAACAAAATCTCCCCCTTCGTTGGCAGATCCAGCCCCCCAATTAAATTAAGCAGCGTTGTTTTCCCCGAACCTGATCGACCTTTGAGCATGACAAGTTGCAGCGGCCTCAGCTCCATTTCAATCCCTTTCAGGACATCTAGCTGCTGACCCCCAACTTGAAAGGAGCGATGTACATCACGTACCGTCAACAAAGGTGATTGGAGCCCAATGATGCGGGAGGAAGTGCTGTTAGAAAAAGGTTCTTCTTCGACAGAAAAAGCCTCCAATGTGCTCCTTTTGCGAAACCAGCTTGTCATATGGTTATTTTTCCTTTCATTTCCAAATTATCCGTATGATAAAGTAGACGGTGCTAGTTAATAAAAAGTTTCAGCAAAATTGGTAATTTCATCTATTTATTTGGATGATACTCCCATTTAAATGATACATTGGAATATACTACTAATTGGAAAATACATCCATACAACTAATTACCTAATTTAATACAAAAAAAGACGACTCACCGCCAGCTTCTTGGCAATGAACCATCTCTTGAATGAATCGGTGATTTGTTTTTTTTTGAAAATGACTACTTAAAGGATTTAAATACACCCTCGCGGCTACTCGCACTCCCTCTACGCGACCAAATAACAACAGGGATCAGCAACAAAGACAGGAATCCCCCCGCCAAAGACAACCAAGCAAAACTTGAATGAGCAACAACCATGCCTGACAAAGCCCCACCAGACGCTCCCGCCAACGAGACTAAGACATCAACAGTTCCTTGCGTCCTCGCACGTGTTGCAGGTGTTGTCGCATCAATAAGCTGCGCAGTACCGCTGATAAGACCGAAGTTCCAGCCAAGACCGAGCAAGGCCAGCGCAATAATGAGCCAGAACATTGAATCCGCTGGCGCCCACGCGGCAAGCAATCCGGCCAATAACAGCGTAACTCCCGAGGCACAGGACATGAAGATGCGCCCAAGTTTGTCCACAAGTATTCCCGTCACCAAGGAAGGCAAGAACATTGCTGCGACATGAATGCCAATTACCATGCCGACTGCATCCAAGCCGTGTCCATGATGCTTCATATGGATCGGCGTCATCGTCATGATTGCGACCATGACTATCTGCGTCAACACCATCACCGTGGTCCCGATGAGAACTCCTCGGTCACGTCCAGCTGGTGCTGAAGGTTTCGCGGTAACTCCTCCTTGCGTTGGATTCGTTGCCTGCGCTTCGGCTATCGCTTTAGCCACAATATAAGGATCTGGTCGAAGCCAAATCCACAACACCAAGCCCGCCAACACAAAAGCCGTAGATGCTAGCATGAATGGCCCAGCCAGCGCTGGTGCGCCGACGGATGTCGCGAATTGCCCCATCACTCCGACTAAGTTCGGCCCTGCGACTGCACCAAACGTCGTGAAGACCATGGCTAAGCTAATCGCTCTCGCCCGCTGCTTAGGCCCTGCTAAGTCTGTTCCAGCATACCTTGTTTGGAGATTCGTCGATGTTCCTGCGCCGTAAATCAGCATCGAGAGGAACAGAAGTGGTAGGCTATTTGCAATAGCAGCGAATACGACTCCCATGGCCCCTACTCCTCCTGCGAGGAAACCGGTTGTTAAGCCTGCCCTCCGACCATAACGCCCCGACAGTCGTCCAACTATCCAGGCAGACGAAGCAGCACCTAGCGTCAACAAGGCCGAAGGGATACCAGCCAAGCTATCAGTCCCTAGCATATCTTGTGCGAGTAGCGCTCCGACCGTCACACCTGCGGCAAGCCCTGCTCCGCCGAATAATTGAGCGATGATGACGGTCATCAACGTCTTGCGGTAAAGCTGCTGTTGTTTTTCTGGAGAATGCTTATATGTTTGAATCCATTCGCTTCCTTCAGCCATTCCTAATCCTCCTCCCCTGCAACAAAACGCCTTTTGCCATTATCATACCTGTGTCTGGCGTTATTGGCTATGTCAAATTACTTTGATCATTTCATCAATAAACATAGGGAGATGCCGGCACCTAAGAACGCTGATCTACGCACATAAAAAGCATCCAACACCTTGGATGCTTTCCCATTTACTATTTACCCGATTAAAGGCGCTTCTAGACCAAGTGTTCCCTCTACCGCATTCCCTTCCTTCCGCCAGTACTCAATACCACCGAGCATCTCTTTCACCTTGAACCCTAGACCTGAGAGACGAGCGGCCCCTTTGGTACCCCCATTGCAAGCTGGTCCCCAGCAATAGACGACGATCGTTTGCTCTTTGGAAAAAGAAGCCGTCGTTTCGACGCTGATCTGGTTGGAAGGCAGGTTAATCGCACCGGGAACATGGCATTCTCCGTAGGCTTTTGCGCTGCGAACATCGATGAGCAGGAAGTCATTGCAGCCATGCTGCATGTCGTAACGTACATCCGCAACGTCTGTTTCTACCGAAAGCTTATTCATAAAATGCTGGTGCGTATGCTCCGGTGATGGGGCAGGCGTCTCAAGAACGAGCGATTTGGTTGTTTGAATGGTCATTTGGGTTACCTCCAGTGTGGTTGTCGATTTCTTAATGTTACTGTAACACAGCCCCAAACACTGGAGTTATCGATAGTTATTGAACCTATACTTCAATCATTTCGATAGTTGGCGCCGCCGAGCAGCTCTAGAAAACCTAGATAGGCTTTCGATTTCCATTTTTTCTTAGCGATAATCAATTGTGTGTAGAACTTACACGCTGGATCAACGAAGGGGATCGCGACGATCTGGCCTTTGCGGATTTCCTCAGCAACCGTAATTCGGGGCAACAGCGCAATGCCTAGTCCATAGGTTACGCACTGCTTGATCGCTTCCAGATTACCGAATTCGTAAGATAACTTGTAGCTCACTTGATTTCCTTTTAACACCTTAAGCAACATCGCTCTGTACGTACAGCCATCCTCGGTCAGAATCAGAGATTCATTCTGCAGATCTTCGACGTGAACTTCACTTTGCCCAGCTAATTTATGATCAGGACTAGCAATGATGACAAGTGGTTCTTCTCTCAAAATAAGGCTCTCCAGCTCTGGATCCGTAAATGGCGGGTCCAGAATGATCCCGATGTCCAGAGCGCCTTCTTTCACCGCTTCAATAATGAAGGGTTCATTCCCTGGTTGAATGACAATGTTGACGTCAGGGAAATCGCGGCGATACGCCTGTAGATACGGGGGCAGGTAGAAAGCTGCTAACGTCTCGATCGTCCCAATCGTGAGTGTCCCCTTGGATTGCTGGGATACGACTTCCTTAGACTCTTCATGCAACCTATTAATCTCATTCGCATATTGCAGGAGTGCTTCTCCAGCCATCGTCAATTTCATACTCCGTCCAAAACGTTCCAAGAGAACAGCCCCGTAGGATTCCTCAAGCTTCTGAATTTGGGCTGTAATGCTTGATTGGGCATAGCCTAGCGTTTCTGCGGCCCGCGTGAAACTTCCCCATTTCGCCACTTCGCGGAATGTCCTCAAGTACGTCATTTCCATAAGTCTCACCTCCATGAGTCTACTAGGAGCATTCCTCTACTTGAAATATAACAAGGACCTAAGGTCTTATCAACTCTCATGATTTCATATCGAATCGACTTCTAATAAACTTTTTACGTGGAGGATAGGTCGCACAAAGGCTTTCCACATACTGATCGAACTTTTCTGCCAGCTCATCATATTGGAAACTGGACTTCACACGTCTATAACCACGCTGTACAAGCCTTTCTCTAAACGCCTCATCCCTTGCCAACTGGAGAACACTTTCTACAATTTCGGCATGTGAATTCGGATCTACAAGAACTCCTGTCACTCCATCAAGCACCGCTTCTAGAGCACCACCGAAGTTGGCTAGGTATGATAAAAAGCGCTCTCTCACCATCCGGCGGGAGAACGCTTTTCACTTATGAATATAATGTCATCTTCCGTCGACGATGGAGGAAGGATTTGATGCACTTGTACATGTAAAATGCCAAAGAGACATCTCAAGTCCCCAGCCATCCGAAGCCGGGCTAAAACTCACGATAAAATCATTCTTATTGCCGTTTCTCCATTTATCCTGGAGAGCGTAAATGGATGACGAATGACCTTATCATATTCCCAGCATTGGAAGATGCTTTCTAGTATGGTAAGTGAGAGACGATGAAATGCATTGTTTTAACTCGTCGACAGGTATTTCATCGTTTTCATCAAACACAATCGCCCGATTACCTTCAAATTTGAACTTATCTCTAAAAAGTTCCTTGAATGTGTCGACCAACATGGTATTACAGTTAAAATACATAGCATACTGATGCGGGCTAGATTTTTTCCAGTCTATTCTGATTGTGCTTCCATTTTTTGCTAGGTAACTAGGCTCACCCCATTTTAGTGTCTCTTCCACGGTATCAACGCCTTCTGTCTCCGTTGCAGTATCCAGAATTAATTCGCGAAGAAACCACATTTGTTGCTGAATATGTTCGGGGTAATGCTCGAATACAGCTGCTACCTTCGTGTTTTCAATCGCTCCCATATTGATCACTCCTTTCCTTATTTGTAAAGCCTCCGAATCCAAGCTTATGTTAGTTCGAAGGCTTTGTCGTTGCAAGCTGGAATATCCGTTTCACTTCATATTTTTTCGAGTGACGGTAACAGGCTATTGGCGTATCGCAATATAAATTTCAGCTTGCCCGTCGTTCGGATCGATATGTTGGCTATAATACTCAAAATCACCTGTGAAAGCTCGATCATTGCCGGATTGTCGCGACCATTGCCAAATATCGCCCCAAGCTCGCTGCACCATCTCTATAATCGGTCCCCGCTCTGTAACGAATACGGCGTATTTCGCAGCAGGAACTGTGAACGTCGAAACGGATTCTGGATATTGATCTTGCAATTCTTCCCGAACGTTTCCGCCAACCATTAATTCATACCGTCCGGCATCGCCCTGTTCGTAGTTGAAATAACAGCTATATTGACCATGTTGCTTAACATACGCGGCCAGTTGACCGCCAATATCGTCTAAGTAGTATTGTTCAAAGAGCTTGCCGATTTTGCCTTTATCGCTGAATTCGGCTTCATTTGTTGTGACAACACTAATTCCGGCTAGCGTGAAAGAGGGAAGTTCCTCTATACGTGCAGGCTCAATTGGTTTGCGGGTAGCTGGATCTATCGACAGCGAGTGTTTCAATCCAGATTGGTCTTGTTTCATCACTAATCATTCTCCTTTAATTGGAATGAGTTTAGTATAAAACAACAAACCTGACATCTTTCTGTCAAGTTGATATAGCTCTGCTATATATTTTCGCAACTTGCTCTGCACGACTAGCGATAATATCCCGCAGATGGGGTGGCTCAAGTACCTCTGCATGGTGACCCAAGCCGAGAATGAATCTATACAACCAATCATCTTCCGGGTATGCCTTCTTTACTTGCCAACTGCCATCTTCAGCCGGCACAAGCCCTTCAATCCCAAACCATTCCTCCGCCAAATGACGAGAGTCAGCATGGAAACGCAAGACGATCTCTGTTACCTGGGACGGCTCGCATGGGTTTTGGCCTGTGTCACGTTCTTGTATCGGAAGCTCTCGGCGAATGAATATTCTTCCCAGGTCTATCTCCAGCTCCTTCATTCTCTTTAGCTTGAACAGCCGAAACTGCTCTTTCTCCAGGCAGTAGGCTTGCAGGTACCACTGTCTCCCTTTTAAGATGAGTATGTATGGCTCTACAGTACGATATGTTATTTCACCTTCGGCATTGGAATAGATAAATCTAGCTATTAGACACTTATCTACGGCTTCCTTTAGTAGCTGAAGTTTAGGTCGCAGCCTTTCATTGCCGTCCCAAGGCGAGTAGTCAATCAACACACTGTTCGTCTTATGTTGGAAATCTTCGGAGTATGCGGGCGGGACAACGCTATGGATTTTCTCCAATAACCGCAGTTGATGCTCGTTGCCGTATGAGGTTGAGATGCTGCGTAGCGCGGTAACGATGTCTGCCAGCTCATCGTTGGTAAGTACATTATGATCCAAGCGGTAACCTTCCATCAATCCAATGCCACCATTCGTTCCCTGATAGGTGACGATGGGGATGCCAGCCCCATTAATGACTTCAATATCTCGATATATCGTTCGTACGGATACCTCGAACCGCTCCGCGAGCTCCTTGGCTTGCACCAATCGGCGGTTCAGAAGCAGAATAATTATGGATAAGAGTCTTTCCAGCTTCACAGTATGTACCCCCATCACAAAAAATATGCAAAAAACTTGTTTCAATCGTATTGTCTCATAGGAACATACCCCTGTGAATGATTATCTACGTTGCACTACCTCCGAAGCATCGCAAAAAGGCGTACAGTGATATCACACTGTACGCCAATCTCCCGTCCCGCGCGGTCTTTTCGTGCTATTCCTCTTCACCCGTGGCAATCGGGTTATCTGCCCACGAAATCCAGTCGCTCCAGCTTCCGCTGTAGAGCTTCACGTTGTCGAAGCCCGCTTCACTAAGTCCCAGCACGTTCGGGCACGCTGTCACGCCCGAGCCGCAATAGACGATGATTTCATCAGCATCACGCAGCGCGGCGAAGTGCTGTTCCTGCTCCGCGGCTGACAACCAAGCGCCGTTCTCGCCGAGAACGCCTTTCCAGAAGAAGTTGCGCGCGCCTGGGATGTGGCCAGCCACCGCATCGATCGGCTCTTCCAAGCCGAGGTAGCGGCGCTCCTCGCGCGAATCAACCAGCACGGTGCCTGGGCGGCCGAGCTTGTCCTTCACTTCATCCATGCTCGCCAGCATGGAGCGGAGCACCTTCGGTGAGAAGGTGCGCGGGAATACCGCAGGCACTTCAGCCGTGACCGGGTACCCCGCGGATTTCCATACGGTGTACCCTTGATCCAATACGTATACCTCGGAGTGGCCGAGGAATTTCAGCATCCACCACAAACGGGATGCCATAGCTCCGCCTTGATCGTCGTAAGCAACGACGGTCTTCGTGCCGTCAATGCCGAGACTGCCGACGAGGATCGAGAATGCACCAAGATCCGGAAGCGGATGGCGTCCGCCGTGTGCCATAAGGGCACCGGATAGATCCTTCTCCAAGTCGACATACACCGCTCCCTCAATATGATCCTGCTCATACTGTTCACGGCCTGATTCAGGCTTACCAAGTGCAAAACGACAATCCGCGATGACGATATTCGCATCCCCCAATTGCCCAAGCAACCACGACTGACTTACGATATTTTCCACGGTTTCTGCCACCTTCCCCTACCTACAGTTAATCTCCCATCCCACTTGTGGGATTAGCGGAGTACGATTGCCAATTACTTCGATCTCCACCCATTTTATCGTAAAAAGCTTGCGCGCGTAAGTTATCTGGCGCAGTTGTCCACGTTAAATTTGCATAACCGTGTCTGGCTGAGTACCCTTTGCAAGCAGCGAAAAGCTTTGCCGCCGCACCCTGTCCACGCTCAGCTTCAACAACGTACAAATCGTTCATCACCGCAATTTTGGAGGCACGCAGCGTGCTAAAGGTGAAATATAACGTCGCAAAGCCGACTAACGCCCCCTCCTCCGTTTCAGCAACAAATTGAATGCCAATTTTCTGTTCGAGCAATTCATGAATCAAAGCGTTCAGCTTCTCATCCTCCGGTTGTCGGTACTGATAGAAATCCACAATATAAGCGAGCATTAAAGTTTTGAGCTGGGGGATATCGGACATGACAGCTTCACGAATGGTCACTTGTGTCATCACGGGTGCCCTCCTTATTGTAATTGATATAATGAAAACGTGCGTTCAGCATCGCATGTTAAAAATTTGCGGAACGACGTTCCGTATCTCTAGGTCATTGGGTAAAATAAGGGGTATTGTTAGTCTAAAATAGAACAATGGCCAAATACTGCCTATAGAAAGGTTGCCCACAATATGCCTGAACCTATTACCTTAACTTTACCTTGGCGTGTGGTTCCGCTAACGGAATCGGCTTGTCAGGAGCTGTGCACGTGGAGCTATCCGGCTCCCTACGACATATACAACTGGCCGTCCTGGGCCACGATGCTCGACAACCAAGCCGAATTCGCTGATCCACAAATTAGGGATGAACAATATCGCGGTGTTGTGGATGAATCGGATGCCTTACAAGGGTTTGTTCAGTATTTCCCAATCGTTGGCGTTACCCGGCTAGGCCTAGGGCTTCGTCCTGACCTTTGTGGTAAAAGCCGGGCTAGCAGCAGCGGACTCGGCACGCAATTCGTTCAACTCCTTGTGGCAGAAGCCCAACAAAGAGCCCCCGAGCAAGAAATCGACCTCGAGGTACTCGTCTGGAACGAGCGAGCTATTCGCGCCTACCAGCGTGCTGGCTTCACGATCACGGATACATACGAGAAGTGGACGCCAACCGGAACAGCTGACTTCCACTGTATGGTCTATACAGGTCCGACTATCCTCTTAGCGCGTTAACTCCACAAACGCCTGATCAAACTTCGCAGCAGTCGAGAAATCCAGTTCGGTCAAACCACCAGCACTCCACGAGGTCAGGCGTAACGTCACCATTTTATAATCAATGGCGATCATGGGATGGTGGTTAACAGCCTCGGAAATTCTGGCAACGTCATTTACGAATGCGATTCCCTGCAGAAAAGAAGTAAACCGATACTTCCGTACGATCCACTTGCTTTCCTCAGCTTCAAAGCTCCACGTTCCCAACGTGGACAACCGCTCATCCACTGTTACTCTCTCTAGCATCATTCTCACCAACACCTTCCGCCTTCTCACTGCCTGCTCTCGTTCAACAAGGCCTACTGGAGATTGTGATTGGATCGCCGCATGTAATGATGGGCCCCTCACTCGTAATCATAGGCAACCACGCCCATATCACTCTCACCCGCATACGTTCGAAGGAGCTCTAGGAATGGCTTCCCGTAGTTGCGGTATTTCACCTCACCGACCCCTTTGATGCGCAGCATCGCGGCTTCCGTAGTCGGACAACTCTCACTCATCTCACGCAGCGTACTGTCGGCGAAAATAATATAAGGCGGCACCTTCTCACGCGCAGCCATTTCACGACGCAGCAATCTCAGCTGCTCGAACAACGTATTGTCCATCGCGGCGACAGCGCGGACGGGTTGTTTGCGCACTTTTTGATTCACGGGCAGCTTGCCCTGAAGCACTTCCGCAGCAGGCTGCATCAACCGAACAACCGGATATTGACCCTCGGACAGTTGCAAGAAACCTTCCGAAATGAGCACATTGATCAATTCAGCGATCTCTTTTTCGGGCAAATTGCTCATAATCCCGTGTGTCGGCAAGCGATCAAATCGATAGTCCATGATCTTCTTCGCCTTAGAGCCTTTAAGCACCGAAGCAACCATCGAAATCCCGAAGCGCTCGTTCATGCGACGAATACAGGAGAAGATCTTTTGCGCCTCCACCGTAATGTCGACGGTGTCTCGATCGTCCTTGCAGGAGCTGCAGTTCCCGCAGGTGTCCTTAATATTTTGCTCATCAAAATAATGTAAAATAGCATTCCGCAAACAGCGCGGCGAATAACAGTAGTCGATCATCGTTTGGAGCTTCTTGTATTCGTTCGCTTTGCGCTCAGGCGAGAGCTGGTTCTGCTCGATCAGGAACTTCTGCGTCATAATATCCTGCGCACTGAACAGCAGAATACACTCGCTCGGCTCACCATCACGCCCCGCACGGCCGGCTTCCTGGTAATAAGCTTCCATATTTTTCGGCATATTGTAGTGAATCACGTAACGGACGTTGGATTTATCGATCCCCATCCCGAAAGCATTCGTCGCGATCATCACGCGAATATCATCGTAGAGAAACGCCTCCTGCATGTAGGAGCGCTCATCATCGGACATACCAGCATGATACTTGCCTGCGGCAAAGCCTTTTTTGCGCAACGTCTCATACAAATCTTCAACATCCTTACGCGTCGCAGCGTAAATTATGCCTGGCTGATGGGTATGTTCCTTCACATAGTTCTGTATGTAATCCCGCTTCTTCTCTCCGCGAAGAATGGTTAGCTCCAAATTGTCACGCGAGAAGCCGTTGATGAAAATCCCTGCGGAATCCAGGTCTAGTAATCGTGCGATGTCCGCAGTGACCTCAGCAGTAGCCGTTGCTGTGAAAGCAGCCACAATCGGCCGATTCGGCAGCTGACGAATAAACGGTGCAATCGAGACGTAGCTCGGACGGAAATCATGTCCCCACTGCGAGACACAGTGTGCCTCATCAATCGCTACCAGGGGCAGATTCAATGCGGCCATCCGGGCACGAAACCGTTCCGACTCTAGACGCTCAGGTGCAATATAAAGCAACTTATATTTGCCCTGCATAGCCCCCTGCATGCGCTGTTCCACTTCTCTAGCTTCCAACGTACTATTAATGAACGTGGCAGGAACACCAAGAGCGCCAAGCGCATCCACCTGATCCTTCATCAAAGAGATAAGAGGGGAAATGACTAATGTCACTCCCTCCATCAACAAGGCTGGCACTTGATAGCAGATCGATTTCCCGCCGCCTGTTGGCATAATCCCCAGCGTATCTTTCCCTTCAAGAAGGTTCGTAATAATATTTTTCTGGCCTTCCCGGAACTCCGGATACCCGTAAACCTGTTGTAGAACCTTTCTTGCGCCATCCAACATAGCTTGTTTACACCTTTCTATCATACAGTTCTGCCTGTTTTAGACCAAATAAATAACGGATACCAACTTCTCACCATCATGCACCTTGAGCACGTGATTACCCGCATCATGCCTAACTGAGCCTGCTCCAACCTGCATCACAGGTGTACTGCCTAGTCCGTAGAATATATCGTCAGCCAGCGTACGCAGGCATTCTTCTTGTTCGCTTTCATCCAGCTCCTGCCAGTCTTCCGCATTCATCTCCAGCAGCTCGTAGAAACCATTCACCATTTCGATCCCTCGTACAAAATCAGTAACAATATCCTTATATTCACGACCAAATTTAATACCCACTCGCGCAGTCTCCCTTCAAGAAGCATTTCATCTAGCTTCACTTTATCATATTCTAGGTAAGAATGCAGGGTTAACCCCTTTCGGCACGGATTAAAAATATCACCTTTGGCATAAACTGTGGAAATGGGCAATTTCGGAAAAAATCTGTTACTATGGAAGAAGGAATGCGCCGCTCGGAGGGTAGGAACGATCACATGTTGAAACTTCAAATTCCCAAAAATCGAATGAACTACCTCATTAAGCAAATCCCGCTTCACTTCGACGCCATCCGTCTGGAGCAAGGCTGGGAGTATTATCATAAAGGCCGCGTGACCGAGGTTGATCTCAAAGGGCTTAGTGTTCTGGCCACCGTCACAAGCAAACAAGTCCATAAGGTAGAAGTTCATTTAGAAAATTTCGCTGCGAGTACCTGCACGTGCTCCTTTGAGGGCTTCTGTCAGCATATTGGTGCTACCTTTTTTAGCCTTTACGCCGCTTATGGTCGTGCAGAGCTTGTCCTACAGCAGCTAAAGCAGCAAATCCATACACGGAAGAAGCCAGCCCGAAGTGCTGCAGCTTCCGTTATACAAGAACGCAAAGCCGCCGCACAGGCGAATGTGCCTTTGGAAGAGAGTATGCCTAGTGATTGGCATCGTTTTTTTGAAGGTAAGTTTCATGGCTTCTCCATCTCGCATCAACATTCCATAGAAACCTTCTATGAGTCCGCCTTGGAGTCGTTGCCGCCTTATGCAGCCAATTGGCGCGATACCACACGTGAACTCTATATGTTCCACATTGTGCTGTTCATGATGCGGAAGATCGAACAGTTTTATCAAGAAACGAAGAGCTCTTACCTAAGCTACTACCATGAAAATGGATGCAAAATTTCCGCCAAAAACTGTGAAGATAAGCTTGTTGAATACGTCGATCGGATCGATGTGAACCGCTCTTTCGTAGCTGAGCCTAAGATATGGTTATCTTCAATGAAAATGGTTGGAGAATCCGCCCTGCAAGGCAAAGACAGTCCAGTTGATTGGCTGTTCGTGTATCGTTTCATCTGGTGGAAGCTGACCGATCAACCTAGTGCACAGAAAGAGGAAATCGCACGTCTCGATGGTCTTTTGGCCAAGAAGGAACTGCTTCCGAAGAAAAAGGATACGTTACTTGCGGCTAGAGCGCATTTTGATATTATGCAGGGGCATACCGAGCAAGCCTTCGAACGGCTTGGTCAGCTTGCTCATCCACATGCGAAGGATTTCTTCCTCTATTTAAATAAATTCGCAAGCGATGGACAGTGGGACCACATGCTGGTCTGGCTGCGTTGGCTGTTCCCCTCGATAACGAATGCGAATCACGATGATTTCCGCACGTTCTGCCAATATTGGTTAGATACGACGAAGCATCTGGCAAACGATAGCGAATGGGTACAAGTGATGGAGTCCTTGCTCCCACGTTCGTATTACTATTACACCGCATATTTGCTGCAAACGAAACGGTACCGTCAATGGGTAGATTTGCAGTTGGCGAATCGGATTTCACCCTTGAATTTATATGGAATGGAGCTCAAAGCGATCGAAGAGCACGACTCCGCGCTGCTCCTTCCGCTCTATCATCAAGCAGCCGAACGGGCTGTTCTGGAGAAAAACAGGGCTTCTTACAAGACGGCAGTCCGCCTGTTGAAGAAGCTGCACAGCATTTATAAACACATCGGCCAGGATGACCGCTGGGAGCACTATATTTACCGCTTAGCGGATAAGTTCTCGCGTTTGCGTGCTTTCCAAGAAGAGCTCAAGAAAGGAAAATGGATTCGATGATCGAAACCAGCGCGCTGACCGTTCACGTTAGTTCCTTACCTAACGGGTCATTATTTCTATGGGGTTCCCGTGAAAACGGCGGTATTTGGGATGCTCTTGACTTAAAACATATGCTATTCGCCTGGCATCGCGCCTCTTTCTTCGGCACCTTCATGGAACCGAGTGAATGGCAGAACCGGGAAGGCATCGAATTGCAACCGCTTGAAGCGCTTGATTATTTCAGCGAACCGCAGCCTGTTCAGCACTTACAATTGAAGTGGCATGCTTCTAGCGCTGATGTGATTGCGCTAGCTCCTTCTATTCGCGAGTCGCTGGCGACAGGCCGCTTCATGCCGGACTACGAGAAATGGAAGTCCGGGGAAATCGGCTGGAAGCTGCAGCTGCCGGAAGAGCTGCAATTGTTAGAGACGCCAGCGATCTCACGCTGGATTCATGCCCTGATCCCGGAATGGGTCGATGCCGACGGGATCATGAAAGACAATTTACGCAAGCTGGAAGCTGCGTATCCGTTAATGCGGCGTGGCGATGTCAGCGCCGAGGTGTGGCTGGACGAGGAAGACTGGCTCGTCAGCATTGGCTGGCGTCAGGACCGGACGCCAATGCGCACGTGCCTGCAGCTCGTGGAGCCCGACCTGGCGCACGGCGCAGGCTGGCAGCTGCGCGTGCTGCTGCAGGACCGGCTGGCGCCAGAGGTGCTGCGCACCGTGACGACCGTCGGCGAGCCGGTCGCAGGGGAACAGCCACTGCCCGAGGCGTGGCTACCTGAGCTGGGCCGTGTCGAGCGCGACACGGCGAAGTGGGTGCGCATCCTGCCATGGCTGGATGCGGGCGAAGGCGTCCTCCGTCAGACGGTGACGGAGGAGGAGGCTTGGCGCTTCCTGGCAGAGGGAAGCGTAAGGCTTGTTGAGTCAGGAACAAGCGTGTTCCTGCCGGCGTGGTGGGATCGCATCCGCAAGATGCGACCGAAGCTGCGCGCGAAGATCAAGTCTTCCGTCGGTTCTGGACGGGAGACGATGTTCGGGCTGACCCAGCTGATGCAGTTCGACTGGAAGCTGGCTGTTGGGGATTTGGAGCTGACGGAAGAGGAATTCCGTCTGTTGTTAGAGGAGAAGCGCAAGCTGATCCAGATTCGCGGCAACTGGATTCAGCTCGACCCCAAATTCATGGCACAGGTCGAGCAGATTATGAAGCAGGTGCACAAGAAGCAGGGGCTTTCGTTCCGCGATGTGCTGGAGCTGCATTTCGCCGGTGACGCAGGCGGCTTGCTGCCGGCTGAGGATGATCCTGACGCGATGCGCTATCTCGACATGGAGGTTGAGCTGAATGAACAGCTGCGCCACATGATTGACCAGCTGACGCAAACCTCGGCGATTCCGACAATTGAGCCGCCACCTAGCTTTCATGGCTCACTTCGCCACTATCAAGTGGACGGCATCTCTTGGCTGTTGTTCTTACGTAGATTCGGCCTTGGCGGCTGCTTAGCCGATGACATGGGTCTCGGGAAAACGATCCAATGGATTACGTACTTGCTCACAGTCAAAGAGACCGAGCAGCCTGATACACCATCGTTACTCGTTTGTCCGACCTCGGTGCTGGGCAACTGGCAGATGGAGCTGAAACGATTCGCACCTTCCTTGCGCGTCCATCTTCACTATGGACCACAGCGGTTAAAAGGTCCTGCCTTTGGAGAGAAAATCGTTGGCAAATACGATCTCGTCTTAACGTCTTACACGCTTTCCCATTTGGATGAGAGTGAGCTGGGCGCTATTGCTTGGAACTCGATCTGTCTGGACGAAGCTCAAAATATCAAGAACGCTTATACCAAGCAAGCTACGGCAATTCGCCGCTTGAATGGGTTCCATCGCATCGCTTTAACGGGAACGCCGATCGAGAATCGTCTAACCGAGCTATGGTCGATCTTCGACTTCGCGAATCCTGGCTACCTCGGTACGGTGCGCGAGTTCACGACTCGCTATGTGAATGCCATCGAGAAGACGCGCGACGAGGCGACGATTGGCAAAGTTCAGAAGCTGATTCGCCCGTTCCTGTTGCGGCGCGAGAAGAAGGATCCAGCTATTCAGCTGGATCTGCCAGAGAAGAACGAGTCCAAAACGTTCATCTCGCTCACAGCGGAGCAAGGCTCGTTGTACGAGAATTACATCCAGGATATGTTCGATCGCCTGGATAAGCTTTCTGCGATGGAGCGGCGCGGCCTCATCCTCGCTGCGTTGACGAAGCTCAAGCAGGTGTGTAACCACCCTGCTTTGCTGCTCAAGGAAGGGCTCGGCGCCCCGTGGAGCGGACGCTCCAACAAGCTAGAGCGCTTGCTCGAGATGGTGCAGGAGCTGCGCCAAGAGGGCGACAAATGCTTGATCTTCACGCAATTTGTCGAAACCGGCAACCTGCTGCAGCATGTGCTTCAGCAGGAGCTCGGCGAAAAAGTGCTGTTCCTGCACGGCGGAACATCCAAGAATGGGCGCGATGAGATGATCGCGCACTTTCAAGACAATGATGACCTGCCGGTCGACGAGCAGCGAAATGTGTTCATTCTTTCGCTGAAGGCCGGCGGCATCGGGCTCAACCTAACGGCGGCAAATCATGTGTTCCACTACGATCGCTGGTGGAACCCCGCCGTCGAGAATCAGGCGACGGATCGCGCCTTCCGGATCGGCCAGACGCGACACGTGCAGGTGCACAAGTTCGTGACGCTTGGCACGCTGGAGGAGCGCATCGACGAGATGATCGAGCGCAAGCTCGGCCTCAGCCAGCAGATCGTGGGCTCCGGCGAGAACTGGATCACCGAGCTGTCGACCGACGAGCTGCGCGATTTGTTCTCGCTCCGCCGCGAGTGGGTAGAGGCGTAGCAGCTAATAGAGGCGGCCTGAGACGTTGTAAAGTCTTTGGCTGCCTCTTTTTAGTTTAGAACCACCCTCATTTCGAGTTATAGATAACGTTAAGGCACAGCACTACTTGAAGTTGGGATGAAATCTGGCTCTTCCAAAGTAGTACTACAAGATACTAGATTTAAACACAAAAGAGGTTATCCCAAGGTTCACCTGGGATAACCTCTTTTGTGCTCCATGCGTATCCGTCGTTCCGTCCCGCTCTATCTCTCTAGCAACCTACTGCACGATCTCAGCTACTCTTCTTACACGTCCTCCCACTACGAGTCACCTTTCACTATTTACCTTCTATCTATACACTCCATCTATCGCGAATGCAAAGGCGTGTTGCTCAGATCAACAAATCCAAAAACAAATAATACCCCTCACCCATCGCAAATGAGTACGTCTGAATCTGACGCGAGGTATCCAAGTCGGTATAGGCTTGGGAGAGAATACCTTGCTTTTGCAAATTCATCATCAGAATGTTAGAGATGAAATAGGGCCGCCACGTCCAGTTCGCTTGACGATAGCTCTCGTCTTTGCCCCACCCATCTTCGGAACGTGTGTAGTTAGAGGAAATCTGGTAGCCATCCCCCTGACAGATGTACATACGGATGCAATTGTCCGTAACGTTACCGATGGTTTGCTCGATTACCGCATCAGCCTCCTCTGCATTCGAGATGTGAACAGAGGCGTTGATTAACGCATCCAGCCTTTGATGTACACTCAGCAGGTGATGGTATCGTCTAAATTCATCCTGTCCGAACGATTTAATTTCCTCTTCCAGCATGGCTTTGTAGGCATCTGGACGCTGCAGGTCTGGCTCTGCTTTTGAGAATAGAAAGCCTTGCACATATCTAGCCCCAACCTGTAAAGCGCTGCGCAACTCCTGCTTCGTTTCGACGCCTTCAACGAGTAGGGAAGCACCAATCTGAGCAGATACAATGGAGAAGGACTGCATAACTGCCTTATAGCCGTCGTGGACGATGCTCTTTTTCAAAATATTCAGGTCAACCTTCAAGATCTTCGGCTGCAAGCTCGCAATTCGATCGAAATTACTAAACCCGCTTCCCACATCATCAATAGCGATCGTACATCCGAATTCACGATATAATTCAACAATCCACGTCAGTTCCTGGAGCTTGCCCGTAAATTCCTCCTCGGTGATTTCAATGACGATCCGCGAGGGATTAATCTTGTATTTTTTTAACAATTCAATCGTTGGTAAGATTCCTGTTCGTTTGTAGGTTCTATAAATCCAAGAGGGCTTTAGGTTAATAAACAGTTCGCTCTCGTCCAATGCAGCAGCTATTCGTTCTATGGCCTGCTCTCTTAAATGGCGATCAATCATAAGCTGCATGTCCTCAGACATATCAGGGTCTTTGAAAAAGGGGCCTAAGCTCTCCACACCACTCTCACGAACCCATCTACCTAGTGTTTCATACCCTATTATTCGTTGACTCTGCAAAGAGATAATCGGTTGAAAATAGGGACGTACTTCGTGACGCGGCGGAATCTTGATGTTTTTCACCTGCACAGTGCGCCTCCTTCTCAGAAAATTTTCCATGTCACATGACTTAACATCCATATCGTTGTTGACTCATATTTTAAACGACATCGCCCTTTTCCGCAATCTTACATGGAAGAAAACATGACATTATTAGATATTAGAGGAATTTGTTGATGTTTGTCGAATTTCTAAGTGATCTTTTATTCTATTAGAAGTTAGGTGACCGATTGGAATGAAAACCTTCACGAGATCGCGGATCTCCATGCTATATGTTATTTTAATAGTCCTTTTACTAGCATTCGTCAGTGTATCCAACTACATGGCTTCTCGAAATATGGAGAGAGAAAACAATGCGATTGTAAATCAGGCGATTCCGATTCTAACGACGGCCAATAGTTTATTGACCAGCTTAATCAATCAGGAGACGGGGCTACGCGGTTACCAACTAGGTGGTGGAAATGAACAATTTCTTGAACCTTTTACCACGGGAAGAGAGCAGGTCGCCATGGATTTAAACACGCTTTCGACCTACGACAAGAAATATCCAACCCTACAACTTATTATTGATACCCAGGCGATACCAGCCATTACCAATTTGCAAAAGTACTATGATACGACGTTAGAATTATTCCGTGCTGGTAAAATTGAAGAAGCGAAAGCCCGTGTCACTGGCGGCAAAACGCTAATGGATCGCTATCGTGTCATTCATACGAGTATTGAGAAAAATATTGGGCAGATCACGTCTACAGCCTATGAGGCTTCTCAGCGAGCGGGCCAAACCTCCCGTTTGATCACCATTGTCGGCTTCCTAATCGCTCTTCTTGCAGGAGCTATGTCCATTATCATCTCCTTACGCTCCTACCAAGCGGAGAAAGAACTGCGCAAGAGCGAGGAAACTTACCGCTATATGGCCGAGAGTCTGGAATCCCAGAACGAGGAAATTATTGCCCAACAAGAGGAGCAGCAGATTACGTTGGCTAAGTTGTCTGAGCGCGAACGGGATTTGGAACTCATCTCCTCGTACCAAGAGAAGCTCACTGGCTATGTGAAATTAACCGATTTCTTGAAACATACGCTGCCTGCCTTATTAAATTCGCTTGCGCAGGATGCTGCCTTGGTTGTCCTTGAGGATCGTTCAGAGAATGGGGCTAGTTCCTACGAGGTTATTCATTCCATCGGGTATCCCAAGGGACATATTCAAGCTTCTCGCAGCGAGCTCTTCGGCCCAGCCAGACGTGTATTCGATGAGGGTGTTTCGATCACACATACTCGTGACGTGACAGGCAATGAGCAAGGTGTCCATAATGGTATGACACGAGCCATCGATCATTACATTCCGCTCACGGATGACAAGCAAGAAGTCATTGGTTTTCTATTATTGACGAGTTACCAAAGCTCGCTCTATCTAGAAGATAATCAACGTCTAACCAAAGGTTTAGTTCGTCAATTCGGACTCGCGTTCTATGCACAGGTCGTGAATGATGAGAAGCTGCAACAGGCGGAAAGCCTAGCCTTGCTGAACGATCAACTCACGGCAGAGAAATTGCTTTTAGAAGGTCAGCATGACCTTATTCAAAATATTCTAGAGTCGGCCCACGAGGGTATGATGATGTGTGATTCAGAGGGTACGATTCTCTTTGCCAATCATCGGATGAATCAATATTTCGGGCTAAATGAACGGATTGGCCAGAACCTTGTTAGCTGCAGCTATGAGATTGGGGCCAAATCGGCTAGTTTCCATGGGGTAGCAGCTTCCATCGAAGCCTTGATAGATCGCTCGCTGTCTCATTTAACGCAGCGCTTCAGCTTCCAGCAGGACGAACAGCTCCAACACGCAGAGCTCTATGCTACCGTTGTTAGCGAAGGCACTGAGCAGCAAGGCTACCTCTTCGTTTTCCGTGACCGTACGGAAGAAGAACGCGTGGATGAAATGAAGAATGAATTCATCTCCATTGTTTCACATGAGCTGCGGACTCCGCTGGCCAGTGTGCTTGGATTTATCGAAATTTTACTGCATCGCGACCTGCCGCAAGAGAAGCAGAAACGTTACATGGAAACCATTTATAACGAAGCTCAGCGCCTGTCGAATTTAATCAATGACTTCTTAGATTTACAGCGGATGGAGTCCGGTCGTCAATCGTACAACTTCGCCCCGATTCATTTGCAGTCTCTCGTCACAGAGATTGCAGAGCAATGGCAAGATAAGCAGCTGCATCAGATCGTCATTCACCAGCAAGAGCCCGAGCTTTGGGTACGGGCAGATGTTGATCGTATTCGCCAAGTCTTTGATAACCTCATTAGCAATGCTATTAAATACTCACCGGCAGCCGATCACATCGACATTCACTTGTTGACACATGACGGTAAAGTTACCATTGCCATTCAAGATTATGGGCTTGGTATACCTTTGGAAGCAAATGAGCATATGTTCTCGAAATTTTTCCGTGTCGACAACTCCGACCGTCGTCAGATTGGCGGCACAGGCCTCGGACTCGCCATTGTGAAAGAAATCGTCGAGGGCCATGGCGGGAACATCTCCTATACGTCTGAAATGGGGCATGGCACCACGTTCCGTATTGAACTGGACCAATATGAAATTTCCGGCCTAGACGGAAAAATTGTTATTTTCGAAGACGATGATAACTTGGCCAAATTAATTCAAGTCGCTTTAAATAAGCTGAGTCTACCTTCCATCCAACTGCGTTCCGCTGAGGAAGGCATGATCGCATTGCGTCGCTGTGAGGGTGAAGGTCCTGTTCTGTTTATCGTAGACATCCATCTAGAAGGCGAGAAAACAGGCTGGGATTTCATCGCAGACTTGTACAAGCATCCTGTGCATGCACAAACGCCGGTCATTGTTTCAACAGCGCTCGATCCGCCTCATGATTATCATGAGAAAGAGATCGAGAAATATCTGAAGAAGCCATTCACGATGGAACGACTCGTGCAGGTAGCGAAACGCCTGCTCGACAATAAAAGCAGCCTAGCCTACGTTTTCCCAGCTCAAAACAAAGAAACCCTCTCCACCACCCTAGAACGCAACGGCATTAACGTGCTCAAAATGCAAGAGAATCAGGACATGATTGAGGTTGATCTCATTCGGCCTCCGTCGGACAAGTAACCGTTTATTGATCTCTCCCACCTATTTTAGGTGGGGGAGATTTTTATTATTATTGTAAAGAAGAGGGATTTCCCTACAGAATCGCCAATATAATAGAGAAATAGAGGTAAGTGAAGAGAAAGGGTGTGCCCTTATGGCAAAGCTTGAATCCGCTTCCAAACCAATGCAAGGCCGAAGTGTTTGGGCGTTATTTTTCTCCCTGCCTATTTTCGCATGGGCGATGTACGATTTTGCAAATACCATTTTTTCTTCCAATATCGTAACTGTGTTCTATCCCTTTTACTTAAAAGAAACCTTGGGCAGCAGCGAGGAAATGAACCAGATTGCAAGTACGTTCATCACATACTCCAATGCGTTATCCAGTTTCTTCTTAGTGCTCCTATCTCCCTTATTCGGTGTTTGGATTGATCGCACGGGCAAAAAGAAAGCCTATCTCGTCCCCTTCACACTGGTTGCGATCATCGCAACATTTCTAATGGGGGCATCGGCCGTATGGGATACCAATAAAGAGTGGCTCGGCCTCAATACATCGATTCTCGGTGTTATTTTATTTTTCATGGTCGCCAAATTTTTCTATAACTCCAGCTTAGTGTTCTATGACTCCATGATTTCTGATCTGGGCAATGAACGCGAGATTCCTTTGATCTCCGGATTGGGTGTAGCCGTCGGTTATGTAGGTACGCTCGTGGGACTTATTGCATTCCTATTCGTGCATGATAATCACTTCGAAAGTACATTCATCCCGAGTGCGGTCATGTTCCTCATCTTTTCACTGCCGATCATGTTCTTGTATAAAGAGAAGCGGCAAAAGCCAGTGGCTAGCCACAAATCGTTGCTTAGCGGCTATCGCGAGATCTGGACGACATTCAAAGAAGCTCGAAAATACCAAGCAGCTTTCACGTTCATGATCGCCTATTTCTTCTTCAACGATGCCATTGCTACAGCCATTGCTGTTATGGCCATATACGCGAATACCGTCATGGGCTTCTCGACGGGGCAATTCATTCTACTTTATCTTGTATCTACGGTGTCTAGCGTGATCGGGTCCTTCCTATTTGGTTATGTGACGCGCAGTATTGGTCCTAAGAAAGCCGTAACCATTGTCGCTATAATCCTCATCGTGGCCATCTCCCTCGCTTCCTTAGCAACAAGCCAAAGCATCTTTTGGGTAGCAGGCAGCTTGTACGGCGTCTCTATGGGGGCGATGTGGGTGACCTCTCGTACATTGATCGTGCAGTTAACACCGGAAGAAAAACGCGGCCAATTCTTCGGTCTATTCGCCTTCTCAGGGAAGGTGTCCTCCATTGTCGGACCTCTACTCTACGGCTCCATCACATGGGCAATGGCCTCTACTGGCAACTTAGCGAGTCGAGTCGCACTTGGCTCCTTACTGGTCCTAGTCATCATCGGGCTTACCGTCCACATGCGAGTTCCGCAAAAATTGCAAAATCCCGCTTAATTCATGTACAATTATTTCTAACATGAGGGATCAGACACAGCAAACACTAGAGCATTTAAGGCTTTAGTGTTTTTTTGTAAGCTTCCGTTGGTTGCCGCACTACACTTCCTAGTCAGACACAATCTATCGTACAAGCGTTCATCAGAGAGAGGGGATATGGTAATGACTTTACGGTACAAAAGAGTCCTCATTAAACTGAGTGGCGGTGCTGTAGCAGGTGATAGCTCCTTCGGATTTGACCCTACACAGCTCGATCATATCGCCAATGAAATTATGACCGTCGTGAATTTAGGCGTTGAAGTGTGTCTTGTAATTGGTGGAGGTAATATTTTCCGCGGCAATATGGGCGAAAGCTGGGGCATCGAGAAAGCAGAGGCTGATAATATCGGCACGCTCGCGACGGTGATTAACAGCTTGATGCTGCGCGGGGTGTTGAAAGCGAAGACGGATGCTGAGGTGCGTGTTATGACAGCCATTCCGATCGCATCTGTGGCAGAGCCCTTCATTCGTTTACGAGCCATTCATCACTTGGAAAAAGGGTACATCGTCATTTTCGCCGGCGGAAATGGGCAGCCTTTCGTTACGACGGATTATCCGTCCGTGCAGCGTGCAATCGAAGTCAATTGCGATGCCATTCTCGTGGCCAAACAGGGCGTGGACGGTGTTTTCGACAAAGATCCGAAGCACCATCAGGAGGCGCTCCAGTACAAATCTCTCCATTACAACGATGTGATTCAGCACAATTTGAAGGTGATGGATCAATCTGCTTTCATTCTAGCGCGGGACTACCATGTGCCGATTCATGTGTTCAATTTCGACAAGCCTGGCTCAATGAAGGACATCTGTGCGGGGCTGAATACGGGGACGATTATTAGCGCGTCATCTGAACTCATTTATCATTGATCATTTTGCTTAACCTCCTCCATAGCTCCGTCGACCCATGGACTATTGCACCGTTGCACCAACGCATAATCGCAACTTTCCGGTCGCTGGCGCTCTCGGTTCTCGTGACAGGTATGAAGCAAGCCTCCTTTCATTGCAAAAAAGGATAGACAGCAGAAAGATCCGCTGTTCTATCCTTTTGTTTTTAAGCGCGTAGAAGCACGTAATAGTCATTCGCGTTCTTCGTTGCAAATCCACAGGATTCATAGAGGCCGAGCGCTTTCTCATTCTCTACCGACACTTCCAGCTTGATATGCTCCGCTTGATCTTGCTCTTTCAATGCGGTAATCGTTTGACTCAAAATCTGACGACCATACCCCTTACCCCTGGTTCCAGGCAACACGCAAAAACCATAAATAAATCCACTAACACCCGGCTCCACCATGGCACCAAGCTTTCCAATCGGCTCTTTGTTTTCACCTAGTTCTGCGATCCACGTCCGTTCCTTGTCACCCGTAATGGTCTGCATAACATACTCACGTGTATCAGCTTCCGACATGTCGAAGCCTGACATATTCAGCTTAACTAACAGCTCCGTATCGGAACTATCTGCTAAGCGAATGCTCAACTCTGTTGGCGTGGAGGCAGGTGGGATGACCTGCTCTTTCAGCTCCATCACATACTCCGAAAATGAATACTCCGCGCCCAACTTGGTCAGAAAAGCCTTCCCGCTTTCCGAGCCACGCTCATTAATGAAAATAAGCTTAGGAACCTCTCTCTGGCTGCACACTTCCCTAGCCCTTTGAACAAGCTGCCTGAAAATTCCTCGGCGCCGCGCCTCTGGATGCACCATGCCGCTGATTTCCACTTCGGTAGATAAGAAGCTGTAAATAGCTAGAAAACCAACTATCCGGTCATTTTCATAATAAACGAAATCGTTCGTCACGCCAGCAGGGCGGCTGGATAAGGTGCTCCAGTTTAATTTAATGTCAATGCCTTCATGCTTGTTACATAACTCCCATAGCGCTCGAACTTCCTCTAACTCTTCAGGAGATAATCCTGCTCTTGCATATATGCCTTGTTTCATATGTTGTCCTCCATTAGTCATCTCATTCATATGGACTTACCTGCTGTCATTATACATGTCTGAGCGCTGCCGTGGTAAGCTAATAAATCATTCTACATATTTTTTCGTGCAGCTGTGAACGGTATGCAGTAGCTATTCGTACTATCTATGATATCAGACAGAGAGGGTGTTCAATCACTTGGATGAGAATGAATTCATTCGTCGAGCCATGTTAGGCGACACCGCAGCTCTGTCTCAGCTTCTGCAGAAGCATTATGCATTTGTGTATAAATATGTGGTCAAAATCACGCTGAATCCCTCCCAAGCTGAGGATCTTACGCAAGAAACGATGGTCCGATGTATCGAAAAAATAAAGCTCTACAACGGGACTTCAAAGTTCTCGTCCTGGTTAATCACCATCGCCACACGATTGATGATCGATCAGGGCAGACGTCGACTCTGGGAGCGCAAGTGGCAGGAGAAAGAGCAGCAGCAATCCTTACGCCAACTGCAATGGCAGACAGCATATCACACCGATGACGCTTGGCCGGAAGTGTTAGATGCCTTGGCCGACATGCCGCGTGAGAGTCGTATTCCGCTCATTCTCAAGCATTACTACGGTTACACCTATGAAGAAATTGGCGGCATGCTCGCCATCGCGGAGGGCACCGTGAAATCTCGGGTGCACCATGCATTAAAACAACTACGGAAGGAGCTGAAGTAGATGGCTGATGAGTTGCACAAGCGGCGGCAAGCAGAGATGCTTGGAGGAGAGGCGGCGAAGCAGGACGACGGAGAGCAGACGAGCGAGGAGCTGGCCGATGAAATAACCTCTCGCAAGCTGCGTGAAGGGCTGGATCTGATTGAGGCTGCAGTCCACGTGCCAACGCCGAGCGCCGCATGGTTTGATCAGCAAATTGCCGCCGCGAAGCTCCAACGGAAATCCAAACTGATGCGCGATCTAGTGATCCTATGGATCAGCGCGATGCTTTCGTTTTATGTGTTATATCTTACGGTAACAGCTCAGCCGGTTGCCTTCCTCTCCATCCAAGCCGCGGCCATATTGGTTCCGTTAGCTTGGCTAATCCTAAGAAAGCAGGTGGACTCTCATGACACCAACTGAATCTAAATTCGATCAACTGCCCCTTTGGGCATGGATCGGTATCGCATTGATTTTACTCGTACAAAGCACATGGCTGTACATTGACTCCCGCAGGCGTGGCGCTCGCCACCCTTGGTTTTGGGGCATTTGGGGCATTGTTCAAGCCCCGGTTCCCACGATTGTTTATCTGTTCGCGGTGCGTAAGATTCACCGGAAATGAATGACGTATTACCGTTACGGTTGCCTTCCAGGGCAGCCGTTTTTTATTTCCAATTCAACATCCATATTGACTTCCTTTGGTCGAGTGAGCTATGATTTGGTTGTTATTTTACTAACTTAGTAAATTAGTAATTTAGTAAATACTACTCGAAAGGACTGAAAACATCATTGTTAACCAATCGTTATGTACGTACCATTCTCCTGTCCCGTGTGCTCCTACAGCTCGGTATTTGGATACGAAATTTCGCTATCCTCCTCTATATCTCGGATATTACCCATAATAATCCGCAGTATGTATCCTTGATTTCCGTTGTAGAGACAGCGCCTATTTTCATCTTCGCCTTCATTGGCGGTACATTCGCGGATCGTTGGCGTCCGAAGCTAACCATGGTTTGGTGTGATTTCATATCCGCCATTACCGTGTTCATCGTGCTGCTTGCTGTACGCTCCGGCTCTTGGTACGCTTTGCTGGTGGGGACGTTTATTTCCGCGAGTTTATCGCAGTTCTCTCAACCGTCTGCCATGAAGCTCTACAAAAAGAATGTACCCGCGGATGGGCTCCAAGGTGTCATGGCAATGTCGCAATCCCTTGTAGCTATTTTCATGGTCTTGGGACCCGCCATCGGTACATTTATCTATCTGAAATATGGCATTGAGGCTTCGCTCATCCTCACGGGTGTGCTGTTCTTAGGTTCATCACTTGTGCTTACTTCCCTCCCGAAAGACGACGAAGAAGAAGTCTCCTCGGGGAGCAGCAACTTCTTGAAGGAGCTCACGTCTGGCCTGCGATATGTGCAATCCAATCGTGCACTTCGAACACTAAGCCTCACCTTCGGTGTCACGGGTTTAGCGGCGGGTCTAGTTCAACCACTCGCGATATTCATTGCTATTGAGAAATTAGGATTAAGCAAAGAGTCTCTCCAATGGTTTATGATGGCCAATGGGGCCGCTATGCTCATCGGCGGGATTGTTATTATGGGGATTGCGAAGAAGGTTAAACCACAGTTTTTGCTTGCCACTGGTTTACTCGTCAGTGCCCTCTGCACAATTGGTGTTGGAGCCTCTACTCTCGTATCCGTGACGCTGATCCTACAGATCGTAAGTGGCTTGTTCTATCCCTGTATCCATGTCGGTATTCAAACCCTGATTATGCGGAACACTGAGGGGCCGTTCATGGGGCGAGTTGGCGGAGCGATTACGCCGATTTTTATGGGGATGATGCTGATAGGCATGGCTTTATCCGGTTATTTGAAGGATTCGACATCGTTATTTACCGTCTATGTTTTGAGTGGGTGTTTACTGTTCGCGGGGGTCGTGTTGCTTGGCCCGCTTCTTAAGAAAAAGCAAGCAAGTGCGAAGCAACAGGCTATGTAGGAAATGATGGCGGCATCCGTGTTTTGCCAGGTGTTCTACATCTGCGTTAAATCTGCTCCAAAGCGATTAGATGGATTTTCTCCAGCTAAATTCCCCGATAAGAGCTCATTCCTTGAAATAACTGGATTTCCTCCCGGTAATCCACCCTGTTTAGAGACTTCAGGGAAAAGCGGCAAAATAGATGGAGGTTTTCCAGTTATCCTTTCGGTTGAGGTACGAAGTGCCAGAGATATCGGGTGACGCGCAGCTGCCGAGTATCCAATCCCGCAGTTGCGCAATCGCATAGGCGGTAAAGTGCCTGCGAAGAATCTGCCCCTTCCTTGCACTCGCCCGCCACCACTCCTCCCATCACTTTACCCGCTTCCCTAGCACATACTCCTCCGGAGTCTGCCCTAGGATCGACTTGAAATCCTTAATAAAATGCGACTGATCGTGATAGCCAAGGTCCATCGAAAGCTTAGCCCAGTTGTGCGTGTCGTTTCCATCAGTGGTTTCCGCTGCGTTTTGGATGCGGGCGATTTTGATAACCCATTTCGGGCTGACACCAACATACTGGTCGAAGAGGCGTTGCAGCGTGCGGATATTCATCTGAAAATGTTCGCATATCGCATCAACCTTGGTAATGTCGGGTTGCCCATAAATATAATCTACGATTTGGTTAACTACTAGAACCTGTTCATCCTGCGCTGGAAGCTTCGAACGAATCATGCTTTCAACCAGACGAATGTTCCGCCTATCGTCACTATGGTTAAACACCTGAGCTTCTAAAGAACGAGGGTCAGTGTCAAAAACATCCCTAATACTTAACGGATTGTCTAGCATGCTAGATACGTTTTCTTTGACAAAAGGGTAGAAGCCGCCCGGCTTAAACTTCACGCCGAACACACTCCCCTGACCTTCCAGGTGATGTCCGTATTTCTCTTTGCCAGGTCCGAAAATGGCCGTGCGATCTGGCTCCACAACGAGATTCACGCAAGGATTGGGAATAACATGCTGTGTATAGGGTTCTTTTCCGACTAGGTCCCATCTGACAACCCAATAATGCCGAACGAAAAAGGCTACATCCTCAGCAGGTGCATACCGACAAAGTTGAAATTTGTGCCCACCTTGCTGAAAATTGATGATACCCAAGCTAGGTAACGGGGGGCTTGAAGCTGGCGTCGCTTTCGTCCCTAGACTCGTACTCGGATTTGGATTCGGATTCGTAGGCATATCGAACACTCCTTGTCGCGTTTTTACAATACATGGGAACAACAGTTGCCGTATGATAGGTAGGATTACAGAAGCGAAGGAGTCGAGCGGTTATGGAGCTAAAGTATGAATTTTATATTGGTGCAAGTACAAAGCAAGTTTGGGATATTCTCATCACACCAGAGGGTACTCGGCAAATTTTATTTGGCAGCGTGCTGCATTCAACCTTTGAAATTGGCTCGGACTATTCCTATATTGGCCCTGGTCAAGATGGCGATGAGACGGTTCATGTGTATGGCAAAATTTTGGCCTATGAGCCTGAGAAATTACTTAGCTGTACCGAGCATGCAGGTCCTTCCTATCGGGAGAACCACGCAGAGTTTGAATCACGTATGACAATTACCCTAGACACGGTTGGAAACTGTACGAAATTGACGCTTGTGAACGATCAATGGACACCAGACCACCCTAGCTTTGAGTCTACTAAGGCCAGCTGGTGGATGATTCTCAGCAATATCAAGACACTAGCCGAGACGGGTAAAACGCTAGATTTCGGTTGGTAGACTTGTAACCTAGAAAGAAATACAGGAGTCCATCTGGACTCCTTTTTGCATAGCTCAACACCAATTACAATGGCATCAGTGCCAGCTTCTCCTTACCTTCCAAACCATCAACCATCGCTTCCCACGCATGTGGCTTATTCGCAAGTACCGCATAATACCGCCGCAAGAATTTCGCCACCAACGCCGCACTAATCTCCACCTGATCTTCATCCGTTGGCAGGAAACAAAGATCCAGCTCCTCGACAGCTTCCCCATTGTTCTCCCAGGATGGGTGTACATAGGGGAAATCAATCCGCTTATAGCCAAGATGCGACAGCACCTCACGTCGAACGTAAGGGTCCATCGGCTTCACGCCGCCAAAAGCATGTCCCTCAATCCGATACGGATCGTAAATCTCAGCGAACATCCCTACCATCGGTTTACCCGATTCTGCCGCAAGTCGCTCAAGGTCCTGCCAGCGTTTTCTCGCTAGAAACCGTCCAATCCCAAGCCCCGCCCCACCGATAATGGTGAAATCCGTCATTGCCACTTGCCAATCCTCGTAATAGCGGTACTCCGTCGTACCGACCACTTTACCTTCATGCACAGCAACAAAAACGCGAATGCCCGGGTCTTCTAACGGCTCTTTCCACAAGGGATAATCCAGCACTTCCTCCGGCGGAAATACCTCTTTCATTAAATCGTGCATCGATCGGAACAACGGATCCTCAATGCTTGTTATACGTATGAATTCCATAAGGTCAACTCACTCCTCTTTGTAATATGTAAAAGGATTCCGCCACTCCATCAACAGCGCATGATTCAGCGATTCCTCATCTTCCAAATACCCCGTAACCACGCCCACTGGCGTCCGGCCACATCTTAGCAAAAAAGTGATCACCGGGTCCTTCATCGTCCCCGCCATCACGGCTGACACATAGCTATCTGCACTCATCGCTTCAGCTACCTTGTGGTAACCAGGCATCCGCCCGCCTCCAAGCAACCTTACCAACCCTAACTGAACGACGACTTCATACATGGACTGCATAAGCCACTTGCCTAACCCAAGCTTGCGATACGCTGGCATAATGCAAACATCCACAATGTAGAGTGTGTCCCCGTCTGGACGATGTGTGCGGATGGATCCACTATCCGTTACGGTTGACCAACTATGATCAGCGCTAGCCGCCATATCCTCACTGTCCACACGCAGTCCCGTAATTGAACCTACAACCTGACCCGCCACTTCCACACACAACGCGCCCTCGGGAAACCGAGTCACATGCTCCGTCAATTGTTCTTTCGTCCACCAAAGCTCAGAGGGAAAGGGAGGTGGAAAACTCGCCTGCTGAACAGCAATCAGCGCATCGAAATCTGCCACGCCATAAGTGCGAATGATCGCCTCCACGGGGGTATCACCATCGAAAACATAGAGATGTTTTCTCATAACATCATGACCAATCCGTATACAAATCCGTTCGGCGGTCACGCCAGGTAGTGACGGAGCCCCGCTCCCGAACGACTGCCAACAGCGAGAGGTCAAGATCGGCGGTCACAACCATATCGCCATTAATTTCCCCTTCGACGAGAACGCCTTTGGGCGGGAACGGCACATCATTGGGCGTAATGACAGCGGCTTGCCCGAAGTTCGCTCTCATGAAATCAACCGTTGGTAGAGCGCCAACAGTCCCCGTCGTTACCACATAGATTTGATTCTCAATCGTCCGGGCATGACACGTATATCGAACCCGATGGAATCCATGTCGATCATCCGTACACGAAGGAGCGAACAGCACATCTGCCCCACGAGCCCTGGCCATCCGTACAATTTCAGGGAATTCCACATCGTAACAGACGAGAATGGCAATCCGCCCTTTGTCCGTATCAAAAACCTGCAGCGAATCCCCCGCACCCATTCCCCATTCTTTTACTTCAGTAGGAGTAATATGCAGCTTCTTTTGCTCACCAATACGACCATCTGGATAGAACAAGAACGCCGTGTTGAACAGCTTGTCTCCCTCAGCCGTAATGTGCGTGCCGCCAATCAAATGCATGCCCGTTTGCTGAGCAAGTCCTTGAAATAAGTCGCGATATTTCTCCGTAAAAGAAGGGAGAGCTTCTATCGGCAATGCCTTGCCGTTCTCATCGCCAATGGACATCAGCTGTGTGGTGAACAACTCCGGAAACAGGACGAAATCCGCCTCAAACTCCTGCGCCACCTTCACATAATGCTCCACCTGTGCAGCAAACTCTTCAACGCTGCTTATCGTATGCAAATGATATTGAACAGCGGATACCCGCATCTTCATGATTCCAACACTCCCCCACCTTATTATTCTAACGGTCCCGTTACAACCGAACCAGCACCCTGCCTCTGACCTTGCCTTCCAACACTAGCTGCGCAGCCTCAGCAACCTCATCCAGCCGGGCTTCCTTATACACCGTCTGCTCAAGCAGCCGTGGCTTCAACTCCGTTGCCATCCGCTCCCAGAGCGTCTTCCTCACTGCTGACGGACAATAGACCGAATCAATTCCGAGTACATTCACGCCTCGCAGGATAAAAGGATACACCGTCGCCGCAAAATCCGCGCCGCCCGTCAATCCACTCAGCGCCACGGAGGCGCCGTATTTCATCCGACTGAGTACATGCGCGAGTGCCGAGCCTCCCACAGGATCAACTGCCCCAGCCCAGTACTCCTTGCTGATCGTCTTACTTTCGGCAGGCGAAAGCTCCTCCCGAGATAGTACCCGCGTCGCACCAAGCTCAAGCAAATACGCGTGGTCAGCGGACTTCCCTGTGCTTGCCTCCACTTCATAACCGAGGGCGGCGAGCATCGAGACGCTGCTGCTGCCAACACCACCCGTTGCCCCGCGCACGAGCACGGGCCCCTGCTCCTTGCGCAGCCCATTCTGTTCCATTCGGTGAATGGACAGGGCTGCTGTAAATCCCGCCGTGCCAAGGATCATCGCTTCGCGATGCGTCAGTCCCTGCGGGAGTGGCACGACCCAATCGGCGGGCACGCGCGCATACGCGCTGAATCCGCCGAAATGCCCTGTGCCCAGCTCGTAGCTGGTCACGAGCACTTCATCGCCCTCGCGATAGCGGGGATCAGACGAGGCCACGACCGTACCCGCCAAATCGATGCCAGGTACCATAGGGTACTGGCGCACGACTCGCCCCGATGGGCTGCAAGCCATCGCATCTTTATAATTAATACCGGAGTAAGCGACGCGGATCGTCACTTCCCCAGCGGGTAGATTCTCTATGCGCAGTTCTTCTATTTTGCAAGAAAACTGATCCTGTATTCGCTCTACCACTATTGCGTTAAAGCTATCCATATTCGGCGCCTCCAAGCTATTTCTTATCGCTTCACTTGATTCTAATAGTTTACTAAATTTTGTATCTCCTTTCCATTCTTGTATCCCTATACCTCCAATCACATTTTCCAAGCATTCCCTATGACCACACGCTAGGATGTGATACCATTAAATCGACAGGTTCACTTATCATTCTACAAATACTGGAGTGCGACCCATGGATCCTAAACTAACCATGTTCATTTCACTTATCGCAACCTCGGGAGTTTTCACCGTCTTCTTGTGCATGTACGCCTACATTAAACGCAAAGAAATCCCCGGTGCATATACATTCGTCATCTATACGGCTACAGAAGCTATTTATATTTTTGCCCATGCTTTTGAAATGGCCAGCAGTACGTTAGCCGAAGTAAAACGATGGACGATTCTCGAATATATCGGCATCGGGGCTGCGCCTGCCATTGGTCTACTGATTGTCATGCAGTACGTTGGCTTGAACTTGAGTCGTAGTAAGATAGCAGCACTCTTCGTCATTCCAGCCATCACCTTCTTTATGGTGAGCACCAATGAATATCACTACTTATTTTATAAAGACATGTATTTTCGTGAAAATGTACCCTTCCCTACTACGGATATCGTCATCGGGCAATATTACATCGTCCACGGCGCTTATATATTCGGATGTATGCTGGCAGCGGTCGTCTTGCTTCTGCGCAGATGGCGTCAAACTAAAAAAGCCTACCGTTTACAGCTCGTAACCCTAATCATGGGACAATTCATGCCAATGACCGGTGCATTCATCTATCTGATGGGCATAACACCGTATGGCATTGACCCCGTGCCCATGATTCTTTGTATCACTTCTGCCATGTACATCTGGGCGATTGTGTCTACACGGATGTTGACGATTATTCCGATTGCGAAGGATCGTATTTTTGAAAGTATGCGGGAAGGTGCTATTGTGCTGGACTTCGCCGACCGACTGGTGGACTTCAACGGTGTAATTAACTCGATGTTTCCAGGATTAACAACTGACACGCTTGGACTAACGCTCGATGAAGCTTGGATTCGGTTGTCGGGAAGGCCGTTTCCCGTGCTGCGATCACAAGACGGTGCACAGGAAGAATTTAGTTGGCGTGCCGCTGATGGCAAGGAATTCTATTATCAGACCCGCTCCTCCGTTGTACGAGGACGCAATGGGGAGCCAATCGGGAGTCTACTGATGCTGATCGACGTCACGGAGCAGAAACTGCTCCAAGATCAATTAGAACGGCTAGCCTATTATGATGGTTTGACGAAGCTGCTGAATCGAACGGAGTTCCTGCGTCGGAGCAAGATGATTCTGGAACAAGATCTGATTGGCGAGAAATCGACGTGCATCCTGCTCTTCGATATTGATCATTTCAAGAGTATCAATGATACCTACGGTCACGATGTTGGCGATCTGGCAATTCAGCACGTGGTGAGGGTGGAGAAGCGACTTGAGGCAGACATGCCTAGCGTGATGATTGCCAGGTATGGTGGCGAGGAGTTTGTCATGGCCTTACCTGCTTGCTCGCTGGATGAGGCGATCTTGCTGGCTGAACGGGTTCGTGCACAGCTCGCAGCAGAGCCGATGAGCGGCAGCTTTGGAACAATTGCCGTAACTGCTAGCTTCGGCTTAACGCAGGCAAGCCATCGAGGAGAGTCTTTGGAGATGCTTTTGAAGCATGCTGATATGGCCTTGTATCAGGCCAAACGGGCGGGACGAAATCAGGTCCAAGTCTATGACGGACCTGTGGAAGCAACGTTCAGCACCTCGCGGTGAGCATGAACTGTATAAACTACAGCTAAAATTAGCTTAACTCGGCGATTCCTGAGTTTAGATGGAAAAACTACAGCTAATTCTGTCATATGCAAGCATTTCGGCGAAAATGGCCTAAATTAGCTGTAGGAAATCCAGTTAATTGGCTGGTGGCGGGGTTGGCAGAGCACTGGTGGGGACTGACGGAGCTCGGATGACGGATGTGACGGAGTTGGCGGGGTTGGCGGGGTTGGCGGGGTTGGCGACGGATGAATACGTGCTGTACCAAATAGCAAAAGGGAGTTCCCCACTGCGGGAACTCCCTTTCTATTTCTTGCCGGACTCCACGTCCGTCCGTCAAAGCGAACTAGCTTCGCTGAATTGGCTCGCGTACAAGTCATAGTAATGCCCGCGAAGAGCCAGCAGCTCTTCGTGCGTGCCGCGCTCCACGATCTCGCCGCCGTGGATGACCAGAATAGCACTCGCTTCGCGGATTGTGCTGAGCCGGTGGGCGATCACGAAGCTTGTTCGCCCCTTCATGAGCACACCCATCGCCTGCTGGATGTGCTGCTCTGTCCGCGTGTCGACGGAGCTCGTCGCCTCATCGAGCACAAGAATCGCGGGATCGGCGAGAATCGCCCGCGCGATCGTGAGCAGCTGCCGCTGGCCTTGACTCAGGTTGCCGCCTCCGGCGGTCAACTTGGCGTCATAGCCGCTCGGCAGCTTGCGAATGAACCCGTCCGCGTTGGCAAGCTGCGCGGCGGCCTCCACTTCTTCGTCCGTCGCGTCCAAACGGCCGAAGCGGATATTTTCTCGGATCGTCCCCGAGAACAGATAAACATCCTGCAGCACGAGACCGAGCTGGCTGCGCAGGCTATCTTTTTCCATATCACGAATGTCTTGCCCATCTATCGTAATACAACCCTCATTTATATCGTAGAAGCGAGTCAACAAATTGATGATCGTCGTTTTACCTGCACCCGTGGGACCAACTAGAGCAATCAGATCACCAGGCTCTGCAGTGAATGAAACCTCATGCAGCGTGGGCACTTCGTCCGTGTAGCTGAAGGAAACGTTTTGAAACACGACTTCCCCTTTGACATCCGTTAGCTGGATACCCTCTTTGTTCGATTCGTACTCCGTCTCCTTATCCATCACTTCAAAAACTCGCTCCGCGCCCGCAATACCCGACTGAATCATATTATACTGGTTAGCGAGATCGTTAATCGGACGGCTGAATTGCTTCGAATAGTTCAAAAAGCTGATAATAACGCCAACCATCGTCCATCCCCTTAGCACCATCCAACCGCCGATAGCAGCCAATAAAATGAAGCTAAAATGATTGATCATATTCATGCTCGGCCCCATCATACCCGAAAGCTGCTGCGCGCCAGTACCAGCAATTCGAAGCTGTTTGTTAATTGCAGCGAGTTGATCGACTGCTGCGGCTTCTCGCTGGAATGTTTTCACAACTTTTTGCCCAGAGATCGTCTCCTCTATTAAGCCATTCAGCTCACCGAGCCGCTGCTGCTGCTCTTTGAACAAGCGTTGTGTATGTTTCGTGATTTGCTTGGTTGTGAAAAGTACGATAGGAACCGTGATTAAGGCGATGAGCGTAAGCCAAATATTCAACGTAATCATCATGATCAAAGACCCGACAATCATAATGATGCTGGTCATAATCTGCGTTAAATTTTGACTGAGCGTAGTCGCAACGTTATCGACATCATTGGTCGTGCGGCTCATGAGTTCCCCATGTGAGGTCTTGTCAAAATAGCTAATAGGCAGCTTGTGCAGGTGGCGAAAAAGATCTTGTCTCATTTGCCACACGGTCCGCTGGGATACCCCAGCAATCAGATAGGATTGGATCCAAGATGCAGCTCCACTGACTACGTAACAGCCCAGTAGCAGGAGACAGAGTGACAGCAATCCATTCCGATCTCTCGGGATGATGTAATCATCAATTGCTCTCCCAATTAAATAAGGTCCGAGCAAGGCGAGCCCACTGCCCAGGACCGTCAAGATGGCAACGGTGAGCAGCCCGGTACGTTGAAGCCTCAGATACCCCCACATGCGAAGGAGGGTTGCACCGATGTTTTTCGCGCGTGGTTTGCGAGGTTGCTTGTTAGCCATGCAGAGCAGCCTCCTTCCCTTGCTGGGAGTTGTAAATATCTTGGTACAGTGCGCTTGCCGCCAGCAGTTCCTCATGCGTTCCTCGTGCAGCGATGCGTCCCTCATCTAGGACTAGAATTTGATCGGCCTGCAGGACGGAAGAGACGCGCTGCGCGATAATAATGCGCGTACTGCCTGCCATCAACGCTTGCAGAGAACGCTGGATGCGTTTCTCCGTACCTAGATCAATAGCACTCGTGCTGTCATCCAGCACTAGTAATGGAGATCGCAGAAGCAAAGCTCGTGCTATCGCTATTCGCTGCTTTTGACCCCCGGATAGGTTCACGCCTCGTTGCCCCAATCTGGCTTCATAGCCCTCAGGCAGTTTGGAGATGAAGCTATCGGCCTCCGCTGCTTGAGCGACTGCCACCATCTCATCTTCCGATGCCCCTGGCTTGCCGAAAAGAATATTGTCGCGAATCGTCCCGCTAAACAAAATAGACTGCTGCAGCACGATTCCCACCTGACTCCGCAGCTGCTCTACAGGAAGTTCTCTCACATCAACACCATTTAGGCGAATATGTCCGCTGGACGTATCATAGAGTCGCGGGATCAAGCTAACCAGTGTGGATTTACCTGAACCTGTTGCCCCAAGTATGCCAATGGTTTGACCTGGCAGTACTTTAAACGAAATATCCTTGAGAACTGGCTGATCGGGAGCTGCTTCATACACGAATGAAACTCGCTCAAATTCCAATTCGCAACCTACTACAGGGGATGATGTCGATGAAGATTGCACTGGTTCAAGTAACTCTGGTTTATCTTGTTCCTGAGCAGGCTCATTCGGATCCACCTTCGTATCGAGCACCTCTCGAATCCGTTCTGCGGAAACCTGCGCGCGAGAAATATTCATCAGTGTATTCGTAATGGAAACGAGCGAAAACAGCACTTGGCTAATGTAGATGATGAATGCGGCCAAATCACCGATAGCCATCGAACCGCTCCATGTTTGGGCTCCCCCGAACCAGAGTACGGCAACGATACTTATGTTCAAAATCAACGTCATCAACGGCCCGCTTGTAGCCAAGGCGCGCGCGGAGCTAAGACTGGCATTCAGCAGGTCCGTGTTCGCTTTGCCAAAGCGGTTCCGCTCGAAGGCAGCGCGAACAAATGCTTTGATCACACGAATGCCTGTCGTGCTCTCTTGCATAACGGTGTTTACGCGATCGATCTTCGTCTGCATCTGACGAAAAAGCGGTGTAGATCGTTTCATCAACAGATACAGAATGACGAATTGAATCGGAACAACGGCTAACAGGATCAAGGAAAGACGTGGTGAAATGACCACGGCCATGATCAAACTGCCGATAAGCAGCGACGCTTCACGCGTAAATTGGCGCAGTAAAATTTGTAGGATGTTCAGCATTTGCATCACATCGCTGGTCAAGCGAGTGATCAGTGATCCGGTCGAGAATGTATCCAATTGTCGGAACGACAAGGATTGGACCTTCTCGAATACGCTTAATCGCAGGTCAGCACCGAAGCTTTGGGCCGCTTTCACTGTAAAAAATGTACAGCCCACACCGCCTATGAGACCAATGATGGCGACGCCTAACATATGTATGCCTGTCGACCAGATCAAGGCGAGATTCCCCTCAGCAACACCGTGATTTACAATGGTCGCCATGAGGCGAGGCTGGGACAAATCCATACATACCTCCATCACCATCAACAAAGGAGCGAGCAGTGTTATGAACCAATACGGTTTAACAAACGATCGTAGCTTCCACATGGCATGATGTCCTTTCTTTTGTTTGTCAGCTAACTAATTTTCGATATCAGTAGAGCGGAGATTATCTTTCATTTGGAGTAGCAGACGTCGAAACAAGAGCAATTCTTCAGGCAAAAAATGCGAAAATGTCAGCTCATCGGTCTCCTTAATCGCTTCTTTTACATGAACGGTGACTTCTCTGCCCTTATCGGTCAGGTAGACACGCGTAACCCGTTGATCGTTCTCGTCAGGACGACGTTCGACGAGTCCTGTCTTTTCCATACGGTCCACCATGACGGACAGGGTCGCCCGTTTGTTGTGGATGCGGTCAGCAAGCTCGCTTTGGCTGAGACCATCTTCGACAAACAAAGCTAGCAGCAGCGGTGGCTGTCCAGGATAAACATCATACTTATGAATGATTTGATCGATGTTGCGGCGGTGCATTTTTAGCAAATGAGACATCATATGTGTCAGAGAATCAGGTTTATGGTGACGGGACAATGGAGTAGCTCCTTTTTTAGTTAGTCAGCTAATTAATATTTTAGGTAGCGATGGTTGTCCTGTCAATACGATTTTTTCCATTTGCACGTGTGAGGGGATCGTGATAGGAAGGACCGGATGATCAGGGGCTGGTGAAGAAATGTGTATGGAGGGGCCTGATGTTGCTGGTGGGGTGGATTGGAGTATTGATTTTTTTTGTGAGGACGGATTGGTGGGCGTTCCGCGTCTGTTGTGGGGGTGAGTTAGGGAGTAATTAGTTTGTTTCGGGTGCGGAAAGCTTTGTGGTGATGGCACTTCTGTAGATGCTGGCGAGTTAGGGAGTGATTGGATTGTTTCGGATGCGAGAGGCTTGTTGGGGAATGGTGCGTCTGATGGTGGGAGTGGGTCGGGGAGTGATTAGCTTGTTTTTAGTTTTTAGTGCGATGGTTGCTGGGGTTGGTGAGTCTATTGCAGAGGCTGGGTTGGGTCCGGAACTTACAGTAGCCCAGTTATCACTTAGATGGAAAATCTCCATCTAAACTCATCATTTTCTCCTCAAATTTCAGATTAGCTGGATTTCCTACATGTAATTTCGCCTGTTTAGCGCCCAACGGGAGCATTCAGGGAAATTAGCTGTATTATTTCCATCTAATCTACAATTTCGAGTGTTTTCCACGAAATTAGCTGTAGTTTATCCAGTTAGTCCAGCACAACTGGCAGGATCCCTAGACCCGCGCGACCACTTCGCGGCGCGCGCAACAAAAAATCCCTGGTCCACCGACCAGGGATTCCGCTCTAACCTACTGCTGCGCGAAGCCCACCGCAGCCAAAAACCGTCCGAACGCCGCTTGCCCGGCTTCGTCTCTCTTGAAGACGCCTGCGTCGAGCAGGACGTCCATGAACTTGCTGCCGACCTCGGTCTGCAGCACCGCATTCGCCGCGTCAGCCGTCAGCGACGCGCCGTGCTTCGCGAGCAGCGCCGCGATCCAATCCGCATGCTTATGCAGCGGATGGCTAGGATCGCTCGTCTCGCGGCCGATCTCGGCTTCGCCGGTGAGCAGCTTGGCGATAGCCGCCAGTTCCTCTTGCAGGCGGCCTGGCAGCACCGCCAGCCCCATAACCTCGATCAAGCCGATGTTCTCCTTCTTGATGTGGTGCAAGTGCTGATGCGGATGGAAAATCCCATCCGGATGCTCAGCGCTGGTGCGATTGTTCCGCAGCACCAGATCAAGCTCGTACTCGCCGCGCGCATTGTTGCGGGCGATCGGGGTGATCGTGTTATGCGGGATCCGCTGTCCGTCCTTCTCGCTGAACGCGAGGACCTCCGCTTCCGCATCACTGTAAGCACGCCAGTCGTCGAGCAGCTTGCTCGCCAGCTTGTACAGCTGCTGCTTGTTGTGCCCGCTTAGGCGCAGCACCGACATCGGCCACTTCACGATAGCGGCCTTCACACCGGCAAAATCCGCATGTGAGAATGCTTTCTCACTTGGCGCTTTTTCCATCGGGAACTTGTGACGTCCCCCTTGGAAGTGATCGTGGTTCAGAATCGATCCCCCAACGATCGGCAGATCCGCATTCGACCCGATGAAGTAATGTGGGAACTGTTCGATGAAGTCCAGCAAACGGTAGAACGTATTTGCTGTAGTTTTCATCGGGATATGTTTCTCATGGAAGATGATGCTGTGCTCGTTATAATACACGTAAGGTGAGTACTGTAGGTACCACTTCTCACTATCCAACTCAAGCGGGATGACGCGCAGATTCTGTCTAGCCGGGTGATTCACGCGGCCTGCATAGCCTAGATTGTCTACGCAAAGAAGACATAGGGGGTAGCTGCTTTGTGGCAGCGTTTTGAGCAGCGCAATTTCCTTCGGATCCTTCTCCGGTTTAGAGAGGTTGATTGTAATTTCCAAATCCCCGTAAGCTGTTTCCGCAAGCCAGTAAGCATTCTTCGCAATACGATCCATACGAATATAGTTAGAATCAATGGATTGCTTGTAGAAATAAGCCGTCGCCGCTTCCACACTCTGCGTTTTCGCGATCTTCCAGAATTCACTTACCACCTCGGAAGGACGAGGCATCATGAGTCCCATAATGCGTGCGTCCAACAAATCGCGGTATGTCATCGTGTTCTCTTCCAGTAGTCCCGCTTCCCAAGCTGCATCCAGCAGCTCTTCCAGCAGACCAACCGGGCTGTTCAATTTCTCCGCAGGTACTTCCCCTTGGAAAGGCTCCGCCAGTCCGAACAAATCCAGCAAAGCATTGCGTGACGTATAGACGTCCAGCTGTTCGATCAACCCATTCTGGGTAGCGAATTGCAGAAGTCTTTCTATCGTTAACGCTGCAGATTGCGGCGTTTGTAATGTGCGTTCCATGTCTGCCACTTCCCTTTCTTGTCTAACACAACGACCCCAACTCATATTTTCCAAAACGCTACTCAAGTACCAACCATTGGATAAGTCCAGTGTATCGTTCCTAAAACACACCAAAAAGTGATTGGATTGGACAAATCCACTCAAAGTCGCTAAAACCAGGCTTTTCGGCCCCTTTTCCAGCCTCTTGAATGGATAAATCCAATAGGATGTTTGTATTTTAGCTTTCAAACGTAGATTCTACTGTATTTATCCAATGAAGAAGACTTATAAGGCGAGTTCGTATCGTTGGTTGGTTTGCTTAAACGTTCACTTCAGCCGCGTACCCCTTCGGGTGCTTCTGGTGCCAGTTCCACGCGCTATCAATGATCGCTTCCAAGGAATCCAAAGCTGGCTTCCAGCCGAGCTCCGCTCTTGCGCGCTCCGAGGAGGCAATCAGCGTCGCCGGGTCGCCCGCTCTACGAGGCTCAACAACCGCAGGGATTGCATGGCCTGTTACTTTGCGCGCGATGTCGATTACTTGCTTCACGGAGAAGCCCGTGCCGTTGCCTAGGTTGTAGATGTTGCTGTCCGCACCACCGCGCAGCTTCTCTACCGCAAGCACGTGCGCGCTCGCTAGATCGCTAACGTGAATGTAGTCACGAACACAAGTGCCGTCTTCTGTCGCATAATCCTCGCCGAAAATCGAGATGTGCGCTCGTTGACCCAACGCTACCTGCAAAATAATCGGAATCAGATGCGTTTCCGGGCTGTGGTCTTCACCGATTTTACCGCCAGCATGGGCGCCAGCTGCATTGAAGTAGCGCAGCGACACATATTTGATACCATGCGCAGTATCGAACCACTTCATCATTTTTTCCATCGCCAGCTTCGTCTCGCCGTACGTATTCGTTGGCAAGGTACGATCGCTTTCAAGGATCGGGATGTTCTCAGGCTCGCCATACGTGGCAGCCGTCGAGGAGAATACGATGCGTTTCACGCCGTATTGCGTCATTTTTTCAAGTAAGCAAAGGGTTCCATACACGTTATTATGGTAATATTTCGCCGGATTGGTCATGCTCTCACCAACGAGGGAATTCGCTGCAAAATGAATAATGGCATCGATATTATTTTCTGTAAAAACTGTATCCATGAACTCGCCGTCGCGCAGATCGCCAACGTAAAGCTTACCGCCAAGCACCGCATCTTTGTGACCTTGTTGCAAATTGTCGACGATAACGACTTCTTCACCTTTGGCCAGAAGCTCTGCTACCGCATGTGATCCAATATATCCTGCTCCACCTGTAACTAGAATTGCCATTTTACAACGCCTCCTCAAGTTGCTCTACACCATTGCCAATATCGCAAACATAGAAGCTTGGTGTAAGCCCTGTAATGCCCGTATACTCTGCGCCTACTTGGTCGATGAACGTCTGAACACTGTCTTCATGCACCAAGGAAACCGTACAACCACCGAAGCCTGCGCCCGTCATCCGAGCACCGAGTACACCCGGCACCTTCAACGCCGCTGCAACCATGGTATCAAGCTCCAAGCCTGTTACTTCATACAAATCGCGAAGGGAATCGTGGGAACCGATCATCAGCTTACCGAAGGACTCCAGGTCATTCTTCTCAAGTACTTCGATGGATTTCAAAACACGATCAATCTCTTCCACAACATGCTCCGCTCTGCGGCGAACCGTTTCGTCTGGGATCAGGTGTTTATATTCGTTAAACTGCTCAAGGTTCAGTTGACCAAGCAGTGTGATGTCTAGGAATTGCTTTTGCAAGTAGGTAACCGCCTGCTCACATTGGCTTCTTCTCTCATTGTAAGCGGAGTCGACGAGACCTCTGCGTTTGTTCGTGTTGCCGATCACAAGCTTATAGCTGCCGCTTTGAAAAGGAACATGACGATACTCCAGCGTATCGCACATCAAGAGGATTGCGTTGTCTTTCTTGCCATTCGCTACAGCGAATTGGTCCATGATGCCGCAATTTACGCCAACGAATTGGTTTTCTGTTTCTTGTGCGAGCAGCGCGATTTTGACGGTATCGATTGGGTATTTTTCTAGTGTCAGTAAGCTAAAAGCTGTAACGACCTCGATCGAAGCTGAGGAAGAAAGCCCTGCACCATTTGGAATTTCACCGTGGAACAAAAGATCATAACCTTTCGTCACTGGGAATCCTGCTTTCGCTAAGTGAACGAAGATGCCTTTCGGATAATTGATCCAATCATCCTCTTCTTGGTAGGACAAGTTGTCTATGGAAATTTGTTTGCGAAGTGCCAAATTCGTAGATGCAAAGCCGATCACGCGATCTTGTCTTGGACGAATGATCAAGGTCGTTCCGAATGTCAAAGCTGCCGGGAATACATAACCGCCGTTGTAATCCGTATGCTCGCCGATCAAATTCACTCGACCAGGAGCGTGAAATGCTGATATTTTCGCAGCTGTTTCTCCGTAAATTTCAATAAACGTGTCTTTAAGAGCTTGCAAATCTGCCATGTGTGGCACCGCCTTTAGTTGTATTAGTATGTTTGCTTGGTTGTTGTTCGAAATGTGTTATGTGTAAGTTTGTAGCTTAAGTATAAGAGATATGCCATGGATTGGCTATGGAGGCATGTTATTTCAACATGGAAAAATGTGATTTACCGATTCCGTTTCGTGTTAGATGTATGATACAGTGGAAGGAACGAATGGACTTCGAACGGAGATGAGAAAACGCCATGTATAAGCCAGAGAGCTATTATGTCGTATCGAACCCCCTTCCTGCTGGGGAGAGCGATTTCACGGTGTTATTCGCAGGAGAAAGCCAAACCAAACCTGAGCATCGACTTGGACCGAAAGTATATGACTACTACTTAATTCATTATGTCATATCGGGTCGTGGCGTATTCTCCTCACATGGAGAAGAGTATGCCATTGGCGCTGGCGACAGCTTCGTCATTGAGCCGGAACAACTAATCAGCTACGTCTCTGATGAGTTGGATCCGTGGCATTATTGTTGGATCGCCTTTACAGGCGCTCAGGCAGCGAAGCTCGTTGGTGAGGCGGGCCTCACGCCCGCGAACCCCATCATCCATATTGCACGCAACCGGCATATGCCTGTGCTTTTTCGCCAGATCCAGCTCGCGCTCAAATCCAAGAAATCCAACGCGCAGCTCAAAGCGACGGGCTACCTTAACTTGTTGCTCGGCGAGTACTGTGAAGCCATGTCTGCCCCTGTGGCCACAGGACTGGTCACCGAAGACGAGAGCGACCGCATCGTGCAGCAGGCGATTCACTACTTGTCCACGCAATATGCGGAGCCCATTACGATTGAAATGATGGCTGAGAGCCTGGGCTATAATCGCGCCTATCTATCGCGTATGTTCAAGCGGCACACCAAGGTGACGCCGGTAACGTTCCTGCTCAAGCTGCGCGTGGACAAAGCACGGCTGCTGCTGCGGGAGCGACTAGAGCTCACGATTGAGCAGATCGCAGCATCCGTAGGCTTCTATGACCCGCTGTACTTCTCTAAGCAGTTCAGGCGTTGGTATGGCGTCTCGCCGAGCGAGTATCGGAGTCAGATCAAATCTCTCTGATAGGAATGAATAAATTTCTTTCTAAACAAAAATAGATGCCTGATTTTCGGCTATGCCCTCTGATAGGACATTATATAATTTAGATATAAATGATGAAACAGGGTGTGCATATGATACGTGATGATGAACATAAGCAAGAATATTATAGAGCGCTAGTGGACAAAAAGTCAGAGTATGAAGGTGTATTCTACGTAGGGGTTAAAACAACCGGCGTATTTTGCCGTCCGACTTGTCCAGCGAGAAAACCAAAGTATGAAAACTGTGAGTTTTATGCAACATCGAAAGAGGCGCTTTTGGCCTCCTTTCGGCCCTGTCAACGATGTCGTCCACTCTCGCATCCGAATCAAGTCTCAGAGCTTGTAACGCAGCTTGTTGAAGCCGTTGAGAATAACCCTGAAAAGCGATGGAAAGAGCAAGACTTCAAAGCTCTCTCTGTAGATGAATCCACGGCACGCCGTCAATTCAAAAAACGATTCGGAATGACCTTTGTTGAGTATGCACGTGCACGTCGCATGGGACTGGCCTTGAAGAACATTCGATCAGGCGAAAAGATTATTGATACACAGTTAGCATCCGGTTATGATTCTAGCAGCGGCTTTAGAGATGCCTTCTCGCGCATCATGGGTGCTTCACCTACCTTGTTAGAAGATAGCAAAGTATTGAAAGCAGCTTGGCTGGATACTCGGCTTGGCCCCATGATTGCCATCGGAGATGAGAGCAAGCTCTATCTGTTAGAATTTGTTGATCGCAGAGGACTCGAACTGGAAGTCGAACGGCTTAGAAAAAGAACGAAATCAGCTATAATCCCTGGTCTCACAGAGCCAATTCAGTCGATCGAAAAGGAACTGACACAATATTTCGAAGGTACCCTAACTGAGTTTAAGACCCCACTCTTTTTAATGGGATCACCTTTTCAGAAAAGCGTTTGGGAGCAATTAATACAAATACCTTCCGGGGAAACCCGTTCCTATGCCGACATTGCCATTTCACTAGGTAAACCAACGGCCTATCGCGCAGTAGCCAAGGCTAATGGTGCCAATCAATTGGCCATTGTGATTCCCTGTCACCGTGTGATTAACTCCAATGGCGAGTTGGGCGGTTATGGCGGCGGATTAACGCGCAAAAAGTGGTTGCTGTCTCATGAAAAATAATAAAACAGCGGCGCCACGGACTCTATTTTCTCGTCCATGGCGCCGCTGTTTCTTTGATTATGTTCATCTAACCCACTTTATTTCTCTTGAGCATTTGCTGCCAAATACGTGATAATAGCTTGATTAACCTGCGCCAACCTGCTCTCGGCAGTTTCCAAAAGCGTCTCTAGCAACCCAACTGAACCTTGATGGATCGCTGTTTGAAGCTCATCAGCCGTATGACTGAGCGGCGTTGCTCCAATGTTGGAAGCCACGCCTTTCAGCGTATGAGCAAGCATCAGCGCTTCGGGATAGTCTATGTTCATGATCGCCTCTCGTATCTCATCTATGGCGTTCGCGTGATTCGCTGTAAACTTGTGCAAAATCCGCTCGTAGAGGTTCGCATTTTGTCCCAAGCGCCCTAGTGCCTCCGCCGCGTTCAAGGCAGGCAGCGCCTCGATTTGCTTCGCTGCTGCGACTTCAGCATACCCTCTCCCACGTGAGCTCTGAATGGTTCGTTGTAAGACGCTAAATAGCTGAATAGGTTCAAACGGCTTGGAAATATACGCATCCATGCCCGCTTCTACGACCTGCTCCTTGACTCCCTGCATAGCATCAGCAGTCATCGCGATAATCGGCGTCTCTTGATCAAAATCCCTAATATTTCTCGTCGCCTCAAAGCCGTCCATGAGCGGCATCTGCAAATCCATCAAAATGGCATCATACCGCTTAGTCGCTACCCGTTTCAACGCTTCGATGCCATTCTCCGCTACGTCTACATGAATGTCCATCTCCTGAAGAATGGCCTGCGCCACCTGTTGGTTAATTTCATTGTCTTCCACTAGCAAGACCTCCGTGTTACGGAGCATGTGCAATTTCTTGATTTCACTCTCACCCTGTGGTGATGTAATCTTCATCTGTAGCTGCTCTTGGAACAAGTTCGTTATTTGGTTATATAATTGAGACTGGCTCATTGGATAGTAGAGCACTTTCTTCACGGACGCCGACTGGGATTTCAACTGAAGCTCCGATTCATGATACGAACTGATCAGTACGATCACTTGCACAGGTGTCGCATATTCCAGCTTTATTTTCTCCGCCAAGGCGTGCGCCTTCTCACCCTGAAGCTTCCAATCAATCATAACCAGATCATATCGGCCGCTGGAACTAATTTGTTCCAATGCGCTTTGAGCGGAATCTACGTCATTAACAATGAATTGGAACTGTTCCAGTTGACTCTTCAGAACAAGGCGCATTTCTTCGTCATCGCAAATGAGAAGCACACGCAGGAATTTTAAATAGGAAGCTACTGGTGCACTGAATAAGTGCTCAGAGCCTACTTCGAACCTTACGGTGAAGATGAAGGAACTCCCCCTCCCCAGCTCGCTCTCGACATGAATCTCCCCTTGCATCAACTCTACGATACTCTTGCTGATCACTAGACCAAGACCTGTTCCCCCATATTTGCGGGTCGTTGACATATCAGCTTGTGTGAATCCGTGGAACAATAATGCTTGCTGCGCAGGTGTCATCCCAATGCCTGTATCTCTTACTTCGAAGCGAAGTGAAACCCCACTGTCATCTTGTGAAGAAACATTTACCGCAATCGTAATTTCACCTGCATCCGTAAATTTCAAAGCGTTATTCACCAAATTAAGTAAAACTTGATTCAATCGGAACGGATCACCATTCAAGACTTGAGGAACTTCATGGTGGATGGAGAAATGCAGCTTTAACCCCTTCTCATACAGTGAAAATCCAATGATATTCGATATATTGCTCATAATTTCATACAAATCAAAATCGATACACTCCAGCACAATCTTCTTTGCTTCAATTTTCGAGAAATCGAGAATGTCACTGATGATCGTCAGCAAGCTTTTGGCCGAAAGAACCGTCTTCCCGACGTAATCCTTCTGCCGCTCCGTGAGATCCGTTTGCTGCAGCAAATAATTCAATCCGAGGATAGCATTCATCGGTGTGCGGATTTCATGGCTCATATTCGCCAGAAATTCACTCTTTGCCCGGTTAGCGGATTCAGCGGACTCTTTAGCGTCAGCAAGAAGCAGATTCTTGTTTTCCAGCTCAGATGTACGTTCCTCCACCAAAACTTCAAGATGGTCTTTGTACTGATTCAGCGTCTCTTCGGCCTGCTTACGTTCGGTAATATCGACACCTGCAAAGATAACGCCGCCCACTTCGCCGGTTTCTGTCCAAATCAAGTTATTGCTCCACCCGTAAAGGCGCTCTTCACCTAATTTATCTACGATGAGCGATTCAAAATAGTCCGACAAAGCTTCGCCATCCATGAATTCTTGGTAGCGCTCTTTCCGCATTTCAAAAAGATGCTTAGGCCCACATACTTCAAACCAATCCTTACCTAAGGCATCCTTTTCCTCATAACCTAGCACTGAGTAACCCTTACGGTTCAACATGTCAATTCTGCCATCTCGGTCCAAAACGACAATCATGACATCAATGAGATCGAGATAGCTCTGGGCCTTCTCTTTCTCCTTCATCAACTTCTGTTCGCCTTTCCTCCGCACGGATCGAGTCTGCAAGGCAAGAGCAACCCCAATGGCAATCGCCACGATGGTGAAAATGCTCGCCATCCAAAGTACTAACTCACGCTGATTGGATGTGCGATCTACATCCCTTTGGGTCCCCATCAAATTGTAATCAATCCACTTCTGTAAGCTTGCATCAGCTTGCTCTCGACTCGGTGTGAGCATGTCCAACAAGCTCTTCCCCCTGATATAATCACCAGATTGGACGGCATCGATGATAAGCTGGCCCTTCTGCAAGTAAGCTATGGTTTTATCCGACACGTCCAAATAAATCTGTTTTTCACTCTCCGAGTTAATGAAAGATTCATAGCTGTGATACTTCTCATCAAACTGTCCACGGATGTTCTGATAAGAGGTAATTACGGTAAGAAGAGCATTCTTATCCGTTTCGAGCAACATTTTATGCAAAAGAACTCTTTCCTGTGTAATGAGCTCTTGCATCTCTACAATTCTAGCAATACTAGGCATCCAATTCGTTTTGACATGGTCAAGGGTCCCCTTCAGAGCAAACATCTGATAGAAGTTCGTTCCAATAACTGCTATTAATAAAGCAATGATGATGATAAAAGTCCACATTGACTTCATCAAAGTAATCGCTTTCATTTTGTATCCACCCCTCTTAGCCGATTATAACATAATGTCCATGTTTCTAGTGAAAAAGGCCAATCAGAATCCCCTGATTGACCTCCTAAATACCTAGCAATTTATGTGAATTCATCTGATTAGACCTACAATTAGCGAGTTTTAAATCTAGAAAGCGATTCTTGCAATTCTTGCGCCATTTGGCTTAAATCCTCCGCAGAGGCAGATATTTCTTCCATAGCCGCGAGTTGCTTCTCAGAGCCTTTCGAGATGCCTTGACCATGCTCATGAGACGCTTTCGTCATATAGACAATTTCACTCATGGATGCCGATACTTCTTCTGTTCCTGCCGACATTTCCTGCGAAGCTGCGGACACCTCTTGGATTTGGTCCGAAATTTCCTCGAACGCAACCGTCACGCGATTAAAGACCTGACCTGCTGCATCAATGAGCTCGGATCCTTTCTCCACGTCCTTCACACCATTGTTCATCGCTTGTACCGCTCTCGACGTCGATGACTGCACCTCACGAATCAGCTCAGAAATATCCTTCGCCGACGAGGAAGACTGCTCAGCAAGCTTCTTCACTTCATTTGCTACTACCGCGAAACCGCGACCTTGCTCACCTGCACGCGCCGCCTCAATCGAGGCATTCAACGATAGCAGTTGGGTTTGGTTCGTAATTTCGGTAATGACCGAAACGATTTCCCCAATCTTTTGCGAATAGGCTTCAAGTGCTCTCATATCTTCGGCCGATTTGCCAACCGATTCATTAATGAACTTCATCTGTTCAACGGCTTGCGTGATAGCAACACGGCCTTGCTGCACTTCCATCATCGACGTATGGGAGGCTTCCGTCACAACTGAGGAAGATTCGGCAATCCGCTGAACGCCTACTGCCATTTCACCCATCGCAATCGACGTTTGCTCGGCCCCCATCAGTTGACCCTCACTCGCATTGAATACCTCTTGCATAGACTCGACGATGCGATTGGAAATGCCAACAGATTCCGTCGCCGCAGCCGTTAGCTCCTCCGATGATGCACCTAGCTGCTCTGCGGTAAAACTGGCTTTACTGACGATATCCGAGAAGGAATCTAACATCAGATTCATATTCTCAGCTAGTTGTCCAAGTTCATCACTGCGATTGATCGTAAGTCGTGGGGTCAAGTCCCCCGCCGCCATCTTCTTCACAGCTTCCGTAATCGCCAGCACTGGTTTCGTTGTCGCCGTGGATACCAGCAGCGCAATAGCAGCTACAACAATCGTCGTGATCACGGCCAGCCATATGGATACATGCGTTGCCGTTGTTACGGCTCCGAATACTTCATCGTCCACCACATTTGTAATTAAGCGCCAGCCAGTTGATGGAATCGTATCGAAGCTGATTTCTCTCGCCACACCATCATCACCTGTAAAATTGATCGTCCCGCTTTTTTCTTTCAAAACTGTTTCTTGTAATTTCGCTGCTTCCGACTTCGGAAGCACATCCGCTATATTTTTTCCAGCTAGTTCTTTGCTCGGATACGTCAACAGTCCACCACTAGGGGACATTAAATATCCATAGCCAGTTTCGCCTAACTGAATCGTATCGGTGTATACATTGAGGTTACTCGTCGTAAGAGGAGTGAAAATCCCGCCAATAAAATTCTGCTTATCATCGAGCATCGGGACAAATAAAACAATGATGTTATTCCCACTTGTCTTACTGACGAGGAGATCCGTACTCACCGGCTGCTTCGTTTGTTTGGCTTGCTTGATGTAATCACGGTCGGATACAGAAATTTTCTGTCCTGCTGACGTTAGCGCCATTTCATCTTTATTCACATAAACGTACTGTTCGACGTCTTTGTTGACTTGTTCGAATTTGAGGAGTGTTTTGATGATTTCCTTCTCATTCCCACTTTTGATCTCCTCATACTTCAGCATTTCTTTCAGAATGGAGATTTGACGCTGAATGGAGTAGTCAATGGCTGTAACATTCGCTTTCAGAATACTCTCTTCCTTGGAGTGAACTTCATCATTCACCACATTTTTTAAATAGTAGGATGAAAAAACGGTACTAAATAACATCGGTACCAACGCAATAACTAGAAACATAATCGTCATTCTTGCTCTGAACGAAGTAAAGGAGACTGCCTTCACCCACCCTTGTACATTTATTCCTCGTTGCGTATTCATTTTCTCTTACTCCTCCTATGTGCTAATTGCTTCTCTTTATTTGGTCACACCAAATTTGTCCCCATCAAAAACTGGTATTTAAGAAATTCAGACTCCCTTCGACATTTTCCTTCAAAATACGACATTAACAGGTTGACTGCTTCTCCCTAACTTTTCGTATCCAGCTATCACTACAATTTTAAGGCTCTACCTACCAAATAACTGGAAAAACTCCATCTGTATTTCCTTTTTATCGCCCCAAATTCAATCTAAATGGAAAATAGGTAGTTAATTCTTACAGAAACGCCCCAATTGACAATTCAGCTCCGAAATAACTGTATTATTTACAGTTAATCGAAATAAATTGAGCATTAGCGATAAATTAGCTGTATGAAATCCAGTTATTCTATTCGGGTTGTACGAGGTTCTGGTTCTGGTTCCTCGACCTACTTAATTGGCAAAAAAAAGCACCATCGCAGGATTACTCCCATGATGGTGCTTCTTCATCAATCTATCTCTTACCTGGATCGTACGGCTCACCCAGTGCGGACGGTGCTTTCGCGCGGCCCACGGCTCCTGCCAATACCAGGATTGTCAGTACGTATGGCAGCATGTAGAGGAATTCCTGCGGAATGTTTTTGGAGAAATCGAACAACCGCATGAAATTGTTGAGCGCTTGCGCCATTCCGAAGAATACCGCGGCGCCCAATGCGCCAAATGGATGCCATTTGCCGAAAATCATCGCGGCCATCGCAATAAAGCCTTGACCCGAGATCGTGTTATGCGAGAACGCACTCGTTGTCGTTAGCGTGATCGTTGCCCCGCCGAGACCGCCGAGCAGACCGCTGATCAGTACAGCGAGATAACGGATACGTTTTACTTTAATCCCAACCGTATCCGCGGCACTCGGATGCTCACCCACGGCACGCAGGCGTAGGCCGAACGGTGTTTTGAACAACACATACCACGTCACGAAAACTAGAATTAACGCAATATACGTTGTCGGATAAGCTGTAAAGAGTGCATACCCGATATAAGGAATCTTGGAGAGAAGCGGAATTTCCCATTTGGAGAATACATCATTCAGGGTTTCGGTTTGACCCGCGCCATTGAACAATACTTTCACCAAGTACAACGTTACGCCCGCTGCCAAGAAGTTGATCACAACACCACTGATAACTTGATTAGCTTTGAACGAAATCGTCGCAACCGCATGAATCAAGGCGAAGATCAGAGCGAATAGCAGCGCGCACAAGAGTCCAATCCACGGGGACCAGACGCCCATGTTCGCCTCTTCCGCATAGTAAGCGCCAACCGCGGAAGCGAATGCGCCGGATACCATTAGACCCTCGATACCGATATTGACGATACCGGAACGCTCCGAGTAAATACCGCCTAAAGCCCCGAAGATTAGCGCTGTGGAATACACCAGCGTTGTATTAATAAGTTCACTGAATTTCGTGAAGAACGCGTTAAGCATACTGAGCAGGTCCATATTACGAAGCCCTCTCTTTCTTGCGTTTGCCGTAGAACGGGATCAGTACCCATTTGACAATACCTTGGGTAGCAACGAAGAAAATCACCGATCCGATGACAATACGGATAATTTCTGGTGGTACATCTGCACCAAAGCTCATCCCCGCAGATCCATAAGATAAGCCGCCGAAAAGGACAGCGCCCAGCACAACGCCTATCGGATTGTTGGCCCCAAGCAAGGATACCGCGATACCGTCAAACCCATACCCCGGCGTGCCTGCCGCAACGACCTGATAATGGAATACACCGAGAACCTCGAATACGCCAGCAAGTCCAGCAAATACTCCAGAGATAAACATCGCCTTGATGATGTTCTTATTCACGTTCATGCCCGCATACTTAGCGGCATCGATATTATGTCCTACGGCACGCAGTTCGTAGCCTTGCTTCGTTTTCCAAAGAATCAAGTAGAAGACGACCGCGGCCAGAATGGCAATTAAGGTTCCCCAGTGAAGCCTCGCATGATTCATCGCATCTGACAACCAACCTATACTGAGTGATGCTGAATCTTGAATCATATAAGAACGCTGCTGCTTTGGCTCAAGTAAGAACGTGTTCACGATATAGTTGGACAGGAACAAGGAAATCCAGTTCAACATGATCGTGGTAATGACCTCGTTCACACCGCGCTTTGCTTTTAAATAACCTGCAATAGCTCCCCATAGTCCACCGATCAACGCGCCGACAATTACCGCAAGGGGAGCATGGATGATCCATGGCAGACCATGGATTTTGACACCAATAAAGGTAGCCCCCGTCATCCCCATCACGAACTGCCCTTCCGCACCAATATTGAACAACCCTGTACGGAAAGCGAAGGCAACCGATAATCCGGTTAAAATAAGTGGCGTAATCGCCCGAATCGACTCCCCGATATCGTACGGACTTCCCAAAATCCGAGAGAACAGTGACCCATACGCAGCAATCGGATTGTAACCGCCAGCCAGCATGACAAGCGCTCCGAATAGCAGCCCCAGCACGATCGCTACAAGAGGATTGACTGCTGATTCACTTGTAAAAACGCGAACAATTTTATTCATGAAGGGCTCCTTTCTCCGTACGCTTACTGCCCGCCATCAGCAGACCGATCTCCTGATCGTTCGTATCCTGCGGCATCACTTCGCCCACAATCTGTCCTTCGTAGATAACGGCAATCCGATCGGAAACATTCATAATTTCATCCAACTCAAAAGAAATCAACAGAACGGCTTTCCCTTTGTTCCGCTGCTCAATCAGCATCCGATGAACGAATTCAATCGCACCAACATCCAAACCACGCGTCGGCTGCGCCGCAATCAACAAATTGGGATTCTTATGTATCTCTCTTGCAATAATCGCCTTTTGCTGATTACCCCCAGATAAGGAGCGTGCCTTGTTGTAAATACTCGGTGTGCGCACATCGAACTGCTTAATCAACGCCTCCGCATGCTTATCGATGACGTCATAATTCAAGAAGCCGCCTTTGTTATACGCAGGGTGGAAATATGTTTCGAGCACCATATTTTCACTCATTGTAAAATCAAGCACCAACCCGTGTTTATGCCGATCTTCAGGAATATGTGACAATCCAGCCTCCGAAATTTCTCTCGGCGTCTGGTTCGTAATATCGCTGCCCATGAGCAGCACTTTCCCGCCATCTACGGTACGCAAGCCCGTCAATGCTTCGATCAATTCACTCTGACCGTTGCCATCTACACCCGCGATACCAAGAATTTCCCCAGCCTTCACTTCAAAATTAAGCCCTTTGAGCGAGGCTAATCCTTGTTGATTACGCACCATTAAATCTTGCACCTGGAGAACAGGCTCCCCAAGTTTTACGGCTTCCTTGTTCACTTTAAAAGAGACATCGCGTCCAACCATTTTCTCGGCCAGTATTTGCGGATTCGCTTGTGCGCATGCCAAGGTATCAATCACTTTACCACGACGAATAATCGTCACTGTATCGGCGATCTCCATAATTTCTTTCAACTTATGTGTAATGAGAATAATGGACTTGCCCTCTTTTACAAGGTTACGCATTATGACCATCAATTCACTAATCTCTTGCGGCGTTAGTACAGCTGTAGGCTCATCAAAAATTAAAATATCGGCGCCACGATACAGCGTTTTCAATATTTCGACACGCTGCTGCATACCGACTGAAATATCTTCAATTTTGGCTTTTGGATCCACACGTAAACCATATTGCTCAGATAGCTTGCGCACTTTATCTTGCGCTGTTCGAATATCCACATTCATACCACGTTTGGGTTCCATCCCCAAAATGATATTTTCAGTTACTGTAAACGGTTGTACCAACTTGAAATGTTGATGCACCATCCCGATGCCAAGCTCAATCGCTCGATTCGGACTGTCGATAAAAACCTCGTTGCCTTGTACATGAATACTACCTTCGTCCGGCTGATATAAACCGAAAACAATGTTCATCAGTGTTGATTTTCCTGCACCATTCTCACCAAGCAAGGCATGAATTTCGCCTTTTCTCAACTTCAGGCTAATAGCATCATTAGCAACAATGCCTGGAAAACGTTTCGTAATGTTGCGTAGTTCAACAACTGGGACTGCTTCACTCATAAGATCACCCTAATGATCAATTTTTTGTTCTTTGTTTCCCATTAAAACTAAAGAACAAGGCTAGTTAGTATAACTAGCCTTGTTTGTACAGAAGCAAACCTATCGTTCTTACCAAGTAAACGTCAGTTCGACGCTTATGGTTTTTCAGGAACTTTGATTTCGCCGCTAATAATTTTGGCTTTGTACTCGTCAACTTTTTTCAAGATGTCAGCAGAAACGTTTTTCTTGGATGTTTCCGGAAGGCCTACACCATCGTCTTTCAGACCCAACGTAACAACTTTACCACCTTGGAATTTACCTGAAATAACATCTTTGGATACACGAAGCACCGCAGAGTCAACACGTTTCAACATGGACGTCAATGTAACTTCGTCGCCAAACTCAAGGGATTGGTCTTTATCTACACCGATAACCCATACTTTTTTACCGTTTTTCGCGCGATCTTTCGCTTCGTTGAATACACCGTTACCTGTGGATCCAGCTGCGTGGAAAATGATATCAGCGCCATCGTTATAGATCGTTGCTGCTGCTGCTTTACCAAGATCAGGCTTGTCGAAAGCACCCGTATAGTTGATTTGAATCTTAGCATCAGGTTTTACTGCTTTAACGCCAGCTACGAAACCAGCTTCGAAACGTTTGATAACCGGGATGTCGATCCCACCAACGAAACCAATTTTATTTGTTTTTGTTGTAAGACCTGCTACCACACCAACAAGGTAAGCACCTTCTTGTTCGGAGAAAGTAACGGATTCTACGTTAGGAGCTTCTACAACGTTATCAATGATCGCAAGTTTCGCGTTCGGGTTTTGAGTTGCTACTGTTTTAAGTGCATCACCCATCAAGAAACCAATACCCCAAGTCAGGTTGTAGCCGTCTTTAACGAATTGATTCAAGTTCGGCGTGTAGTCAGCGTCGCTCTTGCTCTCAAGGTTTTTTACGTTAGCACTTGTTTGTTTTTTCAGAAGCGTCAAGCCTTCCCAAGCACTTTGGTTAAAGGACTTGTCGTTAACCCCGCCGATATCTGTAACCATACCGATTTTGAAGTCTTTGCCTGTATTGTCGCTAGCTACAGCACTTGCTGCTGGTGATGCGGATGAACCCGTTTTTGTTTCTTCTTTTTTGGCACAACCGGAAATCACTAATGCAGAAACGGTTACAGTCATCAGAACTGTTGAAAAAATCTTCTTCATCGATTTTACCCCCATCGTATCATCTTTTAATTGAAACTATGAAGCCCACACTGTAGGTTGACCAAATTCAGTTAAATTATGTAAGTTGACTTCAAATTAAGTGTATCATTTTGATTCCAAACAGAGAAGCAAATCTATCAACGATTCACGTAATTCGTCATGTCACACAAGTTAACATGTCCATTTTGTTTTTGCCGACAATATAGGTTCTAAGCCCCAATTATTGATTATACAACCAGTGGTTAATAAAATCTAGATTGCTCTATGTTAATTTTTTGAACATCTTCCGCAAAAAAAAGCCTCCTCTAGATGAGAAGGTTAAATAACTTAGGATCCTTATTAATTTCGATATAGCCATAATCTTTACGGGAAAGGCGTTCAATCAGACCTTCATAGTCGTCTTTGTTTTTGAGCTCAATTCCTACCAGTGCCGGTGCATCGTCACGATTATTCTTCTTCGTATACTCAAAACGCGTGATGTCATCGGACGGTCCTAGCACTTCCTCCAAAAATTCACGCAAAGCCCCTGCACGTTGCGGGAAGTTCAAGATGAAGTAATGCTTCAAACCCTCGTATACAAGGGATCTCTCTTTGATTTGCTGCATCCGATCAATATCATTGTTTCCACCGCTGATGATACAGACAACGTTCTTGCCACGAATTTGTTCGCGGTACGCATCCAGCGCTGCCACTGGAAGCGCCCCTGCAGGCTCAATAACAATCGCGTTGCTATTGTAGAGCTCCAGAATGGTTGTACACTCTTTGCCGGAAGGAATGATGACGATATCCTCTAGCTTCTCTTTGCAAATGTCAAAAGTCATCTCACCCACTTGAGCTACGGCTGCACCGTCAACAAACTTCTCAATAGAAGGTAACTTAACGACCGCGCCTTGTTTCAGTGCTTCCGTCATGCTGGCTGCGCCTTCTGGTTCTGCGCCAATAATGCGCGTCCGCGGTGAAACGCTCGCCACATAGGTCGCAACTCCGGCAGCTAGTCCACCTCCGCCAATCGTCGCGAAGATGAAATCCGGTGTTTCCGGCATTTGATTCATGATTTCCAAGCCAACAGTCCCTTGGCCCGCAATCGTACGCACATCATCGAACGGGTGGATGAACACTTTATTCTCCTTCAGGCAGTAGGCCTTGGCTTGGGTCGAAGAATCATCGAAGGAATCGCCAACAAGGATGACTTCCACGAACGAGCCTCCGAACAGCTTTACTTGCGAAATCTTCTGACGCGGTGTCGTAGTCGGCATGAAGATCTTGCCCTCAATGCCTAGCTGCTTACAAGAATAAGCTACACCCTGTGCATGGTTGCCTGCACTCGCACACACAACCCCTGCTGCGCGTTCCGCTTCCGTTAAGCTTTGGATCACATTGTAAGCTCCGCGAATCTTGAACGAACGGACAATTTGCATATCTTCACGTTTGAGATAAACGTTACATTCATACTGGCTAGAGAGCAGCTCATTGCGTTGCAGCGGGGATGGTTCGATCACCTTGCTGAGCACATGATTGGCTCTAATAATATCTTCCAAACCCACTTTACCAGATACAACCATCTTCTCGAACACCCTTTCTTTGTTGAAGCTTCCATTAAGTTTTAACATGTATTGTAACATATGTGGTGCGTTCTGTACGCAAATATCGTAGGCAGCAAGCTTAAACAACAAAAGCCGCCCCTCGTAGTCAATTGACCTTGAGGAGCGGCTCATTTATACGTCTAACCCGAAGTGATTAATGACCGACCATCATTGGAATTTCAGCCGCATTCCCGGACTCGCCTTCAATCTTCTTAGGCTTCTGCAGCATCAAACCAAGCAGACCTCCAAGAATGGCGATACCAAGCAAAATGAGGAACGTATATCCAAACGCGGAGGCATATAAGCCTACATCTGGCTTTTGTGCGCCTGACTCAACCATTAGATCCTTGAATTTCGTACTGAAAATCGTCATCAAGATGGCAATAGCGAAGGACATCATGACTTGCTGCGCCGCGTTCGTCAAGGACGTCACACGACCAACCAAATTCTGAGGTGCCGATTGAATTAAGTGATTGTTCAGCGGCATCATGAAGAGTCCCATACCCGCGCCCAGAAGCGTAAGCGGCAGCATAACCGTGCCTACACCAGAATCACCAGAAATATTGGAAAGCAACAAGGCCGAAATCGTTGTAAGAACCATCCCCGCAATAACGAGCGGACGAGCACCGAAACGGTCGGACAGCTTTCCACCGATTGGCATGAACAACCCGGAAGCCAAAGCTTGAGGAAGCATGATCAATCCTGTTTTCAATGGGCTGTAACCATGTGCTTGTTGCAGGAATAGAGGGACAAGGAACATCGTACCGAACATCGCAATCTGTGAAATCCACTGCACGATAATCCCTTTCGTGAAGTTCCCTGAACGGAATACGCGAAGCTCCAAAAGTGGATTCTTCTGTTTCAATTCAACAATAATGAAGAGGATTAGTGCAATGACACCAACACCAGAACCGATCAGCGTATCTGCATCTGTCCATGTGGATTTCCCCGTAATTGGATCAATACCACCATTGGAAACACCATAAACCAGTGCCGCGAAAGCTAAAGGCCCTAACAACATACCCAACAAATCTAGAGAAGCAACGCTTTGACGCTGCATATTTGGCAATGTACGAATACCTAAAATAATACCAATAACACCAATAGGCAAATTAATAAGGAAAATCCACTGCCAGCTGTGATACTCAACTAACCAACCTGCAACGACAGGACCAAGAGCAGGACCCAGTAGGATCGGAATCCCCATCATCCCCATAACAGCCCCTACTTTACCCGGAGGAGATAGACGATAAATGAATGCCATCGCAATCGGCACGACGACACCGCCGCCTAGGCCTTGAATGATACGGTAAGTAATCAACATTTCAACCGAATTCGCAAGCGCACATAGACCAGAGCCTATTGTGAAGAGACCTACTGAAATCAGGAAAATCTTCTTGGCACCGAAACGATCCGATAACCAACCTGCCAATGGAATAACCGCGGCTTGTGCTAAGGCATAACCAATGACCGTCCATTGAACGAGTGATAAATTGAGCAGATTGAATTCTTCTTGCAGCTTAGGAAGCGCAACGTTGACCGCTGTTCCGTCCAAAATAACCATAAAAATACCTACGACAATCGCTATCAGCGGTCCCAATATGCTGCGCATTGAAAACGGAGCTTCTGCTTCTTTCGATGTTGCTTGTGAAGACATGTAATCCCTCCATCCGATTAATTTCTCTCTTTTGTCTATCGTTGACCGTATATAGTATACCCTGTACAATACAATAGTGGCAGACATACACGAACATCAATAACTCTCGTTGTAAACGGACAAATGTCCGTTTACATTTCTGATGCTAACAGAACTTCCGTTTCCTTGTCAATACGAACACAATAAATTCACATCTAAAGAGGTGGTTGCAGATGTCCATTCGTCATGAACGCAAGGACGCCATGGAAAATCGCCAATTAATACTCCAAACCGCCAAACAACTCTTTCATGATTATGGCGTTCAATCGGTCAGCATGCATCAAATTGCCAAAACAGCGGGCATTGGACAAGCAACCCTCTATCGCAGATATGCGGATAAAGGAGACCTTTGCTTCGATGTCCTTCAGCATTATGGGAAGCAATTTATAAATGACATTATGATGTATCTCGATAAACATAACCAAGCTGCGCCTATTGATCGACTGACTGGCATTTTGGATTTATGGATTGATGAAATTGAGGAAAAAGCCGAGCTAATCGTTGCGATGTCAACCAAGATTGATATCAACTGCGAGGATGGCCGCGGCAACTTCTTCCTCTCCCCTATTTACCATTTCATACGCGATAAATTGTCGGAGCTTATTCTTGAATCCCTTGGCCCCAATCAAGAGCCACAAGCGGAGCCTGATTTTGCAGCCCATACGATCATTTGCTCGATGTCACCGATCGGCTATTTTCACATCAAAAATGAGAAAGCCTATACGAAAGAGCATATGAAGGCACATTACCGTCAGTTATTCTGCTTTCTTTTCAAAAGAGACTAATTCTCTTGCCACAAATGCCTCGTCAGCTAACGACTGAATAAAGACCTCTCATTGATGCATTGAGAGGTCTTTTGTCGTTTCACTTATACAACTTACGGTAGAAAGATTAATAGTAGTATCGCGGCTTATCTTGCAATTCTGCTCTCGTTTGCAAGAAACGATAGAACGCGCTAGCCGCCTGTGCTTTCGTCACTTCATTCTGCGGGGCAAAGTAGCCATCGCTGAGCGTCATAATATTCAGCCCTAACACGATTGCAGCATCGCCAACGTTAGACACTTTCCCAGCATCCAAGAAATCCTTGTTAAATACACCGTCAAACTTCGTTAGGCTGTGATAACCCAGCGCTTTCACGATCAATTGCGCCATTTCTTCACGATTCATCGTAGCTTCCGGATTGAACTCTTTCCCTACATCAAGCAGCCCGCGATCAACAGCATTCTCCACATAGGCAAAATATTTGGAGCCATTGCCCACATCCGCGAAAGATGCAGCACGCTCAGCTCCGTAATAGATGCCGCCGTTGCCGCCATTCATGGCGATGACAAGCATTTTGACCAACTCACCGCGTTTAATCGTTTGGTCAGGATTCACTTTACCGTCCTTCACATCCAAAGCTTGATAATCAAGCATCAGTTGAAGTTCATTTTGTGCCCAGTGCTTATCAATATCACTAACAATCACTTTATCCAAAGAGATAACCTCACCGGTTTGCGCACTGCGCCATTGACCTGATTCGGCATCCAGAAGAAAGCTATCGCGATTCACACTTTTCGGAACAAGGGAATACACAAGCTTCGCCTTTGGCTGCGCTTTTGCATCCGTTGCTACTGACGGAGGTATCTCCCCTGCCGCCATCATTACGCGGTATTTCTCAATCGGTATAGCGCCTGTATATCCATTGCTCTCCAATACGTAGCCAAGCTTCACGTCGAACTGTGCCAGCCACAGAGCCTTGGCCTTATCAACGGAAATAACCTCAGGCTTTTGAGCAGGATACGCGATATTATCACTTAGGGATACATAATAGTTCGAGATGGCTCCCGTTACGCGGTCAATGCTTACCCGTACCTCTTCATTCGCCACAGCAACGCCGTCAATGACGCGCTTGTAGCTAATTTCCCATGTACGCATTTGCTTCAGCATGTCCTGGGAATACTCTTTCTGAACATTCAACACGAGTTGATCCGTGGAAGCAGGAAGCTGCGCTTTGACAAATTCCGTGCTTTTCGCAATCGCATCATCTAATGAAACTTTGCCTTCGATAGGCTTATCATTCTCACTGCTATATGGAACATAATAGTTGAAATTAGTAATGACACCAGTTTTACTATTCACGGATGCCCAAACGTTATTACCTGCAACAATTTTTCCAGTAGCTGCTGCATCCGACGTTGCCTTGGTCCAGCTCATGTTCCAGCTCGATAAGGTCTCACCCGTTTCAGCATTCTTCGATTCATTGTAGGAAGCTTCTTGCAGCTTGTACTCAGAGGATAGATTAAACGTCGTTGCCACTTTCTTAACGGCTTCTTCCTTCGTCAAATTCAAGGTAGCTGGCGGTTTCATTCCCAGTGGCTTATCTGTTAATGGCTTATTGTTACCGTTCAAGCTAGGAAATGGTTGCCAAACCTCGCCTGTTGCCGCATCCAAAGTAAAACTGTTCATAAAGTAGGAAATAATCGGTGCTCTTTTCCCTTGCGTGTTATACGGGATTTGATATTGTAAGGCAAGCTCCATCTTCTCACGGAATAGCTGATCTGCCTTCTCTTTGGAAATCGGTGTGCTCACCTTATCAAAAATCACCTTATCGTCCCAATTGTACCAATAGCTCGTAACCTGACCCTCACCATTGACGTTGACATTAAGTCCATTCCCGGAGAATGGAACTCCCCCAACGGATCGATCATAGCGAATGTTATATTGATAATTGCCGTCAAGCGGGGTACGGAACGCTTTCTCTACCGAGTCATCATACAGCAGTTCCTTCTGCTTCGATGGGTTTACTTTAGCAACAAATGCTGCAGCCAGCTCCTTCGCAGCTTGGAAATCCACCTTAGGCGGATACGACGGTTTATGTTCAGGATCATTGTCATTCATATTGTAAGACGTAAGCGTTCCATCCAAGCCATTGATGGCGATATTAGCCGATCCATAGAAACGATCTTTCACTTTCTTCGAATAACTGATGTTCCAAGTCGGGATATTCTGACCATTCTGGCCATAAAAAGCGTTTAAACTTATCGATTGGAGAACATAATCCGTAGGTAGTGTTATGTAAGCTTTGGCATACTCAAGCGCCTGTTCTTTCGTAATTTTGGCATCTTCCGCCGAGACGTCGGCTTGCCCTGGGTAGGCAGGGGATGACATCGCGGATGTAGCTGTACCAGATACACTTTCCGCCGCCCATGCCCCCATCGGAGCAACTGTCAGCAACAATGTCGAAGCGAGTACCATTGTGCCTGCTTGTTTTAATAATTTCAAAGTCATCTTCCTCCTCAAGTAGATCTCCATACGACATGTGGACCCACATGCTTGGACGCGTCCAACTGCCATATTATACTTGACGGTGGGCGCTGGAAAAAGGTTGCAATTACACGAGAAAATAATACCAATATTTATATCTATTTCACCCAGCAAAATTAGAAAAAGGCTTGAGCATCCCATACGGAATATTCAAGCCTTATCTTGTGATTCATATACGGTTACGGATTCGTCTGCGACTTCTCCTGGCTAAGCATTTGCATCAAATCCTTTAACTCACCTTGCGTTAAATCCCGCCATTTCCCTACTTTCAAAGCACCCAAATGAATATGCATGATCCGAACACGCTGCAGACGCACTACACGATATCCGAATGCTTCGCACATCCTACGAATTTGCCGGTTCAGCCCTTGTGTGAGAATGATTCGAAATACACGTTCATTGACTTGAATGATTTCACATGGTTTCGTCATCGTGCCCAGAATCCGCACCCCACTAGCCATTCCCCGCAAAAACATCTGCGTAATCGGCCGATTCACCGTTACGATGTATTCTTTATCGTGATTGTTCTCCGCACGGAGGATCTGATTCACAATATCCCCGTTATTCGTCAGTAGGATAAGCCCTTCTGAGTCTTTGTCCAATCTGCCGATAGGGAAAATTCGCTCCGAATGCCCCACGAAATCAACGATATTCCCGCGAATATGCGCCTCCGTTGTTGAGGTAATGCCCACTGGCTTATTAAGTGCAATGTATACGTGTTCTTTCTTCTCTCCAATTGCCCGCCCATCGACCTTCACTTCATCACCAGGACCTACAACGCTGCCAAGCCCTGCAATTTCTCCATTGATCGTTACACGCCTAGCTTCGACCCATTTGTCCGCCTCACGTCTGGAGCACACGCCGGTTTCACTTATAAACTTATTAATTCTCATGCCCCTGAAATTCCCTTCTATTCCGCCTTCATTTGAATTCAATACCTTCTATTATGCTGGATTCGAAGCGACGGTTCAAGTTTGTTATACTAGGAGAACAGTTTACATACCGAAGGAGTACAATGATGCACTTTCTACTATTAGGAGCAACTGGCCGTGTGGGGCAGCGAGTTCTAGCTCAAGCTCTGCAGGATGGTCATGAGATAACCGCAGTCGTGCGGAGTATGGATAAAATATCACTGCGTTCCGACCGCCTAACCTTGCTGCAAGGCAATGCCTGTTCCGCAGAGGATCTTGCGGGCGCCATGACTGGCGTAGACGCCGTCGTGAGCTGCCTTGGCACCGATGGCGGCACCGTGCTAACCGAGGCGACGCCCCTGCTCATCGCGGCGATGAAAGCCGCCGGAGTGAGCCGCGTGGTCACCGTCGGCACGGCCGGCATCTTGCAGAGCCGGGAACATCCGGGTCTGCTGCGTTTTGAAGCGCCGGACACGCGGCGCTCGTCGACACGCGCAGCCGAGGAGCACCGCCAGGCGTGGGCGCTGCTCGCCGCATCGGGCCTACGTTGGACGGTCGTGTGTCCAACGTATTTGCCCGACGGCGAAGCGCAGGGTCAGTTCCGCGCGGAGCGCGATTTCTTGCCGGACGGCGGCACGTCCATCTCCGTCGGCGACACTGCGGCGTTCACCTACCGCGTCGCGGTGGAGGACGCGTATATCGGCTGCCGCGTGGGGTTGGCTTATTAGTGAGGGGGACGAATAACGCCGAACCGCCCTGTGTTCCACCCTCGTCTAACGGACACAGATGACGTTAATCAGTCATTTAACTGGTTTCGCCTGTTCTATCGGACAACACGGCCGTTATTCTCGTGTTTCGGGCGTTATATTGCCTCTCAAATAGTAAATAACGGCACTGATGTCCGTTACACGAGGAAACTGTCTGCTTTTTTCGAAATAGCGGCGCTGGTGTCCGTTAGAATTACACAGATCGTGGGAGCGAGCTAAAGTAGACTGCCTAAATCGACTTCTCAACCATACAAATTAGCTTTTTGGCGAATCTCACGCGTGAGACGTCCCAAATCGCAGGCTCAGCAGCTCATCCGCACCAAATTCTCCCCGAGACTGCCAAAATCACTTCTCAGCTATACAAATTAGCTATATGGCGAATCCCACTCGTGAGACGTCCCAAATCGCAGGCTCAGCAGCTCATCCACACTAAGTTGTCTCCGAGACTGCCAAAATCGACTTCTCAGCTATACAAATTAGCTATATTTCCTGTTTAATAAAAAAAACGGATGCGCGCCACTTCGGCGCCATCCGTTTTTCACTACGTCTACTAGTTGTTTCTTCTCTTGGACAACTCTCTCATATTCAAACCCGACACGACGATGCCGCCAAAGCGGAATACATAACCAAGCAAAGGAATGAGACTTAAGAAGGCCAATGCGATGTTGATGATGGTTTTCAGCGTAGTTCCATTGCCCGTGAGGATGGCAAACACCAAATTCACGAAGACCAATGGAATGACCCAAGCGCATGACCATGCATACACGAATGGGATTAACCCAAGTAAATACCCTACTGCAATAGCTACTTCGGATAATATCTGCAAAAGGTTAAGCAAACGAATTGTATCTGAGCGCATAATTTCTCCTCCACTTCCCATAAGCATCAATTTGCTCTATTGTAGCATATTGGAAAGTCAGCGTCGTTAGCCTTTTGTCGAGATTCGTCTACGACTCGCGACCTAGATCTTATGCCCAATCGATTCGCCAGCTACCGGCTCGCTGCTTGGTTCGCCGCTCTCCGCAGCGGCGGCAATTTCCGGATGTCCAGCTTGCAGCTGGTACATCTGGTAGTATCGCCCGAGGAGCCCCATGAGCTCCTCATGCGTGCCACGCTCGACAATCTCGCCGTGGTCGAGCACAAGAATCAAGTCGGCGCTGCGAATCGTCGACAGTCTATGGGCAATGATGAAGGTGGTCCGCCCCTTCGCAAGCACTTCGAGCGCGGCCTGAATGATGGCCTCGGTCTCCGTATCGATGGAGGCCGTCGCCTCATCGAGGATCAAGATCGCCGGGTCGAACGCCAGCGCCCGGGCGAATGAAATCAGCTGCCGCTGCCCAGCAGACAGCGTGCTGCCCTTCTCGATGACCGGTTCATCGAGGCCGTGCGGCAGCGCACCAAGCATATCCGCTGCGCCAACCTCGCGCAGCGCCGCCTCCACCCGTTCCCGGGTGATGGACGGATCGTCCAAGGAGACATTGGACGCAATCGTCCCCGTGAAGAGGAACGGATCCTGCAGCACGATGCCCATGTGCTGCCGAAGCTGCTGCTTCGATAGCTCGCGGATATCACTGCCATCCACCGTGATGCGGCCTTCGCTGACCTCATAGAAGCGGAAGAGGAGGTTAAGGATTGAGCTTTTGCCTGAACCGGTATGCCCAACTAAGGCAACCGTCTGCCCTTGTTTAGCCTCGAAAGAGATGTCTTTCAGCACATCCTCCCCTTCTTTGTAGGCGAAGCGAACGTGCTCGAAGCTCACGTGGCCTTTGTAGCGGTCTGCTTTTTCAGCGACAACGTCTATGCCCTGTTCATCCAGTAGCTCGAACACGCGGTCAGCCGACACAAGCGCTCGCTCCAAATTCGGCAGCTGATTCACGATACCTACCATCGGATGGAACATCCGGTTGAGGTAATCGACGAAGGCATAGAGCACGCCAACCGTAATCGCCGCATTAAGCGCACTGCCGCCCACATACCAGATCAACCCGAAGAAGAACAGGTTTCGCACCACGTTCATCAAGTTATGAGAGGTCAGGGAATTCAAGCTGAGCAGCTTGTTTTGATAGTGCGTGTACTCTTCATTCAAAACCTCAAATTCCTCAATCGTTTCCTTTTGCCGGCGAAAAGCTCGAATGATTGTCATCCCTTGGATCGCTTCATTGATCATCCCGTTGATGCTGCTAATCCGTTCGCGAATTTCATGATTAATCGTCGACGCATACTTGCGGTACACGATAATCCAAGCAATGAGCAGGGGAATGATCGGCAGCGTGAAGAGAGCCAGACGAACGTCGAGAATGAAGATGGCCGCGATAATTCCCAGGATGTAGATGGTGCCTGTAAAAAAGTTCGCCAACACCTGCACATACAGATCCCGAACCGACTCTGTGTCGTTTGTGATACGTGAAACAATTTTGCCTGCAGGCTGATTATCAAAATAGTTGATCGGCAATCGTTGGATTTGGGCGAACACATCCCTGCGCATACGCTGAATGATGCGATTCGCTGCCGCTTGCAGCAAATACCTCTGCCCGTAAGTAAAGCCGGCTCCCACGAAAATCAAGATCACATAGAACCCCGCCAGCTTCATTAACTCTGCAAATTGCGGTTGATAAAAGCTATATAGCTCCTGCACACTCAGCTTCCGAACGGCATACTCCGCCTGCTCCGTGCCTTGCGTAACCAGCAGCTTGCCGTCGTCCGTCAGCTTGCGGACGCCATCCCAAGGAAGAGCTTGATCCAGCCACACGAACTTGCTGCCGACTTGTAGGATTCGGACCTCTTTGCCCTTCGGCTCGCCCTCTGCGTAGTTGTCCCCCCGCTTATAGAACGTCTGCTCAAAAGCAACAGCCTTCTCACCCTTCTTCGCCGACTGTGTCTCAAACCACGGCTTCTCGATTCCGAGAATGTGGGTGTCGATCATATGCTTGGCAATGAAAGGTCCCGCCAGCTCAGTAGCGACAGCCAAGGATAAGAATAGCAGCGCGATGAGCAAGGTTAGCTTGAATTTGGCCGCATATTGGAACAACCGTTTTCCGGTTTGTTTCGTTGATGTTGTTTGTTTATTGTGTTGCGTTTGTGTCATCAGGAGTCTCACCTACTTTTCTTCTTTTGTCTCATATCGTTGGGTGCAAGTTTCCCCCCATCATCTATTCCATCCCAACCGTCTGCTCTTCGAGCTGTTGACGATCATACTGCTCTTTATACCAACCGCCGAGCGCGAGAAGCTGCTCATGTGTGCCTTCTTCGATGATATAACCCTCATCGAGCACGACAATCCAATCGGCATGCTGTACGGCGGAGAGTCGGTGCGTGGTGATTAGGGTTGTTTTGCCTGCGCGTTCCGTACGAATGCCGCTAATGATCTCAGCCTCTGTCTTCGCATCGACCGCAGAGAGGGCGTCGTCGAGCAGGAGAATCTCCGGATCGACGTACAACGCCCGCGCAATGGATACGCGCTGCTTCTGACCGCCGGATAAGGCGACGCCTTTTTCCCCGACGAGTGTCTGCAGACCTTCCGGCAGGAACTCGACGTCCTTGCGGAACGCAGCTAGATCAAGCGCGCGATGTAATTCGGCTTCGGTGCCTTGCCCCTTGCCGAACATAATGTTTTCGCGCACGCTTTTGGAGAAAAGAATTGGCTCCTGCGGTACATACCCGATCCAACCATGGAGCGTATCGATCGCGATCTGTTCGATTGGCGTATCTGTAATCGTGATCGCGCCTTGACCGATAGGATACTCGCGAAGCAGCTGCTTCAGCAGGGTTGTTTTGCCGCTGCCTGTTCGGCCGACGATCCCGAGCGTCTGTCCGCGTTCTAAGCGGAACGTCATGTTAACCAAATTATCGATGGATGAGGACGGGTAACGGAAGGTTACTTTTTCAAAATGGATAGAATCCGGCTTCAGCTGCGTCGCAGCGTTCGGCACTTCATTGACATCCGGCTTGTAGCCGAGTATCTCATTGACACGATCTAACGATGCATTTCCACGCTGCATAATGTTCATCAGCTCACCAATCGCAAACATCGGCCAGATCAGCATACCTAGGAAGGTATTGAAAGACACTAGCTCTCCGAGCGTCAGCTCACTGTGGAACACGAGATAACCACCGTAACAAAGTCCGATTAGGTAGGAAATACCGACTAGAATTTTGACCGTTGGTTCAAAAAGAGCGTCAATAACCGCTACTGCGATATTTTTGCGATAGACGTCGTCCGTCATCGTCTCAAAATTGTGCTCACTCGCCTTCTCCTGCACGAATGCCCGAATCACCCGAACACCTGCGATGGTTTCCAGAACACGGTCATTCATTTGACCGAAAGCATCCTGTGCGAGGATGAATCTTTCGTGGATACGGCTCCCGAAAATCGTAATCGCAACAGCCATAATCGGCAGGGGTACAATCGAGGCAAGCGTCAGCTTCCAGCTAATGAAGAAGCCCATCATGCTCAGAATCGTTAACATAAACAGCGTCGAATCGACGAAGGTCAAAATCCCAAAGCCTGCGGTTGTCGAAACCGATTGCAAATCGTTCGTCGCTCTAGCCATCAGATCGCCCGTACGATTGCGCTCATAGAAGGTAGGCGTCATCCGCAGCAGCTGCCGCATGAATCGGGAGCGCAGCACACGTTCAAGTACGAAGGCACCGCCGAACAGCTGGTACAGCCAAATGTAAGACAGCCCGTAGCTCACGACGATGAGTGCGCCCCAAAAAGCGAGTAGTTGCGCTAATTTGGCTCCCGTTAAAGTGCCCATGTGTATCCCATCAATCGCGTAACCAATCAGCTTCGGCGGTAAAACATCGATGATGCCGACGATGATCAGAAGCCCAATCGCGAGGCTATAGCGTTTCCAGTTCATTTTAAAAAACCAAGCTAATTTCTTTAATACAGTAAACATACGATCTTATCACTCCTCTCAAATGGCGCATAGACACCTAAAGACGCAAAAAGACATACCGCACGCAGCGATATGCCTTCTATAGAAACAGAAAAGCGCTCGTTACGAACTTCGTAACCCGCGCTTCACAAATTAACGTATGGGAAGGGGTGCTAACAGCCGAACATGCGTATGCAGTCGCTCGGGCTAACCAGCGGGTTACCATCTATGAAATTAGGTCGGACGTGTGTCCGTTTATGATGTACGTTAAATACAATAACCATGTTATCCATAGTGAACCCCCCTGTTTCGTTTGATGAGCCTGGCACGTTAGGTGCCTGTTAACATTTCCAAAAGCTGTCTATTCGAACCTTACAGGGTGATCTTACCATCCCTCTTCTGAACGTGTCAATCGGAGAAAAAGATTAAAACGCAACTCTCCCAGCCCGACATTTCCGATGTCTATACTCGTGATGAGAAGGCTTTCAAATGTCACACATGTTTCAAATTCATCGGGCATATGGATAGATTAGGAGTTCATCACGCCTCAAAGGAGTGAATGCACATGGTCGATCAAGTGTTTGCATTAATGGGATGGATTGTGGGATTCGGAACGATCATCGGTGGCGTTATTACAGCTACAGCAAGGTTTGTCTCGAAGGACTCAACAGCGTATGACATGGTTTTTTTGTGGGACAACCGGTATACGTTGGAGGAGTTGGAGCTAAAATGATAAAGAACGCCGTCCTTATCGGACGGCGTTCTTATATAGCTTGAGCAAACATCAAACTAACTAAAGCAACATAATCTACAACTACACCTGCTGCGAAGCCAGCACATCACGTTTTTCAAATTCGGCAATTACTTTGAATTGGTCACCATCAAGATCAATCGTGAGCGTGCCGCCTTGCAGCTCGACAATGCTCTTAGCAATGGCGAGGCCGAGACCGGAGCCTTCCGTTCCGCGAGACTGGTCTCCGCGCTTGAAGCGTTCGAACAGCTCCTCTACGCCATAATTCAGCTCGTGGAGGGAGATGTTTTGAATGATCAGGATAACGCGCTCTATATTTTCTGTCAACGTAACGTAGACACGAGTTCCCGGCAAGGCATATTTCAAGGCGTTGCCGATGAGATTCTCGAAGACGCGCCATGTTTTTTTGCCATCCAGCACGGCATACATATGCGGGCTTTGCACGTTTACGCGGAAAGTCAGCGTGGACGCCTCGATTTTGTCGCTAAATTCCGCCAATGCTTGGGTTAGTAAGGCGGAAACATCGACTTTTTCCCAATGAAGCTCTGTTGCTCCGCTTGCCATCTTCGACGCCTCGAAGAGATCTTCGATGAGCACCTTGAGTCGCTGCGTTTTCCGATCGAGCACCTCGAGATAGTGGGTAGATTGGTCGGCAGACAAACCTTCTTTTTTGAGCAAATCGACATAATTGATAATGGAGGTTAACGGTGTTTTCAAATCATGGGAAACATTCGTAATCAGCTCTGTTTTGAGACGATCACTGACGCGTTGTTTCTCCAGCGAAAGCTGCAGACCGTACTTCAAATTGTTAATGTTCATCGCCATCCGGGACAATTGGCCTTTTCCTTTGGCAGGAAGGGTCACATCAAAGTTACCTTGCGACATTTGTTCCACGCCTTTGATAATGGCGCGAAGCTGCTTGATCTTCCGCATCATATAAGGCAGTACCACGAGCAGGAACATAATGTACCAAATGAACGTAAAGACGATAACAGCCTCTTCTCCGCTAGAAGCAACTACACACACGGGCAAGAAGCCCATGATCCCGATGATCGCCATAAAGACTAGCAGCTTGAACAGCAATCCTCTTTGCTCCAGCATGTCTTTCAGGGTTTGCCAGAATGATGCCGTTAAGCTGCTTCTCCATTCCATGGCGAGATTTCCAGGATATCTAAGCAGTGCGACTGCACCACGAAGACCGTTATATACAATAACAAGTAATGCGGAAGCGATGAGGACAATGCTTATTTGATATAAGCTTACATAGGTCGGAGACCAGTAATATAGCTCAGCATCGAAGAGGATACCGAACAGTGCAGCAGCCGCAATAAAAGTTGTCCAAGCCCGAACATCGATCGGCAATCGTTCCCTTACCACCGTTTGGATATCGATCAGCGATGGGTTATCTCCCCGATGTTTTCTTGCCAAGTAGGTTAGCCCGATTGTGAGAACCACAAGCGCTGCTAACCAGTAAACCGTTGCTGTTGCTTGCTGCTTTTGAGATTCATAAGTGAGATAATCCGCTTGAATAATGCCCGAGCCTTGTGATGGGTTTAAAATGTAGTACGTAGCTTTGACCTGATCAACATTCATTTGGTACGAAAATCGATTCGGTTCATCTATCTTGGGCAATGTCAGTGTATACATGAACGCTTGCTGATCTATCTTTTTTTGCAGCGCTTCAGACGAGATATTGCTATAGGTTTCGCCGGTTTTCAAGTTTTTCACGACGTAGTAAAGCGATTTCACACGGTTATCCAGACTCGTCTTGGCCGCCATGAATTGCTTTTGTTTTGCCGTGATTGCGGTCTTCAGATTTTGTTGAAAACTCGCTTCCATCTCCTTATTCAACTCCGCAATTTTCGTATCTCTTTCAGCTTCCAGTCGATCTACTTCTACATTGTCATCACGACTTCGAGCATTATCTATACGCGATCTGTACTTCTCCTGCAAATTGTTCAAGCGATCCTGTACGGTCCGTTCCGCGTCACGCTTCACATTATAATAGTCATTATTGCCGAGCTGCTCTTCTGGTGTTTTCTCACTGAAATGCGGAGCCTCCAGATGATACAATTGAATATTCTCATAGACGGAATTTATCTCCCTCTCGAATGCCCCGCTTTTGAAATAAGCATCCTCACCGAAATACACGCTGTTCTTATAGGCATTCGTTGCCGCGAATAACGTCAGTGTCCACATGATGACAACACCGACCAGCAACACCAGGGAGATTGATCTACTTCTCCATTTTATAGCCAACACCCCACACCACCTTCAAATATTTAGGATCCTTCGGATTGATTTCGATTTTCTCGCGAATTCTGCGCACATGCACAGCCACAGTATTCTCAGCGTTAAAAGCGGGATCTTTCCACACCTTTTCATAAATATCATCGATAGAAAATACTCGTCCCTTATTCACCATCAGCAACTCCAAAATTTTGAATTCTGTTGGCGTCATACGCACTTCCTCGCCATCGACTGTGACTTCCTTGGTGACAGGATTGAGCACGAGACCGCGGACGCTTAACTCCTCATTTGCCGTTTTTTCCGTTCCAAATGGCCCTAGCGTTGTGTAGCGCCTTAACTGCGACTTCACTCTGGCGATCAGTTCCAGCGGATTGAAAGGCTTCGTTAAATAATCGTCAGCACCCACATTCAGGCCCATAATTTTGTCCATATCCTCCGTTTTGGCCGAAAGCATCAGAATCGGAACATTGCAGCTCTCTCTAATCTTGAATGTCGCCTGAATCCCATCCATCTTCGGCATCATGATATCGAGGATGACTAGATGAAACTCCTTTACTTCCAGCAAAAGCAGTGCTTCCAAACCGTTGCTCGCTTTGCTGACTTCCATCCCTTCGCCCCTCAAATAAATCTCAATCGCTTCCTGAATGTCGATATCGTCATCGACGACCAGCACTTGGTATTTCGTCACGTCCACGCACCCTTTTTCTTTATCTCACTTCAACCCACCGTACTAGCCTAATATTAGTAGATACTATTTACAAAATAGTTACCATAATTCTTAAGAAATTATGAAGACAAGACTGACAAGCTGTTTGTCTCTTTAGTGTAGCACGGAAGTGCCGTTTCATCATGAGGTCTGTTTACAAGCTGAAAGCGATGGAAAACGCAAAAAGCAAAAAAGCCGTTTCCACTGTAGTTGTGCACTACGGGATACGGCTTTCTTCCTTGTCTTCCTTGGAAAATGTGTTTATTCCAAATTCTCAAGTCGCGCCTTATCTTCGTCCAAAGAATCCATGGCTTGCTGCACCGCTGGGCTGTCTGATTGAAGACTTGCCTGGGCTACAGCATTTTCTGCTTTGGAGATGGCATTGTTAGCCTCTTCAACCGTTTGGGCTGTCGGGTGAGATAGGGCATGATTCACGGCTTGGTGAACGTTATCGACGGAATTTTGTGCAGATGAGATCGGATTTTGCGATTGTAAACTTGAATCAACTTTGGTCATATTGTGCTTATTACCTCCTCATAAGGATATGTATTACCTTTGCTAGGATGAGGTATATGAGGGAATTTTATTCGCGGGCTTCCCCGGGAGTACATATTAATGCCCTAGACATATGCATGCAAAACGTGCCTTTAGCTATCATCAAAAAAAAGGGATATCCAGCAGCTAATCACCGCGGACATCCCTCTATTATTATTTAGCTGGTGCAGATGACGTTTGACCGCCCTGACCGCCTGGTTGCTGCTGACCTTGCCCTTGACCACCTTGACGCTGGCCTCCCTGCATTTGACCTTGTCCACCCTGGCCATTCTGGCCGGGGCCTCCTTGCATACCTGGCCCAGCGCCGCCAGGTCCACCCTGTATCATGCCCGGGCCGCCTTGCATGTCGCGATGTACCATTTTGCCACCAAGATGCCCCGTGTAGCTAACGAGCAGCACCGCGACAAGGGAAGCAACGAGAAAGATTGGGTTGCGGCCTAGTTCGAGCTTTTTCCAAACTAGCAAGCCTACACGTACTACAGCTAGTACAATAGCAAGGATCATCGTTAACCTCGCGTAGAATTCATGCGATCCAACGAGCGTATTCCGTGATTCAGGCCCTGTAAGAACGCTGGCAATCGCACCGAGCGCACCAACGACAAGGCAAAGCATACCGGCTGAGTGCCATTCCTTCTTTTTAAAAATAAGAGCCACAACATCAAAAACAAAGCTGAAAATTAATAGCGCAATTGGAACGTGAGTGAATATAAAATGTAGATTTTTCATTATGTAGTCCATGCGATTCGCTCCTTCATATACCGGAAAATAGATTACACTACAAAGCGTAGTGTAAAAGGTTGGAATTGTCAATTCTTTTTCTGACAAGCCCATTTCCAAGCATATCTGAACGCTAAAAAGTGAAAAAAGGGCTTATTTTTTAGATAAGCCCCATAACGACTATAAAGATAATTACAGAAATCGCCATTCGAATTAGCGGCCAGCGCATGGCAACCTCCCTCTCGGGATCCAAAATATGCTGAATACGCACATTCATCGAAGTCTCCGCAAAGGAAGCGTGTGAGAGTGGAAAGCGCGGTTTCGCGGTTTGTTTGAGCAGCTTCAGCAACGCACTGCCTAGGTCTGTCGCTTGCTCCATCCGTTCGATGGCGTACTTATCCGCGCGGAGCTCGATCATCATCGGATATTTGTGGGCAATCCATGTAAAAATAGGGATATACCGCATCGATTTCGAGATTAGCGCCAGCAGGAATATCGCCGCAGGATCCCGGTGTTGTACATGGCATTTCTCATGCTCAATCACTGCACGAAGCTCACCCAGCTCCAGCATGTCCATCAGCCCCGTTGAGACCAGTATACGCGGCTTCCATAACCCGATGGTCATGGCAAGTGGCGGTTTGTAGCGAACGATTTGGAGTTGCTCCCGTGCAAGATCGAAATTCGCAGCATACACTTCGGAAAGAGCAATATCATGGTATTTCTTCACGAGCCTATTCGCCTTGACCACATCATAGCTGTGCTTAACGATAAACCAAACCATCGTTCCCATTGTATAGAGAATCAATAGATTGACTAAGGTCATAGGCACGTGCCCTGGCAGATGCAGATAGTGAAGGAGAATCATACACAAATCAAATAGATTTCGAGAGGGTCTCCAGTGGAACATATGCCCTAGGAGGAAGGCCACCATTTGCCATAGGATCGAGCCTCCAACCACTAACGCAGCCGCGTACAGCCATTTGAATCGCGATTCCTTCATCGTTATCGATCCCTTTTCAGAAGTAGAATATGCTGCTCCAACTGGTCAAGTAGCTCAGGGTCCACTTTATCGAGCGCATCAACCATATGGGTAACTGCCAACGAGCCAAATTGTTCGATAAGGTCATACGTCAACTCTTTGGATTGCGTGTCCATGAACTCTTCAATCGTTATAACAGGCTTATAGTGAAACGACCTTGCAACAGAACGCTTTTGTAAAATCTTTTTGTCCACAAGGCGGTTCATCACCGTCATCACGGTATTGAAATTGATCGCTTTGTCCTCGTCCAGCTTCAGTTGGACGTCTTTGATCGTCATTTCTGAGGGGCTGGTCCAGAGAATTTCCATAATCTTGGACTCTAGCGGACCGAAAAATCGGTTAAGTCCGCTTTCCTTTAATTTAAAGTTTTGCATTTTCACGTTAGGCCACACTCCTTACACTATAGATTGTAGTGTGATCATAGTGCGGAAGTCAAGAAGCACCTGCTGCGTGAGGCACATGCTTTGAAATTACTTTGACATCTCCTTGCATTCGCGGTATAATACTTACATAAAGTTAGTTATTAAATATAAGTTAGTTAAGGGGTGATTCTGATGAGCATTGACATATATTCGGTAAATGAACAAGGTGTAGGCGCATTCGATGGCGGCAAATTCGTCGAACAACGGGCTATCAGCTTCCCCGGCGAGAAGACAGCGGTAGATCGTGTCGGTCCTTTATTCTACTGGGCATGGGGCAAAGCATCCGATGTATCGGAAATCGGCATGCACCCGCACAAAGCGTTCGAAATCGTCACGTACGTGATCGACGGACTTGTTGAGCACCGGGATTCCCTCGGATCCTTGGAAACTGTGACGAACGGCGGCGCGCAAGTGATTCAAGCGGGATCTGGTGTTTATCACTCCGAGGCCTTCCGCAGAGCAGGCAGCGAGGCGATGCAGATTTGGTTCGAGCCTCATCTGAGCGAGACTGTGAAAAAGCCGGCTACCTATCACCAATACGAGCATGAGCTATTCCCCCTTAGCCAAGCTGCTGGGGCAACCGTGAAAAAGGTGATCGGCGGAGATGCTCCCATACAGTTAGATACGGATGTGAGGATGTATGATTGGGCGATTGAGCCTGGCGCCGCGTTCAGCTACGACTTGGAACTGGGCCGCAGCACGGCGTTCCTCGTGATTCGCGGGGAAGGTGTGGGTAACGTTGTGGGGCGAGGGCAAGAGCAAGCCCAAAATCAAGAGCAAGATCGGAAGACCCTATCCCACAAAGATTTTGTGGTAGCGCAAGCGGTGGGTGAAGCCCAAGCTCTTCACCTGGTAGCGGATAGCGAGCAAGGACTGCGAATCATTGCTATCGACGTACCGGAAGATCCAGGCTATGCCTTGTATCGGAAGTAAGTAGTTCTCTGGGCACCTCCTCGTCCGTAAGGATGGGGAGGTTTTGTGTTTGGGGGCTTTACTTCGCAGCAAATATCCAGTCTCCTGTTCTTCCTATTTACTTCTCTTATTTACTTCATTTCTATAACTCCAACACGACCGCTAGCAACTACTTCATTTCTCCAAGTCCAACACGAGCTCCAACTAGCCGGTACTCCCAACCAAAATAACTGGATTTACTCCCGCTATTTTGAGCATTTCCGCTTCTTTTTCACAAATAGATGGGAAACATGCAGCTAATATCACTCCTATCCGCCCGAAACACCCAAATCCACTACATTAGCTGTACCTTTTCCATCTAACCTCGGAAATCAGAAAAATCGGACTAAATTACATGGACTTTTTCCATGTATTTCTAGGATTCACCTTCCTTTTTTGGAAGAAATCAAATTGACACTTTCGTCACGCATCTTGTATGATCAAAGGAATTATTATGATAACGATAATCATTCTTACATTTGGAGCGTGCTGACGATGCCCATCGAAACAAACGTCGATTTTTCGCTAGTTGAGATGTACTTTCATATTTCGCCAAAAGGAATGGAAGAACCCCTCCTGCACATTCCGGCGAGGCAGCTCTTAGAGGGACCAGTGATGTTGGACGTCCTGCAGCAAGGACAAACGTTGCTCCGCGGCAAAGGATTGGACATTTCTGCGTCGTACTTGGGACTTACACTTTTCAATCTAGTGGCTACGATCCACCTGTTTCTTGCTCAGTACAATCAATGGTTGGATTTGGAGTTAGATCATCTCGCACTTGAAGTTGAGAATCATGGCGACCATGCACACGTCGGATATAAGATTGTAAACGTACAATGGAAGGAAGTTCCGACAGAAGATCGTGACCTATTCATTGAGTTGGAAATGCGCAAGCTGTTCTCAACCCTCATCACGCCAGTGATTACGGTCATCGCAGAGCAAGCGAAAGTGAATCAGGCTATGATCTGGAATCAATTCGCTGCGCGCATGACATTCGTACGTGACTATGTGTTGGAAAATGACCCACGTCCCCAGGTCCGCGAACAGTTCTCTGCCGATTATGAGGTGTTGACGAAAGAGTTGACGGCTGATGTTTTTGGTCGCAAAGTAAATCCGTTCGTCCATGAGCCGAAGTACATAGATAGCCCTTATCAAGAAGGCAAAAAAATTCTGATGCGCTCCTCCTGTTGCATGTACTACCGCCGTGAAGAAGGAACAAAGTGCTTCAATTGCCCGATCCTCAAGGACTCGCAGCGCGAGGAAATGTTCATTGAGATCAAAAGCAAGCAAGCGAGCACAGCTACTGCTGGATAAGACGAATGCTCATAACCCCTGAGGGAATTCCCTCAGGGGTTTTGGTTTGTTAAGCTAGTTGGAGGACATTTGGGGTTGGATTGGGGTGTCAAAACTGCAAAAGTGCAGTTTTGACATAAGTTTCCCCTCATTTATTAGGAAGTGATGCGATAAGGCATCAATTTCGTGTGATTCGAGAAGATTTCCTTAGAATTAGATAGAAAGGTTGCCTATTTGCACACATTTGCTTATTTGGATGATAAATGGGGAGAAAAGGTTGCCTATTTGCATTTCTCAGAGAGGAATCCCCCATCATCCCTATCAATCTGCATCAATCGGTTGCGTTGGGGGGGGGGGACTGCTAGTGTTGGTGTTGGTGTTGGTGTTGATGTTGATGTTGGTGTGCTGTTGTTGATGGAGCTGATAATGGCGCGAGCGCGGGTAGAGTAGAGTAGAGTAATCAATCTAGATTTTGTACCAAAGACAGCCAATAGGTTCTTAAACACAGGCTCCCACTACACGAAACGGAACGTCAGTACCTTATTTGTTCAAAAAGCGTTGCTACACCCACCAAAAGTGGAAAATAGCGGATCTACGTTCCCTCAAGCTCCGAAAACAGCTGCTCTCTCAACAAATAGCGAACTGACGTTCCGCATGAGATGGGGAGCCTTACGAGAGAAGATCGTCAAGCGCGCCACCTAGCGCCACCTAGCACCACCGTATCACAGCGGTAGGCACATGCCCACGCAACAGAAAAAGCAGCGGATTCCCGCTGCTTTTTTCCTACTCCACTCGCTCGAGCGAGGCCCTACTTCCCGCTCGTACCGTTCACAAAGGTGAACGAAGCAAACGTCTTGTTCAGCCGCGCCGTATTCGCATCTGTGCTCACCGCAGCATCAATACGAAGCGTCACCGTATACGTGACTTGCTTGCGATTAAACACATATACCGTCTCGGCGTACGGAATGTGCGCTTTTGAATAGCTCACCGTGTACTTCTTCGCTTTCACATCACCGTAAAGCGTAACATCCTCAGTCGAGTATGTGTAGTCACTATCATTGGTGTGACTTACCTTGTGCTCCTCTTCGGCATCCTTCAAGACTTCGGCGTAGGCCTTCTTGCTGTCTGCCTCTACACGTAAGTAACCACCTGTGAAGGTAAATGACTTCGTCGCCTGATCGTTACCCTCGTAAGAGCGGTTCGTTGTCCAATTTTCAGGAATACGCACCGTATAGTTAAACTTCTCGTTCTTATATAGCGTTGTACGATCCGGATCGGCAAGCTCGTCTAAATCCTGAATGATGCCAAGCTCCCCATCCATCGCTTCTTTATCCACGGAGATCGACGCCACCACGTTATCCCAGATCTTCTTCAGCTCATCACCTTGATCATCTTGCGGATAGGTCATTTGCACTTCATATTTATACTTGTCCTTGATGAAAAAGAGCGAACTTCCCGCATCCCACTCGTCCCCCAAGGAACTCGCAAAACCTACTTTCCATGCTGGCACACCGTCTACGGTTACCTCTACTGGCTTGTCTACACGGCGATAATCCGCCTTGTATTGGGCTTCAAACTCTTTAATCTTCCGGCCAACCCAATCAGACAGGGTATCACCTGAAGACGCTGAGGTTACATATACATGGAGAGTTTGTGAATAATCCTCACTGTAAAAGGAGTTGCTTCCACCATGATCCTGCTCCCAGTCCGCAGGCAAATCGATCGATAGCCCATACTCACTCGTATAGGTCACATCATCAGAATTAAACACGGAGATATCTTTCAGAGAGTTATCTGCCGAATTAAAAGCAAGCTTAAAGCTATCCAACAAATCATTATAGCTATTTTGTTTGGAACGATTGGTGTATTGTTCTTTGGTTACGAAGAGCTTCACCGTATACAAACGACCACCATGCAGGTAGCCTCGCGTCTGGATATAGCCATCTTCACCGGATCGGCTCACGATTTTGGCATAAGGACTTTCTGCCCGCTTCACATATTGACGTTCCAGAATCGTCGCACTATCCCCATAACCCGAATATTCACTGCTATCATCACCTGCGATTTTGTTCAAAAGAGCCGCTGCCGACAGCTCATCACTTTGGTCGCTGTCTACGTGAATGGAAAGCGCGAATTCGCCTTTAGCATCAACGAAGCTTACAGAATCACCGTCGTCGGATTGTTGTCTTTTAACAAGACCAGCTGGGTATTTCATGGACCAGCCGAAGTGGCTGTCACCAATCTTCGTTTTACCGCTGTCCGCGTCCAAAGAGCTTCCCTCGGAATCCTCTGTTAACGTCGCTTCTGCGCTGTGCAATTCACCAAGCTTCACAGTTTTGGTCAACGTCGAGCTTCCAGCCTGAAGCTTAATATCCACCGATTGGCCTGGCAAATACTTTTTAATCGCCTCATTGTAATCTACGAGTGTTTTGACCGAGTTAGGGCCTACAGAAACTAAAATTTCGTCTTGTTCAATTCCCGCTTCTGCCGCTGGTGAATCCGCGTCCACATAGGTCACTCGGAGCCCCGTCGAACTCGGCAAACCAACAACAGCTTCCCAGCTTTCTTCTAATTCCAGCCCTGTATAGGCGCGTTTCACTTTGCCATACAGTTCAAAATGCTTCAAAACATACTTTACCGTATCAACAGGTATGGCAAATCCGAGGTTTTCCACGCCAATATCGGCGTATTTCATCGTATTAATCCCAATGACTTCGCCCTTCATATTGATCAAAGCGCCCCCGCTGTTGCCTGGGTTAATAGCTGCGTCTGTTTGAATCAACTGGTATTGCGAGCTCACCGAGCGGTCTAGACCACTGACAATACCCACTGTCACAGAGTTACGTAAAGCGAACGAAATCGGCGTACCAATCGCCGCTACCGTCTCACCAACTTTGATGTCCGAGGAGGAGGCGAAGGTGGCTGGCTTGAGGCCAGAGGCGTCGATTTTGACAAGCGCCAGATCGCTCTCCTCATCAATATTCGAGGCATGCCCGCGATAGGTTGTCCCTTCGGAAGTCACGACGACGATATTTTTCATATTTTTCACCACATGAGCATTCGTAACAATCACACCGTTCGAGGCCACAATGACACCCGTCCCATGTGCAAGGTTAAAGCGATTCTTCTCTAATGATTTGTCCATCTCTGAGGATGGTTTTCCTATAATGGCGACTACAGAAGGCGAAGCTTTCTCGATAACCTGCGGAATCTCTGCATTAATTTCAGCTGCATAAGCAGGCGAAGACATCGGCTGTACAAACGTCACAAGTACCAAAGCTGCGACCAGCGAAATGCTCCCTTTTTTCATCCAAACTTTCCAATTCCCCATTATGTCGTTCCTCTCTTAACAAAAGTTGGCAATAGCTAGAATCTAGCACAATTCTGGTAGAGAGACAATATAAATATTTCCACAAAAAGGTAACTTTATCGACATTCTGCAATACGTTCCGGATGCGTATACACGGTTAAATGGTCCTTCCGAATGAAGCCAACTACCGTAATGCCAAGATCGTGAGCGAGTCGGAGTGCGAGATCGGTTGGTGCTGATTTGGACAAAAGAAGGCCGACCCCGATTTTCGACGTCTTCAAAACAACTTCGGAAGAGACTCTTCCACTGAATGCGAGAACCTTATCCCGAACCGAAATCCGCTCCCGAAGGATGTGTCCATATATTTTATCAAGCGCGTTGTGTCTGCCGATATCTGCTCGGGTAACTCGAAGCTCACTGACGGTGCACAGCGCTGCGTTATGCAACCCTCCTGTCGCCCGAAATTCCGCCGATTGCTCCTGAAGTTCACTCATCAGATGAAAGCATTGGGGGATCGTCAGACTGAGCTTTGTAGTTACCGTTTTGGCTGTGCGCATATCATTGTGAAAATAAAACTGACGGCTTTTCCCGCAGCAAGATCCGATGAATCGCTTGGACACCATCTGACGGCTCAACTGATGAAGATGACGCAGCTTCACATGGGCGAAGCCACGGTCCTCCTCGAGGGATAGGGATTCAATCTGATCGGCGAAACGGATCATCCCTTCGGAAGCAAGAAAACCCGTAACCAAATCCATCGTGTCGCTTGGTGTGTAGACGAGTGTGGCAAACTCCTCACCATCGAGCAGGATCGTCAGAGGGGCCTCGACCGCAATCGTATCCTCCGCAGGAAGCACCTCCGAACCGTTATAACGGTGAATCGACCATGTTGTGGTCGCAGGCGATGGAAGCTCTACATCATCCACGTCTTACCCCTCCATTTCGGTTTCCAGCTCTAAAATGCGTTTCTCTACATAACGAGTGTCTTTGTGTGCGTGGTACGTTTCTGCCTTTTCAACGATGACAGCCGTGTTATACTCCGGAATGCCTGCAAAAGGCTCATATACCCCCTTGGGTATTAAGCTGTTGCCCTCTGGCCAATGCACCTCAATGTTGCCCTGCTTAACATCTGCCTGCTTCACTCTGCCATGCATGCTTCCGTAACCATTATAGACCACGATGGCTTCCCCTTCGTTTAAGGCGAGTCCCTTCGCATCTTCTTTATGAATGAGCACATCGTAGCGATCCGCTTCATTGAACGGATCAACGTCGCTGTAGATCATCGAGTTGAACTGCTTGCCGCGGCGCGTCGTCACCGCGAAATGCCCCTCCGGCTTCCGCAGCTCCGGAAGCTCGATCGGCAGCAGCCGGCCGCGGCCATCCGGCGTCGGACAGACGCCGTCTTCGCACAGCCACGCGCCGCCGGACTGGAACACATCCCCGCGCTCCCGCAGGTGCTGGATGCCGTCGTAGCTCGGCGCGGCTTGCGCAATCTCCGCGCGGATCGCCTCCGCTGTGCCGCAGCCTAGCAACGCTGTGGCTTCGGGCTTCACCCGGCGGGCGAGATCGACGTAGATGTCCCACTCCGCTCGGGCTTCACCGATGCGGGGACCTGCGATCTCGGGTGAGAAATACACCATCCGCTCCGTCGAGGTGGATGTGCCTCCCCCCGGCTGCTCGTAGCGCGTCATCGCGGGCAGCACCACTACGGCCTCCCGTGCGTCGAGCAGCGTGGAGGTGTTGAGAATGATGTCCTGGTGGACACGGACGTCGATGTTGGTAAGTGATTGTCGGACGAACTCCGGGTCCGGCATCGTCTCGAGGAAGTTGCCTCCGGATGTGTAGAACAACCGGAGCTTCCGCTCCTGCTCCTCGGGCAGGAGCGCATTCTCGAGGGTGACACCGACGATGTCACCCTGCCAGCTCGGCAGCTCGAAGCCCCAGAGCTGCTCGATGCGTTTGCGGTCGGCGGCGCTGCTGATCTCGCCGCCCGGCAGGGAGAAGGGATCGGCGCCCATTTCGCCGGATCCCTGCACGCCGCTGTGGCCGCGGATGGGCATCAGCCCGCAGTACTCGCGGCCGAGAAAGCCCCGCAGGAGGGCGAGATTCGCCACCTGCGAGATGTTGTCCGTGCCGAAGCGGTGCTGTGTGAGCCCCATGCTCCACACGAAAACCGCGCTAGCGGCACGCGCCAGAATTGCAGCGAGCTCACTGATGCGCTCGCGGGTGAGCCCGGACGACTGCGTGAGCGTCGTCCAGTCCTGCTGCGCCACGTGGGCGCGCAGCTCTTCGATGCCGTTCGTGTGCGCAGCCACGAACGCATGGTCAATCGCGGAGCCGGGCTCGCGCGCCTCCATCTCGAACCACACCTTCATGATGCCGTTCATGAAGGCAATATCCCCACCAATGTTCACTTGGTACACATCGTCAGCCAGCTTGGTGCCGAATAGCGCTGATTCGGCAATGGAAGGAATCCAGTACTGCTCCATCGACGGCTCGTAGTACGGGTTAATGACAATGATCTTCGTCCCTTTGCGTTTGGCCGCATACATATACTTCGTCGAGACCGGCTGATTGTTCGCGGCCACACTACCCCAGAATACAAGGACGTCCGTGCCGATCCAGTCCTTGTAATTGCAAGTCGATGCACCCACGCCTACGGAGCGCTTCAGTGCCGTCTTCGACGGCGAGTGGCAGATGCGTGAGGCATTGTCGATATTGTTCGTCCCGAGCAATCTCGCTACCTTCGCTGCCACATAGTACGACTCGTTCGTAATCCCTCTCGCCGTTAAGTAGAACGCCATCTGCTTCGGGTTCAACCCGCGCATCTTCGAAGCAACCGTATCCAGCGCCTCATCCCACGTGGCGCGGCGGAAACGTCGCTCACCCTTCTTGCGGATGAGCGGATACGGAATGCGTCCGAGTTGACGAAGCTCGGTGGAACTCATACGGCTGAGCTCGTCGATGTCCGCATGGAGCAGCTCCTCGCGAATAGCTGGCATCGTATTCAGCCGCAGGACGTTCAGCCTTGTCGTGCAAATGTGCGGCCCTACCAGCGTCTGATCGTAAAGGCCAGACACGCCAAGTGCACATCCATCGCACACCCCTTGTGTTAGAATCCTCACCGCGTAGGGCAGATTATCGCGATTTTGCCACGCAATTTTAGCCGTCTCTCGAATATGCTTCGGCTTCACTTTACCGAGACCGAACGGTATCTTACTTACCCATAGCTTAGGGTCTGGTTTCGCAGGCAGCTTGATCGGCCCTGTGTGCTTCGTTTTCCCCAAATTGAACGCCTCCCATTATGTCTATGTATGTTATTTCTTTGTCCTGCCCACCTTGAATTCTCTCCTCTTGTGCGCCCATAGCTACTTAGAAGCAAAAAACCACCGCAAAACAACCCCAAGCCCCTCTTTGCGAGAAGAGTCTCGGGTTGTCTCACAGTGGTTAGTCTCCGGCAGGTTCGCTACCAAGTGCCAAGCACCTTACTTATGTATATGTAGATGTACGAGCAGTTAGTTATCCGTGTCTTGTACCGAACTTCTTTTCCAAATCTTCATCAAAGACGAATACCGACATCCCTATATCCTGCGCAATATCGATATCAACGAACAGTTGAATGAACTTCGCGCCAAGCAGCGCTTCCATCTCTACAGGCGGGTGATCCTTGTAGATTTCTTTGACCATTTCTGTGCGTGCCGTGCGGAGCATTTGCCTGCCATCGCCCGTCTTCGCCATAAACTTCTCTACTGGAGAGAGGTTTCCTGCCATTTCGCAGATCGCCCAGCTTTTGCAGAAGGTCGTCGTTACGCGTTCCGGCCCTTTGCCCATGTGCTTCTTGCGATAAGCTTTTACCAGATTACTAAACTCGGCCTCCATACGATTCATTGGTCAGCCACCTTTATGTTTACTAGCTACTATCTCCTTTTATCATAGCAAGAAAGCCCTTACCTGACAACATCGCTAGATCCTAGTCGTGCGACTTAACTACTCTGTAACTCCTAGCTCCTGTCTTAGTTATCCCCCTCCTATCCAGCACAAAAAGCCGCCAGCATCCGCTGACAGCCCTATAGCACTACTTTGATTTAATGATGACATCCTCACTATGCATATCCCCGGCAAAAAGATAGTTCTTCGATTGCCTGCGCTTTGGGCAGCAGGCGGTCGTATACCCTACAATTAAAATGCCCCTGCTGGTAAGCACGCTACAGTCATGTGCTTCCCACAGGGGCATTTGTGCATCAATAAAACTTCTATTCATCATCTTCCCATTTACGCGAATAAGCCTTCTTCGTTATCCAAATCGTTAGCCCAATCACGATAATAATCGCGATGACACTTCCAATAACTGCACCAACCACCTAGCACACGCCCCTTATATCTACTCTTATATCCCATTGTATCAAAACTCGCCCAGCCAAACAGCATCCACTTCGACAATTCCGCAATAGAATCCTAACCTCCAACCCTTTCAGAACAAATCCAACTGCCTCGGCGCCAACCCCTCGTAGTCCAGGTCTAGCATGCTCATCAACGTTTTCGCATTGCCTGCTGCATGTCCACCTGAGTTGTTGTTGAAAATGATGCAAATCTCCCGTGTCTGCTCCTGCAAGCGGAGCAACCTCACCTTCCACTCCAACAATTCCTGCGGATTGTAGTCGTACAAGTACCGCACATCGCGCCAGTTGGCCTCGTTCGTCTGCACCCATCCCCCGACATTCCGTCCGTGGAAGCGAACCATCGTCATGTCAGGATGCGTGGCCTCCAAGACGATCGGAACAGATCCAATCCCTGCCTGCGGCTCATCGCAGATGCTATGCATCCAGCCCTCGCGCTTCATGAAGGCCAGCGTCTTGTCCCGCATGTCCTCCGTGAACCAGCTCTGATGGCGGAACTCCAGCGCTAGTGGCACATCGCCCATTCTCGCCTTCGCCTCCCGAATCACATCCACATTCGCCTTGTTGCACGCAAACCAAGGCGGATACTGAAACAGCACCGCCTTCAACTTCCCCGCTTCCTGAACGGGTCGAATCGACTGTAAGAACGCCTCGTACATCTGGTCTTCCCCACCGGCAAAAGGATTTTCTCCCCGCAGGTGACCTGTCATCCCTTGGTAGGCCTTGATAATAAACCCAAAATTCTCAGGTGTCTCTTGGACCCACTTCACATAATTACGTTCAGGCTGTACGGCGTAGAAGGAGGTATCTACCTCCACGATCGGGAAATGAGCGCCGTACGTCATGAGCTTCCCTTTGCCCCCGCCCAAGTCGTGGTCACCCCAACCAGCCAAACCGATATTAATCACTATCATCACCCCGTGCACAATCGCTATGATAAAAGTATTCGTTCATCTATCATAACATCCTCGTGCACCATACCCAAGAAATACGCGCTCATTATCGTGCAAAAAAGCGCGCCCCCTCCATGAAGGGACGCGCTTTACATCTATTATTCGTTTACAGCCAACCAATGACCTGGCGTCACTTCGATAAACCGCGACCGCTCCAGCCCGTACGGATCCTGTATCGTCGAGTCAATGAGCGGCACGAACGCCTTACGCGACTCTACCGCCGGATCAGGAACTGGAATCGCCGCGAGCAGCGACTTGGTATACGCGTGCATCGGGTTCGCATACAACTCTTCGCTCTCTGCGAGTTCAACGATCTTGCCCTTGTACATCACGGCTACGCGGTCACTGATATGCTTGACCATCGAAAGGTCGTGAGCGATAAATAGATACGTCAGCCCCAGCCTCTGTTGTAACTCCTCCAACAGCTTGACGATCTGCGCTTGGATGGAAACATCCAGAGCCGACAATGGCTCGTCGCAAACGATAAACTCCGGCTCGACCGCCAGTGTTCTAGCGATGCCGATCCGCTGCCGCTGTCCGCCAGAGAACTCATGCGGATAGCGCATAGCGTGAGATGGGCTGAGACCGACCATCTCAAGCAGTTCCTCAATCCGATGCTGCCGTTCCCCTTTGCTGCTCGTCATGCGATGGAGATCTAACGCCTCCCCAATGATATCAGCAACGCGCATACGCGGGTTCAGGGAAGCATACGGATCTTGGAAGATCATCTGCATATAGCGACGCATCGTCTTCATTTCCCTGCGGGATAATCGGTTCAGCGAGATGCCCTTGTACAACACCTCTCCGCCCGTCGCTTCGTTTAACCGCAAGATGGTCCGGCCTGTGGTGGATTTACCGCAGCCTGATTCTCCTACAACGCCTAACGTCTCCCCGGCACGGATATCGAAGCTGACATCGTTGACTGCTTTGATGATCTGGCCTTTGCCTAGATTGAAATGCTGTCTGAGCGACCGCACCTCCAGCAATGGGCGATCATCTGCTGAACGAGTAACAGAGGAAACCAGTTTAGGTTTCTTCTTCTCGTCAAGCCTTGGCAGTGCGTTCAGTAGACGCACCGTGTAGGGATGCTTCGGAGCAGAGAAAATTTCCTCCGTCGTGCCCGTTTCAACGACTTCGCCATCCTTCATGACCACGACCCGATCGCACATGCCGGCTACGACACCTAGATCATGCGTGATCAAGATGATGGATGTGCCGAGCTTACGCTGAATCTCCTTCATCTGGTGCAAAATTTGCGCCTGAATGGTGACGTCAAGCGAAGTCGTCGGCTCGTCCGCAATAAGCAGCGACGGTCGACAAGCAAGCGCGATAGCAATCATTACCCGTTGACGCATACCACCGGAAAACTCATGGGGATACTGATAGTAGCGTGCTTCTGCGTGGGGGATCCCAACTAGCTTCAGCATCTCAATCGCTTCCCGCTGTGCTTCTTCTTTGCCAAGTCTCCGATGCTTAATCAGACTCTCCTCAATCTGTCGACCGATGCGCATCGTCGGGTTCAGCGAGGACATCGGATCTTGGAAGATCATGCCGATATCGCGACCGCGAATATGCTCCATTTCGAGATCTGACTTATCAGCGAGGTTCTGTCCATGGAAGAGAACCTCTCCCCCCTTCACCATCGAAGGAGGCGATGGCAATAACCTCATGATCGTACGTGCTGTAACGCTCTTCCCGCTGCCGGATTCGCCCACGATCCCCAGCGTCTCTCCCTCACGAACAGAGAAGCTTACGTTACGAACCGCTTCAACCTCCTTATCTCGTGTGTAGAAAGAGACAGACAATTGCTTCACTTCTAAAATCGATGTCATATAATCACCTTTGAGTTGGGATAAACTTGAAAAGAAAGTTTCTATCATTCGTAAATACATGTTAAAATATAAGTTAATTATATCGCAACCATAAAAAAATTATATAATTCAAATAAAATAAACTATTTTCCGACCATTATTGACATTTTCAGCTACCACTCTTAAAATCTACTATATCGATCGGAATAATGCAATATAAACGACCGACAAAGGAGCATACGAACTTGACCGGGCATACTTCAGCTATGGATTCACCTCTAGTCGACCGACTCGGGAACATTTTTTCCAAAATGCTATTGCATCCAACTTATCGCTTTCTGCTACTACTGGCGGGGGCTCCCTTGCATCTAATCGTCTATGTGGTCTACCTGTCCAACAAGAAGAAGAGTATGCATAAGGCTAAGTTGGAGAAGTTAGAACAGCAATGGATTTCCTCCGGATATCGAGAGCAACTGTTCAAGGAGGCGAAAGAACAACTCCAACGCAAGCATCGATTCTTCGGACAGACCGTCACCCCAGAGAAACTGGATCGCGAAGCTAACCAAATTGCGGCGATCAAGTTCAAGGAAGCGTTATTACGTCACCTTGATACTGAGCAAGATGGAAACGGCAAGTCGCAGACGACCTATGCCGATACATTTATCCAGTTGATCCGACACCCGGCGTTTCTGACTATATCCATTATTCCCGGTGTTCTTATGTACATTCTTATGTTGATCTATAACAACGCCTATTTCAAATATATCGCTGAACGGCTCGTGATGACCGTTTTCGTCATTTTTGGCGTCGCTTTTCTAGTCTTTACCATTCTCTATCTGTCGCCTTTGAATCCTGCTGCTAACATCATCGGGGAAACAGCAACAGCAGAGCAGATTGCCAAGTTTAATCAGCTCTACGGTCTTGATCAACCTTATCTGACTCAGCTTTGGCATACGTTCCGCGGTATCCTGACTTTCGATTTAGGCAAATCCTTCGCAGGCAACGAAGTAGTCACCACCTCCATCGCTGCGAAGTTTCCCGTGACGCTGACGCTAACCGTCATCTCCACAATCGTAGCCGTACTGATCGCCCTGCCGATCGGGTTGGTATCTGCCACTCGGCCGAATTCTTTCTTTGACTATACGTTCATGCTAATTGCATTGATTGGGTTATCGATCCCTAACTTCTGGCAAGGGCTCGTCCTTATCTTGAATTTCTCGATCAAGCTGCACTGGCTTCCCGCTACATATAATCCGCAGAATGCACTGACGATGATCATGCCGATTGTTGTATTAGGAACAGGTCTTACCGCGGCAGTTGCTCGGATGACGCGTTCTTCTACACTGGAAGTCATCCACGAGGATTATATTACGACAGCCCGAGCCAAAGGGTTATCTCGCAGGCAGGTGCTTTGGAAGCACGCCGTGGGTAATGCACTAATCCCGATTATTACGGTCATCGGACTTCAATTCGGTGCGATGCTCGGCGGAGCGGCTGTGACGGAGAAAGTTTTCAATATCAACGGAATTGGTAGCTATATCGTGGACAAGCAGTTCATTCCCGATATTCCCGCAATTATGGGTGGCGTCGTCTATACAGCCATCACAATCTCTATCGTCAATGTCGTCATTGACATTTTATACGCCTTTTTTGATCCAAGAATCCGTTCCAAAATGAAACAATACTAGCAGGTGACAACGTGACCAAACCGATACTTACTAAACAGGACACTCATTTCAGATTACGTACCTGCTCCGAATACGGACAGGCTAGCTTTGCGGGGATCGCTTCCTTAAGCTTGGCGCTGGTATTGTTAATCAACAGCTTCGAAGGATCTCAACTGGCTGTGCATTCCGCCGTGTTCGCTGCCTTTGTCTCTTATTTGGTCTTTGCGCTTCTTCAATTGGGAACAATGGCTTTGATCCGCAGAGATCTGCTCCAGCATGGCGAGATACGCCGCACCACTCGTTGGTTAGGCTACCTGCTATTGCTCAGCTTGCTGACTGCTAATATTTTCATCGTTACAGCTGCCTTTCAACTCATCAAACGCAAGAAGAGCGCAGCGTATATCCTCTCGTTCTACGCATTGTTGACGACCTTGTTCGTTTTCGCTGTCTCAGCTCTAAACGTCTTCAAGCCGTATGTATCTAACTTATTCGTACCGGGTATGGGTCTTATTTTAGCCGCGGGAGCCGTTCAATTACTTGCTCTTCTTCTGATCTCCCGATATGCAGATAACCAGTTTCTGCCCAAGTGGTTCTGGGTCGTCGCGGTACTGCTGCTTGTAACTGCTCTAACGGGCAATGTGTTCGCCCTGGCGCTTGGCATCTTGTTGTTATCCAAACTTAAGAACAGCGATGTTTCGACCGGCACGAAATTGAATGAGGTTGTTGACCGGCTGTCCCGCAGTTCTACTTCCATGCTGGGTCTGTGGTTCATCGGCTTTCTCATTTCAATCTCGTTGTGCAGCTACTTGACGTTCGACTACGGGATGGCGATCGACAATAATTATGGAGCTATCCTGCAATCGCCAAGTCTTACCTATCCGCTTGGTACGGACAACTTCGGTCGATGCTTGTTCTCTCGAATCGTATTTGGTGCACGTATCTCGCTCTTTGTCGGTATTCTCTCGACCTTGATCCCCGTCATTATCGGAGGCTCACTGGGAGCGATATCTGGCTACTACGGACGCAGTACGGACAATCTCATCATGCGAGCACTTGATATCTTGTACGCAATTCCAGGCATCCTGCTCGCTATTGCTATCATCGCGGCATTCGGTGCCAGCACGGTCAATCTCATCATCGCACTGAGCGTCGGGTCCATTCCTACGTATGCTCGGACGATGCGAGCTAACGTGCTGCTCGTCTCTACACTTGAATATGTGCAAGCAGCGCGCGCTTTCGGGGCTGGCGATTTTATCATTTTGCTCAGACATATCATCCCGAACTCCATTGCACCGATGATCGTTAAGTCTACGTTAACCGTCGGCGGCGCCATCATCTCAACAAGCAGCTTAAGCTACCTCGGACTTGGTGTCGAACCGCATATTCCCGAGTGGGGTAATATTCTGAAGGTCGGAAGCTCCTATCTCGAGACTCATGCCTACACGGCCATCTATCCTGGCTTGGCTATCATCGCACTCGTACTGTCCTTCAACTTCCTTGGAGACGGACTACGCGACGCGCTTGATCCGAAGCTGGACTAAAACAAGCTAATCATCTCATCTTGGAATATTCATTCTTACTCCATGGACCTCATCGTTACACATACACTTGAAGGAATATGGAATGAATGTGCGTTCATACACACTTACTTTTACTAGGAGGGTCAATCTATGATTAAGAAAAGCAAGGTCGTCATTCCCGTCATCCTCGGTGCCTCTTTGATGCTAAGCGGATGCAATTTCACAACGAAGGATGACGCTGCTGCGTCACCAACACCATCAGCAGGAGCAACTGCTGCAGCGAACACTACCCCTGTCGATATCGAACTGTTGGGTATGAGCTCAAATGAAACAGACCTTAACATCGTTCGCGACCAGCTTACGAAGAATGGTTTTAACGTTAAGTTGAACATCCAACCGGATTACGGTACGTTCAAAGCGCAACAAGATGCAGGCAACTTCGATGCTGCCTTGTCCAGTTGGACCACTGTTACAGGTAACCCAGACTATGCGGTACGTTCCCTTTTCAAAACAGGTGGTGACTACAGCATTATGTCCGATCCAGAGATCGACAAGCTGATTGATCAAGCCGCAGGTCAGACACCAGAGCAGTACACAGAAACATACAAGACATTCGAACAAAAATTAGTGCTAGACAAGGCTTACATCGCACCGCTTTACAACTCACTTAAAGCACAAGCGTTCAATCAAGATGTTCTGAAGAAAGAGTCTGTACGTCTCTCGAAGTCACGTTCCCTGCCTTGGGAAGAGCTAGACTTCAAGGATACGGCCAAACGTGCCAAAGACCCGATCATTCTGCAATCCACGCTTCCTTCCTTAACATCGCTCGATCCGATCAAAGGTAATGATGGTTCGATTAATATTATCAACACGAACATGTACGTGCGCCTACTCAACTTGACAGATGACGATAAATTAACGGCTGAAGGCTCACTTTCGCACAACTTTGCAATCGCCAATGGCAATTCCGACTACTACTTCTTACTTCGTGACGATATCGACTTTGCACAAATTAAGAACAAACTAGCCGCTGACTCTGGCGAACGGGTTGGTGCTGAAGATGTTATTTTCTCGTTAAATCGCGCCAAAGACAAAAATTCCGTGCCAAATCACCGTACATTTACATTGCATGAGCATATTAAAAATGTAGAACTCGTGACAGACCCCGCGGTACTTGAATCGGTTAAAGTTTCCGGTGGCTCCGACACGATCAAATCGAGTTTGGAAAAAGGCCTTGGCACCAAAATCTCTTCCCTCGTATCTGATAAAAAGCAAGCAAGCAATAAAGAAGGTAAATATCAAGTTGTCAAGTTGACAACGACGGAACCGTTCCCGCAAGTTTTGAACTATCTCGCTCACCAGTCGGCGGGTATCGTCTCCAAGAAACAAGTTGAAAGCATCAATACGTACGACGTAGCTAAATATGATGTAAATAAAGACGTTGCTTACGGCGACCAAGCAACCATTACTGAAGGTGCTAAATACAACAATACATTGGCTACAAGCGGTCCTTACATTCTTTCCTACAAGAATGATTATGAGGCTGTCTTCTACAAAAACCCTGGGTATATGAAGGGTACGAAGTACGAGCCGAAAGTAGACTCCATCAAAATTCGTTTCATCAAAGATGCTGAAGCCTCCCTGTCAGCACTAAGAAGCGGTGAGATCCACTTGTACTACGGCGTGTCCGAAGTTAAGTTTGACGTTGTCAAAGCGGATACGAAACTTTCGCTCCAAACCATCCCAAGTAACGCTGTCTCCTACTTGCTGTTCAACACCAAGAACCGCGAGGTTGCTAAGAGCGCTGACTTGAGAAAAGCTATACTATACTCGATCAATCAAGACGAATTCCTTGCTTACTACAAGAACAACAAGTTTAAAGCGATCTCGACTCTAAGCCCACTTGTCAAAACGGGTTTAGAGCTCAAAGCAGATTCTGCTAAAGTGAAGGATTTCTTGAGCAAATATAACGCTAGCAAATCCACCAAATAGTTGATCAGCTGAACATGCTAAGAAGACTGCCTCATCGTCGATACGACGGTTGGGCAGTCTCTTTCATACAAACCACATCGCACAGACAGGAGCGAAACCAAATGCCAACTCCCGAAGCCAACCCAGTTAAACTGTCGCAATGGGATGCACTCATCCTAGAATCACTCAAGACCCATGAATCTTCCGCAGACGAGCTGCTTCAGCGGGTCCAAGCTGGTCAGCTTCCAGTAGATGACAGCAAGTTCCAATTCGACTATAAGCGCTTAACGGAGCTTGCGAGTGAGGATCTCGCGACGTTCGAGCAAGCTCTCCGTCACGGCTACCAGATCAAATACAATACGCTGCGCGGCATCGCCAGCTGGATTCTCGTCGTTTTCGGCCAAGAGGCCGAGTTACAGCTCGAGCCCGGTCACGAAGCGGTCGTTGCAAGTCTTACCGCGGAGCAGCATAAACGCCTGACTGCAGTGCTCTCCCACGGATGGGTCGTCCGTGGCGAACAGGCAGCTACGCCTGATGCGAGCACAACATACGTCATCGAGCCTCTCGTCCGAGGTTGATCAAACGTCATACTTATTACTTGTTCCACGATGTTGCTCATGATTTTATCTTTACAACTTCCATGGGAGCAGGTATAGTTACGCTATATAGGATTGACCCGGAGGAGCCTGCCAAAAGTGGGCTCTTTTTGTCTTTTTCAGGGAACTGCGGGTCGTCCATCACACATAATTCAGGACATTACTGGAAATCCTGAAATAAAGTTAAATGGAGGCAAATTTAGTGGAATTACAAGCTTACTGGGCTATCGGCATTTTCTTACTTATTTATGCGATTATCATTTCCGAGAAAATTCACCGTACCATTATCGCGATGATCGGAGCCGTGCTGATGGTTGTTTTTGGCATCGTCAGCCAAGAGACAGCTCTGCATCACATCGACTTCAACACGCTGGGCCTACTCATCGGGATGATGATTATCGTGGGCATTACAGCGGAGACGGGGCTTTTCAAATATGTCGCGGTGAAGGCAGCTAAGCTCGCCAAGGGACAACCGCGAAGGATATTGATCGCGCTCGTGATTATCACAGCGGCATGCTCTGCCTTTTTGGACAATGTAACGACCGTCCTTCTCATGGTCCCTGTCACCCTGAGCATTACGAGACAGCTTCGCGTGAATCCATTTCCGTTCCTTTTCACACAAATCTTGGCCTCGAATGTTGGGGGGACAGCCACGCTGATCGGCGATCCACCTAATATTATGATTGGCAGCGCAGTGAAAGAGCTTACGTTCATGGCATTTATCTCGAACCTGACACCAATCGTCATCATCATCCTATTGGCTTATATTCCATTGTTCCTGCTGCTTTTCGGGAAACAAGTCAAATCCACCCCTGAGCTGCAACAGAGCATTATGGAGATGGATGAGAACGCAATGCTAACGGATCGTAAGCTGCTCTGGAAATGCCTCATCGTTCTGGCACTTACCATTCTAGGCTTCTTCTTGCATCAAAGCTTGCATTTGGAATCGGCAACAGTTGCATTGAGCGGCGCGTTTCTGCTGCTTCTCCTTACTGGCGAGCACATGCTGGAGCCTGCTTTTGCTAGTATCGAGTGGCCTACGATCTTCTTCTTTGTCGGTCTTTTCGTGCTCGTATCCGGGCTTGTAGAAACAGGTGTAATAACCCAACTAGCTGTACACGCGATTGAACTGACAGGTGGCAATGAGCTTGCAACCTCCATGCTGATCCTATGGCTGAGCGCGATTGCATCGGCTTTCCTCGATAACATCCCATTCGTAGCCACGATGATTCCATTGATTCAGGAAATGGGCAATATGGGCGTCAGTAATCTAGAACCGCTATGGTGGAGTCTAGCATTGGGTGCTTGTTTGGGGGGCAATGGCACATTGATCGGGGCGAGCGCAAACTTGATTGTTGCTGGCCTAGCCGGCAAAGAGGGTTACCCAATCACCTTTGTGAAATATTTGAAATATGGCTTCCCGCTGATGATCATTTCGATCGTTCTGTCCAGCTTATATATTTATTTCAGGTATTTGATGTAATAAAAAGGAGGTAAGTGCCATGTTAACGTACACGTTTGACGAGACCGCCATCGAACTCAGTGAAACAGCTAACGACCAAGATATTGAATTTCGTATTCACGTTCTCGGGGATGCGACTATGGATCAACGGGTGAAAGACGTTCAGCTCGATTTTGACCATAACCACGTTATGACCGATGTCTTGTTCTACGCTTATCACGATCATAACTACCAATTCATTGTCCGCATGGATTACTACGAGGCCTTTATTCTATCTCTTATGAAGCATCGCATTTTGACTAGTGTCACTTGGGTGTAGCCAAGTTAGCAACATTGTTTACACAATTGAAACACTTGGGTGAGAAGACGAGGAGGAACTGACATGATTCACTACTGGCTAGTCCTGCTTGCCATTGCAGTAGCCATTGCCTATTTGGCGGATAAAACGAAGCAACCCTACCCTACACTGCTCGTCATTGCTGGTTTACTCCTTGGACTTCTCCCCATTCCCGCTATGGATGAGTTGAAAGATTACATTGCTTCCGACCATGTGTTTCAAACTACAGTTATTCTTATCTTCTTATCCGCCCTCATTGGGGATGCCGCGATCAAGCTGCACTTCCATGAGGTGAAGGAAAACAAGCGGCCTATCCTGCTGCTCTCCTTACTCGGTACAATGATTACCTTTGTTCTTGTAACCGTGCTCTGCTCCGTTTTCTTAGGTCTCTCCCTGCAAAGGGCACTCGTATTCGGCGCCTTAATGGCCGCTACAGATCCCGTTTCCGTGCTCAGTATCTTCAAGTCGCTAGGACTTAACTCAAAGCTATCCACCATCGTCGAGGGTGAAAGCTTAGCCAACGACGGTGTCGCCGTCGTCCTGTTCAAAATTGCACTAGTCACCACAATGCTCAGCATGTCCAGTCTCCTTGATGGCACATTAGAGTTTGCTAAAGTGGTTATCGGCGGCATGGCAATCGGGATCTTGGGCGGCTTCCTAGCTTCCAGAATTACCTCACGCATCGATAACTATCTCGTCGAAATTGGTCTATCCATCGTCTTATTCTATGGCGTATTCGAAGTCGCTGAGATGTTCCATCTTTCGGGGGTAATCTCGGTCGTCTTCGCTGGGCTATTGCTCGGGACTTACGGGAAAAACATCGGCATGTCCGATACCACACTGGAGAAAATGGACTCCTTCTGGGAAGTCATCGCCTTCATTGGCAATGCCCTTATTTTCCTTATGGTGGGCTTGGAAATTTCGAACATCAACTTCACGGACAAATGGCTAGAGATCGGCGGCAGTATCGTCATCGTCCTCCTCGCCAGATTCATTGCCGTGTATGCAAGTCTCGCTATGGATCGCGATATGCCTTCGGCTTGGAAGCCCATCATCGCTTGGGGCGGGCTGAAGGGCTCGCTGTCCATAGCGCTCCTGCTAGGTGTGTCGCCTGACTTCGAAGGTCGCGACCTGCTGCTCGCGATGACGTTCAGCAATGTCGTATTCTCACTGCTCGTTCAAGGGACGACCTTGAGTCGATTAGTTGCGCTACTGAAGGTGAAATAAGGGGATGGTGCTACCGTCGACGATCCCCCTCAACAGACACGACAAAAAAGAGCCAAGAGGACCAACCCCCCTCCCGGCTCTTCTTCTATTTCTGCGTCAATCGTCCGTACGTTTCCTTATCACAAATGACGAAAAGCTTAGCTCCCTGCGGAATCTCTTCATGAAGCCTTTTATTGATATTCAGATGCTCGCCATCTGAGATCAGTGTCGCACCCTTTTGCAGCAAATCCTGAAAAGCATCATGGAACGTCACCCACTTCGCCTGTGTAGGGATCTCGTAGAGGTCCTCCCCCTGGGGCGTACGGGTTAGCAGCTGCGTAAGAATCTTAGAGCTGCCTGGATTGAAGGCGGAGCGTACCGCAAGCTGCGAAATGGTCTCACTGCCAAAGATGAATTCATCGATGCGAATGTGCTGGAAGTTGGGCAGATTTTGCTTATCACGGATCTCCACTATCGTGTACACGTGGTTATAATTGCGCTCGATGGTCGTCGCGACCAGTAAGGTTTTGCCATCGACGAAGGCGGGATCGCGAATCGTGTTCTGGAACTGAGTCACTTCATCGGCGAAAATGAACACCGCCCTCGCCTTCGATGTATTGGCCATTTCGAGTGTCGCCACGAGCTGCGGATTGCCCAGCACATAATGCACCCGCTCATGGTGAATCGGGCTTTTTTCCAGCGTATCTATAAGAACAACCTCCACAACGGGGTCTGAGTTCAGGATCTCTTTAATCGCATTCTCCGCATGCTGGCTCCAATCAATAATCACAAAATGGTTCGTACCCGCATACCTCAATTTGCCTTCCTCCTTCTTCCGCTGGTAAACAAATAACGCATCCACGACTTTGCTAATCGTAATTGAAATAAGTCCAATACCGAAGATATAGACGACGATCCCTAAGCATTTGCCTGCAACTGTATGTGGATAAAAGTCACCATAGCCCACTGTCGTAACGGTCGTCATCACCCACCACAAGCCGTTAAATCGGGTCTCAAAGGTGCTCGGCTCTAGCTCATAGGCTAACAGCGAACTTCCCCCAATGAACACCACCGCTACTCCAAAAATAAAGAGGTTATTCCATCGGATTAGACGCAATAAGAATTTCGAGAAGAAAAGCATGATGACCTCCTGACAGGCATAGGCCCAACAATTTCCAAACTATTCATCTAGTATATCAAGAAAAATGCTCTTAGATGAATGAATCGTAACGCATCTGCCTCTTTCAACTCACGATTTTTTTCATTTTGTCGGGAATCCGACATTCTAGCGTGAAATCATGTGATAATATACATATAACAGATTGGAATACTCGGTATTAAACGATGATGTGCACTCTTTAAGAAATAAGAATGGGAGAATGATCCTATTATGGACCAATTACATGAGTTTGCTGACATTCAGGAAAAAGACCCCACAAAGGAAGTCATGCTTGAGGCTTTTCGAAAACATGGCATTAGTCATACTTACCGAAAAAATGAGTTTGTTTTTCAGGAAAATGACTTGCCAAGCGGTGCCTATTATGTGGCTTCAGGATTAATTAAGATTTCCCAATCCTCCGAGGAGGGGCAAGGAATTACCTTGTTTCTTCGCTATGAGGGGGAAGTTTTCGGCAATGCGGAAGTGTTGACGAACATAGCTCGGAAGCGCTACGCCAAGTGTCTCGTGGACAGCCAAATCCTTACACTAGACAGTCGGAAGTTTCTCGAATTAGCCAAGGAAAATGCAGAGTTTTCCTATTCCGTCGCCGTTCTAGGTGCTCGCAGACTCCTGCAAACACAGCGAATGGTCGAAACTTTAATCTCCCGCCCCGTCGCCTGGAGGCTCGCTTGGTTCCTCCTGCAGTTGGGCAAACCGACGGATGAGAAGCTCGAAGTTCAGGTGCCGCTCAGTCATGAAGAGATCTCCTATGTCATTGGCTGCAGCAGACAAACCGTCACGGAAACATTGAACAAATGGCGCGATAAAGGACTTATCGATTATGCCAAAAAGAAGATCGTTGTCTATCATCCGAACCGTTTCTTCACCGACATTTAGACGAACATCAGCCTGGAGGCCAACCCTATGATCACGATAAATCATGTGAATAAATCCTTTTCACAGAAAAAAGGCAAATCTTATACGGCTTTAGATCACGTTTCTCTCACGATTAAAAAGGGAGAATTCGTCTCCATCGTAGGACCTTCAGGCTGTGGGAAATCCACCCTCTTGAATCTGATCGCCGGATTCGAACAAGTGAGCAGCGGAACGATTACCGTCAATGGGCAAAAGGTTACTGCGCCAGGAGCCGATCGCATTGTCGTTTTCCAAGAACACGGCTTGTTTCCTTGGCTTACGGTACTGGATAATGTGGCCTTCGGTTTGAAGCAAAAAGGGCTATCCAAGAAAGAACGCTATGCACTTGCTTCTGAACAAATTAAAGCTGTGCACTTGAGCAAGTTCATCGATCGTTATCCGCATGAGCTGTCTGGCGGGATGAAACAAAGAGTAGCGATTGCCAGAGCGCTCGTTATGGATCCTGAGATCCTCTTAATGGATGAACCCTTTGCAGCATTGGATGAGCAAACGCGCTTCATTTTACTGAAGGATTTGGAAGAGATTTGGCTTAAGACCGGTAAAACCATCTTGTTCATTACGCACAACATTCGTGAAGCCGTCATGTTATCAGATCGTGTTGTCGTGATGGCAACGCAGCCAGGCAGGGTTAAGAAGGAATTCGCCGTGCAGGCAGCTAGGCCTCATCAAAGCAGTGATCCGCTCATTCATGCTTTGGAAAATAAAATTATGGAAGCTCTGACGGATGAGCTCGAGAAGGTAGTCAGAGAGGAGCTTGGCCATGCATACAGCCTTAAGAAGAACGCTATTTCTAATTCTGCTGCTGATCATATGGGAGTTGGGATTTAGAATTTTCCAGTGGGGGTGGAAGTTTCCTTCCCCGCTGCAAACCTTCCAGGCCTTCTATGACGGGTTTGTTAACGGACATCTCTTAAGTGCCATTGGAGCTAGTCTCCGTCGCTTACTCATTTCATTTGCCATTTCCATTGGGATTGGGACACTATTAGGTTATTTATTTGCTCGCTATCGGTATTTTGACGAAACCTTTGGCTTTGTCGTTGTTGCCCTCCAGACCGTCCCGAGTATCGCTTGGCTTCCCTTTGCAATTATCTGGTTCGGACTCAATGACACTTCGGTCATTTTCATTACGACTATTGGCGCAACATGGACAATGTCGATGGCAAGCCGTACAGGGATCATGAACATTTCCCCGATTCATCTACGAGCTGCGCAAATGCTGGGAACAGGCAGCGGATACCGCTTATTCTTTCAAGTGCAGCTGCCGGCGGCATTTCCCCATTGGATTACAGGCATCCGCGTAGCTTGGGCCTTCGCATGGCGGGCACTTGTAGCTGGCGAGCTGATTGCCAAAGGCGTGGGGCTCGGGCAAATGCTGCAGGATGGACGCGGACTTGGCGATACGGCAACGATCCTGTGTGTCGTCATCATCATCGCTGTGATCGGTACCATTTCAGATCATTTCTGCTTTAAACAACTAGAGGATCGCATTGTGCTTCGTTTTCAGCTTAAGAAATAAATGGCGTTTCCTAGAACCAAATAAGGGGGAATTAGTGTGAAAAAAGTAGGTTGGATCATGAGTTTGGTTTTAGTCGTACCCTTGGTTTTGTCTGCTTGCGGCCAGAGTAAAGAGACTGCTTCAAGCGCTGTCAGTACGACTGTGAAAATTGGTATTTTGAAAAACGTCACCCATGCTCCGGGATTTATCGCCCTGCAAAACAACTATTTTCAGGACGCTTTTGGTAAAAACGCCAAGATTGACGTCACGGCTTTTGACAATGGAGCGGACTTCGCAACAGCGATTGCCACGGATCAAATTGATATTGGCTACGTGGGACCGGGACCGGTCATCAATCAATATTTGAAAAGCAAAAATATCCGAGTCATTGCTGGCGCGAATAACGGCGGTGCCGTATTAGTTGCACGCAAGGACGCAGGCATCAACTCTGTTAAGGATCTCGTCGGCAAAACAGTAGCTGTTGCTGCTAAAGGAGGCACGCCAGATCTATCCCTTCGTTTGCTGCTCAAACAGGAAGGATTAAAAGTATCGACCGATACGTCAGGCGTACAAATCGTTACGCGTGCCCCGGCAGATACGTTAGTTGCGATCCGTCAGAAAGAAGTGGACGCGACCTTGATTGCAGAGCCTTGGGGCACACAGATTATCCAAGAGGGTTCTGGTACAATTTTAGTCGACTGGAACAAGATCCCGCCAAAAGACGGGAACTATCCGTTAACGATTCTCGTAGCCAGCGATACGTTTCTGAAGGATCACCATGATTTGGCCAAAAAAGCCGTGAAAGCCAACAAACAAGCGATCGATTTCATTCAGCAAAACCCGAGCAAAGCTTATGATCTGATTAGCGATGAATTGAAGCAGTTAACGGGTAAAGGAATGGAACCTGCGCTCATCAAAACCGCTCTCGACCACTTGAAATTAACCGAAGAGATCACGTTAGAGGATATTAATGAGCAGGCTAAAACCTCTTTTGATGCAGGGTACTTAAAAGTGAAAGCGGAAGAGTTGGATTTCAGCAAATTCCTCGATTTATCTCTTTTAAATGAAGTGCGAAAAGAAAAATAACCATATGTGACTGAGGAGGCCTTCACTTGTTTATACAACCACAGGAAAACCTATTACCTGATTATCATGAGCACATCAAAGTCGTCATTCTTGGTACGGGCACACCGAGGGCTTTTTATGGCAGGGCGAAGGCAGGCGTCGCTATTCTCGCAGGGGATAAAACCTTTCTATTCGATTGCGGAGGCGCGACCGTTGATCAATTGATTAAGGCGGGGATTATGCCGCAAAGGATTTCGGATGTCTTTTTCACACACCATCATAGCGATCATAATTCAGGGTTTTTCGATGTCTTCATCACGAGCTGGCGGACACATGTGATCGCGGATCGGGTTTTTGAGGGGCGAAAAGGGCCTATGAATGTCTATGGACCCACTACAACGAAAGAGATTATTGGCAAAATGAGAGCCTCATTCGATTTCGACGTAAATCTCCGAGTGAACTATAACTTCTCTGCGGGTGAAGGAGCGGACATTCGTTATTTTGAAAGCAACGATGGTGTTGTTTACGACCAAGGCGGCATTAAAATCACCGCTTTCGAAGTCGATCATAAACCTGTTGATCCTGCTATTGCCTATAAATTCGAGTTCAACGGGAGGTCGGTAGTCATTTCGGGCGATACCATCCCGGTTGACAATATGATCAAACATAGTCGCGGTGCGGATTTACTTGTACACGAATCTTATAACAAAGCGTGGTTGGACGCGCTGATTGCCAAATTTCCAGAGCAGACCATTGGCCTGTCTAATCCAGCCAAGTATCATTCAACGACGCACCAAGTGGCAGAAATCGCCCGAGAAGCAGACGTGGCTCATCTGGTGCTCACCCATCACATTCCTGCTCCTGCCGCCACTGAGGAGGCGGAGGCCGCCTACACAGAAGGCATGAGCGACATCTACGAGGGACGAATTACGATGGCTCGAGATTTAATGGTATTTGACCTCTCGTAATGAAAAGCAGCCCTGAGTTATTCGCCCAGGGCTGCTTCTTTATCTGCCACGCTTATTTAGCTGCTTGTTTCGCCCATTTGGCTTTCAGCGCACTTTCGATCTCCGTGTATACCTGCTCCGTTGTTTTACCATCTGTGGAGATGCCTAGTTTGGCTGCTTTCTTGTTCACAGCCTCTGATTTCTTCGCTTGTTTCGCTGCTTTCTTTGCTTCTTTGGCAGCTTTCAAGGCTGTACGGATTTCCTTGCCTGTTTTGCCATCCATCGCGATACCCGCTTCGGTCGCTTTTGCTTGCAACTTCGTTACAGCAGCTGCTTTCAAGGCTGCTTTCAAGGCTGCTTTCAGCTCCTTGTTCGTCAGACCATCCGCGCTCACGCCTAGCTTGGTGGCTTTCTCATGCAACTTCACGCCAACAGCAGCTTTGATCTCCGTTTTGAGCTGCTCCGCTGTCTTGCCATCTGTGGAGATACCCAATTTAGCTGCCGCTGCATTCAGGCGTTCGGTATGCTTCGCTGTGCCAGCCGCTTTCAACTCTGTCTTAATCTCCTTGTTCGTTTTACCGTCTGTCACTATGCCATAAGCTTGCGCTTTTTCTAATAAAAGTTGTTTCATAGGATGCAACTTGCTTGCCTGCGACGTTGCTGCATCTCCTTGTACATTTTCGGCGAAAGCCGCCACCGGAACGGAGCATACAATCGCACCTACCAATACTATTCCTGCTAACTTCTTCTTCAACATGTGGAATCACTCCTCGATTCGTTTAATGGCTGTATACCTTACGAACCCTATCTTATCCCATAGTTATGTCATAAGTTTGTCATGCGAGGACATTTATACTGTTGGGAAAAAGATTTTGAACACCGTCCCAGCCCCCAGCTGCGACTCGACCCGAATGGAACCGCCGTGCGCCTCGATAATGTGTTTACAAATCGTTAAACCCAGCCCTGCGCCGGAGCGATTGCGGCTTTCGTCCGCTTTGTAAAACCGATCAAACAGATGTGGCAGTTTCTCTGGAGAGATGCCCTGCCCATCATCCCACACCTCGATCCATCGCTCCTGCCTGACCGCCTTCACGCGGATCCCTGCTTGCGAGCCTTCTGGGATGTGATTGATTGCATTATCTAGTAAATTGATGAACACTTGCCGGAGTCGATCCGCGTCAGCCTTGACAGTGTAGGGGGCCTCACTATCTGCACTGATCTCAATTCCCTTGCCTTTCGCCTTCATCTTCAGCTGCGTCACGACGAGTCCAATTAACTCTGGCAGATCAACGGCTTGCATCGTCAGCTTCACCTGCTTTTCCTCAAACGAAGACAGCTCCAGCAGATCATCTACCAAATGGCTTAATCGCAATGTCTCCTGGAGGGAGATATCGATAAATTCCTTCGCATCTTCAGGTTCTACCACGCCATCCGTGATGCCCTGCAGAGAGGCCCGAATCGTCGTCAGCGGGGTCCTTAGCTCGTGAGAAATTTCGGAGAGGAACCGCTTGCGGCCTTCTTCGACCTTTTGCAGCTTGCCTGCCATTCGGTTGAGCGATCCCGACAACGAGGCGATTTCATCTTTTCCGCGTACAGGCACCCTACCGCTAAAATCCCCCAGTGCCAGCGCCTCCGCTGTCTTGCTCATCTGCTGCAGAGGCTTTACAAAGTGCCGCGACACAAAGTACAGAAGCGCAATAGCCAGTAGTGCAACCACGAGGGCAGAAATATAAATAGCGCGATTAATCTCATTAATCGTACCTTGAATGTTCACGATAGGCGTATACAGGAAAATCGCCCCAACCACTCGGTTGTCCTGTAGGACTGGACGTCCGACGATCAGCATTTTGACATTGCTATTCTGTGTAAATGTACTCTTCACCGTCACCGGGTTACCGGAGAGCACCTTCTCCACCCAACCTAGCCTGGCAGGAACTTCGCCTACAGCTTGGATTTTATCCAAGGTCGCTCGAGGATGTCGAATGACCGAAACGCGGACATTTGAGGTTTTCTCCATCGCATTAATTTGCTTGCGGAAATCCTTCTGAGCCGTCGAATTATCGAACAAATCCTTCGCTAGCTCCTCCACTTGCTCCACTTTTTCCAATAAAAGCTTCTCGCTGCGGTCGTACGTCTTCTGCTTCATCGTGTAACCAATTGCACCCGAAATCGCTAAAATAGACACCACCGTAATAGCTATGTATATAAATAATAGCTTGCGATAAAAGGAACTCAGCATATGCCAGGTCCCTCAAACTTATATCCCACACCCCACACCGTGCGGATACTCCAGTCCTCTTTCCCTGCGGTGAGCTTCTGTCTTAATCGTTTGATATATAAATCGACCACACGGTCCTCACCTTCGAAATCCCACCCCCAGATCTTAGCGATCAGATCCTCGCGCGTGAACACTTGATTCGGATTCCGTACGAAAAACAGCAGCAGCTCATACTCCTTCTTCGGCAGCGCCACAACCTGCCCATCAACGGTTACCTCATGGGCTAGGCTATCAATACGCAAGCTGCCGACCTCGTATACATTGGCCGCAGGCGCTACTTGGGTGCGAAGCCCCGTCCGACGAAGGATTGTCGTTACCCGTGCGACCAGTTCATTCGGGTCAAAAGGCTTCACCAAATAGTCGTCAGCTCCCATCCGCAGGCCTTCCACGCGCTCATCCACGTGGCCTCGCGCCGTTAGCATCAGAATCGGCACATCGCTTTGTGCACGGACCATCTGACAGACGGACCACCCGTCGCGCTTCGGCAGCATAATATCCAGCACAATGAAATCGGGCTGCAGCTCTTTAAACCGTTCGAGCGCCTGCTCGCCGTCATTCGCCGTCGCTACCTCGAAACCGTTCTTTTCCAGGTATAGCTTCGTTATTTTGCATATATTCAGATCATCATCTACGACTAATACCAATGTCACGTGTGGTCACGCTCCCTATTTAAAACCTTATCCTTTTATTTTACTGGATAATTGTGATGGAAAAATTTCTTTTCAGCGTATTCTAGTATACTCTTTCTGCTACACATACAAATAGAACAGTCCTTCAGCTTCCGTCGGCTGGGAGATTGCTCTGTTTTATCGTAATATGTCGTACATTTTTATTCGCGGTATTCCCAGAGCCTTGTCACTTCCTCTAATTCGAGGTCATTAAATTGCATTTTATAAATATCAGGCTTCATGGTTTGATTCAAGAAATCGAATCCATATGTCGCATCAAAATGATTCATCATTAATGTCATAACGTTACCATGTGTGCCAATGGCGATCTTCTTCCCTTTATTTTCTTCTAGGATATCTCTCAATACGACCACCGCTCTTTGCTGGCAGGCTCTGTTAGACTCTCCACCTGGATAGGCATAATCAAAGTCGTCGAACATCCGCTTCATCTCAGACATGAATTTTTCTGTAGGAATAAGATCATCTTCTCCAGAAAAATGCCTTTCTCGAAGATCTTCCACTATCTTAATCTCTTGTTCTAATTCTTGAGCCAACCCCTCCAAGGTTAGAATAGCTCGCGCATAAGGGCTGGATATCAGCACGTCGATTCCTTCATCTTTTAATATCCTTGTGATGCCGTCAGCATTCAATTTCCCCTTGAGGGTAAGTCCCCTCGTTCTTTCATTTCCTTCTGTATAAGGTGATTCCGCATGTCTGACCATATAAATCGTCGTCTTCATGTGCGCCTCCTTAAGCTACTTTATTCATAGTTGTGAGCGGAAAGTTCGTAGACCCCTATATCCTCATTTTCACAAATATTTCCTTATACGCATTCGCGAAATGCTTTAAATCTCCTGCACTTCGACTGAAAACTGCTAATAGGCATCCTTTTCCCCACGAATCTCCTAGTTAACAGTACATGCGTGCAAAAAGGCATCCTTTTCCCAAGAATGCTCCGAATTCGGGGAACTTTGGCCCAAATAGTAGCACTTTTGCAGGTTGCTGTGAGACTGATAGTAGGTCGTTCTTTGCCTTATCATGGAGCTTACCCTCATGCGCCCTCACTACGAAGCCAAAATACCAAACCCCCTAGCATCCGCTAGGGGGTTCGGTTCCAACTATAGATCCGTTCGTTACACCACGAACGAGCTTTTCAACGACACGATCAAGTTAAACACCAAATGATCTGGTGTTGTGTACTTCGGATCCACGTTGAAGTAGCCGTGGCGGAAGAACTGGAATTTATCCTGTGGGCTTACGCTCTTCATGTTGTCTTCGACGAAACCTTGCACGATTTGCAAGGAATTCGGGTTCACTTTATCCATGAACGATGTCTCTTCTTCGCCTTCCTCATCGTCCAAAATCAGTGGCTCATACAGACGGAATTCCGCTGGTACAGCGCTTTTCGCATCCACCCAGTGGATCGTACCTTTGACTTTACGACCGGTAAAGCCGCTGCCGCTTTTCGTCTCAACATCATAGGTACAGTGCAGTTCAACCACGTTGCCATCAGCATCCTTGATGAAGTCGTTGCATTTGATGAAGTAGGCGTTTTTCAAACGAACTTCATTGCCAGGAAATAACCGGAAATATTTGGCCGGTGGATTTTCCATGAAGTCATCTTGCTCGATGTAAATCTCGCGAGAGAATGGAATCATACGATTGCCCATTTCCGGGTTCTCGGAATTATTCTCCGCTTCCAGCATCTCCACGCCATCCTCGGGATAGTTGGTGATGACGACTTTGAGCGGATTCAGCACGCCCATCGTGCGCAGCGCCTTCAACTTCAAATCCTCGCGGATGAAGTGATCCAGCATGCGAGTGTCAACAACACTGCCACCGCCGCCTTTCGATACGCCAAGCTCACGGACAAAATTGCGAATCGACTCCGGCGTCAAGCCTCTACGGCGAAGACCTGATATGGTCGGCATTCGTGGATCGTCCCAACCGTCAACGGCTTTCTCGTCGACGAGTTGTTTCAGCTTTCTTTTGCTCGTAACGGTATTCATTAAGGAAATACGAGCGAATTCATATTGTCTCGGCACATTCGGCATCTCGCACTCACGAATCACCCAGTCGTAGAACGGACGTTGGTCCTCGAACTCACTTGAACAGAGCGAGTGCGTGACACCTTCAATCGCATCTTCCAGTGGGTGAGCGTACGTATACATCGGATAGATGCACCACGCGTCTCCTGTGTTATGGTGATGTGCGTGAAGAATACGGTAGATAACCGGATCTCTAAGATTAATATTCGGCGAAGACATATCAATTTTGGCACGCAGCACACGCTCGCCGTCTTTGAACTCACCAGCACGCATACGCTCAAATAGGGACAAATTTTCCTCTATCGTGCGTTCACGATACGGACTATTTGTTCCTCCCTGTGTCAATGTTCCACGAGTTTCACGGATTTCATCCGCAGATTGGTCGTCTACATAAGCCAGTCCTTTACGAATCAAGACTAATGCTCGGCTATACATTTCTTCAAAATAGTCAGAAGCAAAGAACAGCCCGTCCCATTGAAAACCAAGCCAAGCCACATCTTCTTTAATGGACTCCACATATTCAACATCTTCCTTGACTGGATTCGTATCATCAAATCGAAGGTTCGTCAACCCATTGAAATCATCGGCAATTTCAAAGTTCGTGCATATCGCCTTTGCATGTCCTATATGAAGGTAACCGTTCGGCTCCGGGGGAAATCGGGTCACGACCTGACTGACTTTGCCTGATTTCAAATCTTCGTTTACAATGTTCTTAATGAAATTTGATATTGCGCTTACGTTAGCTTCAGCGTTTTTCGTTTCCATATGTGCCCAGCCTTTCTCCCACGGGTTAAAGTTTTATTTTCTATCATACACTATATGGTACTCAAATATAAAGGAGACATAGAGATGGAATCATTCGAGCATTACTTAGATCAATATGCAGAGCTTGCCATACGCGTCGGATTAAATGTACAAAAGGATCAAACCGTGGTCATCACAACGCCGATTGCTTGTGCCGATTTCGTCCGCAAGCTGACGAAGAAAGCTTATGAAGCAGGCGCTAAAGACGTTGTAGTCGATTGGGATGACGATGAAGTGAAGGCGCTCCGCCTTAAGAACGCTTCCGAAGACACCCTGCAGACTTACCCTATGTGGAGGGCAACTGGCATGGAGGAAATGGCGAAGGACGGCGCTGCATTCCTGTCCATTTATGCGCCTAACTCGGACTTGTTCAAGGAAGTCGCCCCTGAACGCGTCGCAATGTCCAGTAAAGCAGCAGCAACTGCACGTGCAGGCTTCCTTTCCTATATGCGCAACAACAAGGTCAACTGGTTGATGGTCTCTTATCCGACGGCCGAATGGTCAGCGAAGGTATTCCCGAATTTGAGCGAATCCGAGCGGATTACGCAGCTGTGGGAGCAAATTTTCAAGCTGACACGTGTAGACAAAGCAGATCCTGTTTCGGCATGGAAAGAGCATATTGCTACATTGACCGCGAAGCAGAATATGCTGAACAAGATGAAATATAAGCAGCTTCATTTCCAGTCTCCAGGAACCGACTTATACATAGAACTAGCACCTAAGCATCAATGGGTTGCTGCAGGCAGTGAGACCGACAGCGGCATTTTCTTCGTACCGAACATTCCAACTGAAGAAGTGTTCACGATGCCAGCTCGTAACGGCACGAACGGTACAGTGCGCAGCACGCTGCCGCTGAGCTACCAAGGCTCATTGATTGATGGCTTCTCCCTAACCTTCAAGGATGGCCGCGTCGTCGAGGCAACCGCAGAAGTGGGGCAAGAAGTATTGAACAACATGCTGAATATGGATGAAGGCTCTCGTTATTTGGGGGAAGTGGCACTCGTGCCCTATGACTCGCCTATTTCACAATCAGGCCTCATCTACTACAACACACTTTTCGATGAAAATGCTTCCTGTCACGTCGCACTCGGCAATTCCTACCCGTTCACGATTGAGGGGGGAACAACGATGAGTGCCGAGGAGCTTGAGGCAAATGGCTATAACAAAAGCTTAATCCACGTGGATTTCATGATTGGTTCCAAAGATATGGCGATTGACGGGATCTTGGCAGACGGTACGCGTGAGCCCCTATTCCGCAATGGGAACTGGGCATAAGACCCGTACAACAATGAAAGACCGCTCCTACGTGGAAACTAATTTCCATGTATGGGCGGTCTTTCTCGCATCTAGTCCTCGTCTTCTGGACTCGGTGCACGCACCATGCTGGTTGTCAAGGTTTGCGTAACAGCCGCTTTCTTCAGCTTCCATTGGCCTTTGTGCCATTTCCACAACGAAGTGACATAGCCTAGTGTGTCCGCATTCGCGATACCTGTGATGCGCTGAACACCTTTCAGTTCACAGTAGCCATCCCGATCCACATCGACGGGCTTCAACAGGCTGTATGCATCTACATTAACAATGATTGGCTTCACAATTTTCCCTTGATTGTAAATGCCAAATTGCTCGTAAGCCTCCTTGCGATCCGCAATATCGAGGGTGAAGGATTTGCCGGTCTCCTCGATTTTCATCTTCACCTTATAATTATTCTTAAAGGTCGCTTTGACATGCAGCGGTTCCGGCATCGGGATTGCGGTGGGCACGTTATTTTTGAGCGAATAGATATAATTCGAGGTAAACCCGCCACTGCCGCCGGTATCAGAGGTTACATAGATCTGAGGCAGCTTGTCATGGATAAAATCACAAAAATCCATCTTCGGATTATAGCCGCCTTCTAGCGGAATCACGACCTGCGCCTGACCTTGTCCGGTGACGGAGATAAACAGCTTGTCATAATAGGGGCTGTTCAGGTCTGATTTCAGACCGACAAGGGAGACCATATCTAATTTGCCATCGCCGGTGACATCAATTTCACGCGTCTGGATGAGCTGACCTTGCCCACTCTGTGGAGGCGCTAGCTGTGAGGATGGCGGAGGTACCGCTTGTGTAAAGGCCTCTGCCGATCCACCAAAGCTTAAAGCGCCACTCAAAAGCATACCCATCGCTGCTGCGCGCAGTGGGATTGTAAAACTATTTCTAAACCGAGACATTGTTCGCACTTCCCATCATGGAATTGAATTCGGTTTATTATTCCAAATTTCCCATTGTGGTATGCGGAAAATAACTAAAAAGAGGTGGTCTGCGATAAAGCGTCGCCTGCTCGAACGCATACGCAAGCTTAATCAACGTCGGTTCACTGAATGCTCCGGCTGCAAACATGACACCCATTGGCCCTTTGCTTGTGTAACCAGCGGGTACAATCAACAGTGGATAGCCTGCCCTGGCGGCAATATCCTCGCCTTCATCTTTGGGAAAAAACAACGCATCGAGTTGATACGTGTGAAGGGCATGATCGATCCCTTGTGCTCGTGTGAGCTCTTGATATCTATGTAGACTCGTCAAATAAGTCTCTTCCGTAAGCGTCCCGTTCGCATCCTCTGACCAAATCAGCGTGTCCTGCCCATAGACCAGCGCCTTTTCCGCATGCTGTTCATTGAATGCAATAATCTCATATAAGGAATGCACAGGTGTCTTGGACGGATCTAGCTTGGCCAGGTAGGCGTTTAGATCTCTTTTGAATTCGTAGAGCAGCACATCGTAGTTCCAAACAGCATCTTGGCAAGGAAGCACAACATCATCAATGACAATCGCACCTTCGTCGCGCAAAACTTGAATGGCCTGCTCGGCAAGCTGCCGTTCTTCCTCATCCAACTGCTGATAATACCAACGTGGAATCCCTATTCTGGCTTGATGGAGCCCTCGACGATTGAGAAAAGGGGTATAATCCCGATGGCCCTGACCGTCGCTAGCTATACTATGTGCATCCGCTGCGTCTACACCCGTCATCACGCCAAGCAACACAGCCGCATCACTCACGGAGCGAGTCATCGGACCCGGTGTATCCTGACTGCTGGCAAGCGGAATAATGCCAGAGCGACTTAGCAGGCCAACCGTTGGCTTCAAGCCGACAAGACTGTTATGCCCCGCTGGATTGACGATAGATCCGGACGTTTCCGTACCAATGGCTCCTACTGCAAAATGAGCTGCAACCGCCGCACCAGATCCCGAACTGGAGCCTCCAACTTCATAAATGCCAGGTCCATATGGATTTACCACCTGTCCGCCTCTTGAGCTATAGCCCGATGGCATCGCAACTGCCATGAAATTGGCCCACTCTGTCATATTCACCTTGCCAAGCAGCACCGCACCAGCGTCACGCAGCTTGGCAGCGATATACGCGTCCTCTGTCGCCACATGCTCCGCCAAACAAATCGACCCAGCACTCGTGTGCATCCGGTCAGCGGTCTGAATATTGTCTTTGAGCAAAATCGGAATGCCATGCAGAGGACCCCGACTCCCACTTACTGCACGTTCTCGATCTAACGATTCCGCGATCTCTACGGCATCTGGATTCAGCTCCAGCACCGCATTAATTTGGCCATTATAGGTTTTAATTCGCTCCATATAGTAAACAACCAAATTTACAGAGTTGATTTCCTGCCGTTCCATCGCAAGTTGAAGTGTGATAATATCTGCATTTGTCATCCATTCGTCCGAAATATGCGCCATCAACAACCGCCACCTCTCAACTATTATGTTACACTTATTCCCTAGGTTTTCGGGTTTACCTTCTTTGAAAACAGGGATTTCCTTGCAGCTTTCTGCAAAGTGGGCAACAAAGGATTTTCATCTGTATAATCGAATAAAGAATGAAGAATACGACCAGAATTTATGAGGTGTTCCTTTTGAAAATAGATCGTTTACTCGCCATCACCATGCTGCTGCTCAATCGTCGCCGTATTAGTGCTAAAGAGCTTTCCGAGCGGTTCGAGGTATCTATGCGCACCATTTATCGAGATGTGGAGGCCATTAACCAAGCTGGCATTCCGGTAGTTTCCTATGCGGGACTCAGCGGTGGTTATGAAATCATGGACCAATACCGGCTGGATCGTCAGTTTCTGTCTTTGGAAGAGCTGCAATCGATCATCACCGGCCTCAAAGGAATTCGCGCTTCCGTCCCCGACCAAGAAATCAGCAATTTGCTGGATAAGGTCGGCGCACTCGTCGCCAAATCCGAGCAACCTGACGCAGCCAGGCTGGGCAACCAGCTTATTCTCGACATAAATCCATGGGGCAATAACCATCAAAATACAGAGCACCTGACAGCTCTTCGCACTGCAATCAAGGAGACAAGGCTCGTCACCTTTTCCTATATATCATCGCAAAGCGAACCGTCCGTACGAACCGTTGAGCCCATGGGCATCGTAGTCAAAGGCTTCGGCTGGTATCTGTACGGTTACTGCTTGCTGCGTGAAGATTTCCGTGTTTTCCGATTATCCCGGATGCACGGTGTCGACGTGCTTTCCCAAACATTCGAACGCAAGCAAGAAAATTTGGAGAAGCTCGATTATCGTCGAGGCAAAAGAGACCCCTCTACCCTCATTACGCTCGTGCTGCACGCGCAGCCGAATGTTAGAGCGCAGATCGAAGATTATTTCCGACCTGAGGATGTGACCATGCAGCCCGACGGAACACTGATGATTAGAGCGACGCAGCCCGATGAACCTTGGCTGCATAACATGCTGCTCGGCTATGGTCCAAACCTACGCATTCTAGAACCCGCGCATATCGCAGCCATCATCAAAGAAAAGGCCGAAAAAATAGTCGCCCTCTATTCGAATCACTGACACGCTGTTGTCAGCATTGTTTGTCTATACTAGGAATATGAAGAGTGCGTATCAACCAAGAGCAAGCATCTTTATGAAACTCTGCCTCTGCTGACGACGTATCCATAGAGGGATGCCATGCTAGTGATGCCAGGTTCTCTGGCGGAATGACCAAGACCATGCTAAAGATGCCAGTTTACTGGAGAAAAAGACCAAAACCCATGCTAGTGATGCCAGTTTTTCTGGCGAAAAACTTTGAGGAGGACAACCCCCATGATCAAAATGATTGAAGATTTTGCAACCGAGTATGCCCGCGAAGCGCAAGGCACACAGCGCGTCATGGACGTCCTGACGGATGCTTCCCTTGCCCAGAAAATCACACCTGAACTACGCTCGCTTGGACAAATTGCTTGGCACATCGCCACAACGGTCCACGAGATGCTGTCCCGCACGGGACTGACTTTCGCCGCCCCTGAAGGCGAGGAGCTTGCCCCCGCTTCTGCCCAAACCATCGCTGACACCTACCGCGCCTCCGCTGCCGCAGCCATTGAAGCGATTCAGACGCAATGGACCGACGCGAAGTTGTTCGAGACAAGCGATATGTACGGCGATCAATGGCCTAACGGGCTTACACTGCGCGTTCTCATCTCCCATGAAATTCACCATCGCGGTGAAATGATCGTCTTGATGCGCCAAGCTGGATTGCGCGTTCCCGATATTTACGGTCCGACGCGAGAAAGTTGGGTTGAAATGGGTATGCAGCCGTTGGTGTAGGGGATGTTATTGCACATAGCCTCCGCCATATCGGCGGAGCTCCTGTAACCCACACCCAATCTACACCCCTCAGCCCTATCGGCGGAGCTCCTGTAGAATAGATGGATTTTCTGTAGCTAATTTCAGCAGAATGAGCCTTTTTAGATGAATAACTGGATTTCCTACAGCTAATCTGAGGCATTTGATCCAAAATGACTCCTAACGGTTGAAATAGCGGGAGGTTTTCCAGTTAATCTGTTAATTGGCTGAAAGTCGACGAAATTAGCTGGAGGTTTTCCAGTTATTTCTTAGATTTCGATGATCGAGTCAGCTAAATAAATCTCGTTCAAACATAGAAAGAGTTGCCCCCTCAATTCCTTAACGAAATTGTGGAGCAACTCTTTTGCATATTGGTGTGCCCTTTTCCTATAATCTGGCCACCGAACCATCCTTATACCCCACGATCACCTGGCTCGCCATTCCAATAAAAAGCCCATTCTCCACAACACCCGGAATCCCGTTAATAGCCTGATGCAGATCAGCAGGGTTAGGGATGCTGCCGAAATGACAATCGATGATATAATTCCCGTTGTCCGTCACAAATGGCTGACCATCAACAGCTCTAACTTTAGGCCTGACGCCAAGTGATCGGAGCTTCCGAATCGTTAGTTCATAGCCAAACTTTACAACCTCAACAGGTAGTGGAAATGCGCCAAGCTGCGCAACAACTTTACTTTCATCCACCACGATAATCAGCTTCCTACTTGAAAATGCAACGATTTTCTCCCGCAGCAGCGCACCTCCCCCGCCTTTGATTACGTGCCAAGCAGAGTCGACTTCATCTGCACCATCTATCGTGACATCAATTTCTGAGATATTTGCAAATGGAATAAGTGGAATCCCCAACTCCTTAGCCAAGTTCTCGGAGGCTACTGAGGTGGCAACAGCCTGAATGTTCAGGCCATTTTGCACCCGAGCTCCAATCCCTTGGATGGCCCAATAGGCCGTTGATCCCGTCCCCAAACCGACGATCATCCCATCTCGAATCTCCGTAATAGCTAGCTCTGCCGCTGCTTTTTTCGCTTCCACGTGTGCACGCTCCTCACTTCCACAGATTGAATTCTATCCAACTAGTTTAACATAAAAAGAAAAACACAACGGAGCTTCGTTCGCGCAATATGGTAAGCGAGGAATCTTCTCATCGGCTATACTGGAAGTAAAAGGGAGGGGATCCGCGATGCACAATAAAACGGTACTCATCACTGGAGCTAACTCTGGCATGGGCCTTGCTACAACGGTGGCTTTGGCCCAGCAAGGCGCCAAAGTCATCATGCTCTGCCGCAGCAAACAAAGAGGCGAGCAGGCGCTCGCAGAAGCGCGTCGCCAGAGCGGCTCCAAGCTCATCGAGCTGATGCTCTGCGACCTCGCTTCGCTTGCGAGCATTCGCACCTTTGCGGCGGCATTTCTAGCCAAGCACGACGTGTTGGATGTGCTCGTGAACAACGCTGGCGTCGTCACCGTGAAGCGAAAGACCACAGCAGATGGCTTCGAGTCCATGATGGGTGTCAACCATCTCGGCCACTTTCTGCTGACCCAGCTTCTGCTGGATGCTATCATCCGCGCTCCGCAAGGGCGGATCGTCAATGTCTCCTCCGGCGCCCACAAAATCGGGCGCATCGATTGGGCTAACCCTCACCTGCAGCGAGGGTTCCGGGTCTGGAACGGATACGCCCAGTCGAAGCTGGCGAATATCTTGTTCACCCGCGAGCTCGCGAAGCGGCTCGCAGGCACTTCAGCCACGGCCAACTCGCTCCATCCGGGAGCGGTGGCCACGAACATCGGTGTCGATCGCGACACCGGGTTTGGGAAGGCCGTGCATGCGATGATGCGGCCGTTTTTCTTGACGGCGGCGCAGGGCGCGGATACGGCGGTGTTTTTGGCCACGAGCCCTGACGTGCAGACGGTCAGTGGTGAGTACTTCTACAGGCGGGCGATTGCGCCTGTTTCCGCCCGAGCGAAGGACGACGCGCTAGCTCGTCAGCTCTGGGCTTGGAGCGAGGAGCAGGTCGGACTCACCAGCGGTAAGCACTAGATCATCGGGCCTGCTCCCCTGCAAACCGCGGATAGCTGATCCCATACAAGGGTACGTTATAGGGAGCATTTACCTTATGTTCGGAGTGTGACGACCCTTGGACTTCTTCCACAGTCAAGAATCACTGACCACTATGCAGTGGATTTTACGAGCCGTTATAGGCTACTTTTTTCTGCTTATCACCGCCAAAGCATTAGGCCAACGTTCGATCTCCCAACTACGTTTTCTCGATTTCGTCATTGCACTCATTCTAGGCAACATCATGGCACATCCGCTCTCTGACGAGCACCTAGCCTTAAAGGGCTCCATGATCACGACTATTGCGCTCGTGGTACTATATCTCCTAACCTCGTGGCTGAGTCTAAAATGGAACTTCCTCAAACATCTCTTTGAACCTTCACCCCTGACGCTTATTGAACACGGAAAGCTTCGCATGGGCGGCCTGCGCAAAGCCAAAATCTCAGTCGACCACCTCTTCTCTGAGCTTCGCAAGCAACAAGTGGAGGATATCGAGAAAGTGGCGCTCGCTTTGTGGGAGCCCGGTGGGATGGTCTCCGTATTCCTAGAGCCTCAGCATCAAACGGTAACCGCCAAAGATATGGCAATCCCCAGCGACCCTTTCTCCCTCGTGAAGCCACTTATTATTCAGGGCGCCTATGATAAAAAGCTGCTCGCGCAGCAGGGGAAAGATCTGGCTTGGCTGGAGGCGCAGATGCAGACTTTACAGGTTGACATGGAGCACGTCGTGCTCGCAACCCTTGATGATCAAGATCAAGTGCGTGTATACACAGAACGTGACACGCAAGGAGGGGACGAATTAACGCTGCATTGAGCGTTGGCTCGTCTTTTTCTTGTGGTTTGATTGGTCCAAACAAACTCATATTTAGCTACTTTTCAGTGCAGTACACTGGATACATCCAATGTAGCGCGGGGGTTGGGGT
>NZ_CAKMMW010000018.1:0-168550 GCF_927798215.1 Paenibacillus allorhizoplanae
GTTGGGGGTTGGGTGCTAGTTGCTAGTTGATGGATGATGGACGCTAGTACGAGGTAACTGGTGTGGGGCTACTTATGTTTTCAGGTTCTTCAATGGTCGATTTCATCCCCTAACGGACACAGCGATCGCTAATTCGCATAAAAATCACCTTTTCTATGGCTAACGGACACTATTGCAGCTATTTCGGTGAAATGCCCCATACAAGCTGATTTTCACCCCAATAGTGATATCTGTGTCCGTTAGCTCTCCAAATGCCCTGATTTTAAACAAATAGCGTCTGCCATGTCCGTTAGGCGGTGGTGCTGGGTGCTGGGTGCTGGGTGCATGGGTGCATGGGTGCTACGTGTCTGTCTTCTGAGCGGGTTCGGATTCGGGAGAAACCACTAAGTAGTGCCCCATAAATAAATCCACTGAAATGATAGAAATTCACTTCAAAGCAAAAAGCACCTCAAACGCGTGAATGCACAGATTAATCTGGTATCCACACACTTGAGGTGCCATAGTTATCTAGTCGCCTAAGAAGGCTCTTTTCATACGTTCAAAAATAGACTGGCTTTGCTCATGCGTATGCTCGCCGCTTTGCTTGCCGAACTGACGCAGTAAATCCTTCTGATCTTCTGACAAGTTCGTCGGTGTCATCACGATAACCTTCACGTGTTGATCCCCTTGACCGAATCCACGAAGATGCGGAACGCCTTTGCCTTTCAGACGGAAGTACGTATCGGTTTGCGTGCCTGCTGGAATCTTGAGTTTCACTTTCTCAGTTAGCGTAGGGATTTCGATTTCATCCCCAAGCGCCGCCTGCATGAAAGTCAATGGCACTTCACAGTACACATCATTACCTTCACGTTGGAAGAACTCATGGTTTTTCACACGAATCACAACATAAAGATCACCTGACGGGCCTCCACGTGTTCCGCCTTCACCTTCACCAGAAACGCGAAGTTGAGCACCATCATCTACCCCAGCTGGAATCTTGATGTGAATGGTGCGAGTTTTTTTCACTTTACCAGCGCCATGACATGTTCCGCATTTTTCTTTGATGATTTTACCGGAACCATTACATGACGTACACACGCGGCGATTCACAATACGGCCAAATGCTGTATTCTGAACCACTTCTTGTTGTCCGCTACCATGACAGCCGCCACATGTTTCTGGCTTTGTTCCAGCTTTGGCACCGGAACCATGACATGTATCACAATTTTCAGTACGCGGAATGTTGATATCCATTTCTTTGCCGAAAATGGCTTCTTTGAATTCCACTGTCATCGTGTATTGCAAATCATTACCGCGTTGTGGGGCATTCGGATTACGACGATTACCACCGCCACCACCGCCAAAGAACATATCAAAAATATCCCCGAAGCCGCCGCTGAAGTCTTGACCGCCGCCAAATCCTTGATTCGGATCAACGTGACCGAACTGATCATACTGCGCTTTCTTCTGATCATCACTCAGAACGTCATAGGCGTCTTTCGCTTCTTTGAACTTATCTTCTGCATCTGCCGCTTTATTCACGTCAGGGTGATATTGACGTGCCATTTTACGGTAAGCCTTCTTGATCTCTTCCTGTGAAGCATTCTTCCCGAGACCTAACACCTCGTAATAATCACGTTTACTCACTTGTTCCACTCCCATGTTCAAGACTACAAACGGAAAGTCAAAGCCGTGGAGAAACTCCAGTTGGCTTTGACTCTAACGTTCCATGCGTAACAAACAGTGTTTAAAAAACTTCTTTAAACTTCTATTTAGTTAGAATATGTTTATTTTTTAGGTTCGTCAACCACTTCGTAGTCCGCGTCTACAACATTTTCTCTGCCTTTAGGTGCTTCGCCTGCGCCAGCATCAGGACCTGGGCCTTGATCTTGGGAAGCTTGCTCATATAATTTAACAGAAAGTTGTTGAATGACTTCAGTCAATTCTTCTGTTGCTTTTTTGATCGTTTCAAGATCGTTGCCAGCAAGAGCAGCTGTAACTTTCTCTTTCGCTGCATTCGCTTTGTCAATCTCGCCTTGGTCTACTTTGTCGCCAAGATCTTTGATCGTTTTGTCAACGGAATACACCAATTGATCAGCTTCGTTACGAGCTTCTACAAGCTCTTTACGTGCGCGATCTTCTTCAGCATGCGCTTCCGCATCCTTCACCATTTGTTCAACTTCTGCATCGCTCAAGCCGCTGGAAGAAGTGATCGTGATTTTTTGGCTTTTGCCTGTTCCTTTATCCAAAGCAGACACGTTAACGATACCGTTCGCATCGATATCAAAGCTTACTTCGATTTGCGGAACGCCGCGTGGAGCTGGAGGAATGTCACCTAGCATGAAGCGGCCAAGTGTTTTGTTACCGCTAGCCATGGAGCGCTCACCTTGAAGTACGTGAATCTCTACGCTAGTTTGGTTATCTGCATAAGTGGAGTACACTTGTGATTTCGTAGTAGGAATCGTTGTGTTGCGGTCGATCATTTTCGTGAATACGCCGCCTGCTGTTTCGATACCAAGGGAAAGTGGTGTTACGTCAAGAAGAACAACGTCTTTCACCTCACCAGTCAAGACACCAGCTTGAACAGCTGCGCCAAGGGCAACAACTTCATCCGGGTTAACACCTTTGTGTGGCTCTTTACCGATTAATTTCTTGATCGCTTCTACAACCGCAGGAATACGAGTGGATCCACCAACAAGAACAACTTTATCGATTTGGCTTGTGGACAAACCGGAATCTTGAAGTGCTTGACGAGTTGGTCCTAACGTTCTTTCAACTAGACCAGCGGAAAGCTCTTCGAACTTCGCACGCGTCAAGTTCAACTCCAAATGCTGAGGAACGCCGTCTGCTACCGTGATGAACGGAAGGGAAACCGTCGTAGTCAAAACACCGGAAAGTTCTTTTTTCGCTTTTTCAGCTGCATCTTTCAAACGTTGTACAGCTGCTTTATCTTTGGAAAGGTCAATGCCTTGCTCTTTTTTGAATTCAGCAACGAGGTAATCGATGATCACTTGGTCAAAGTCATCGCCGCCCAATTTGTTGTCGCCGCTTGTTGCTTTAACTTCGAAGAAACCATCGCCTAGCTCAAGGATGGATACGTCGAATGTACCGCCACCAAGGTCATAAACGAGAATTGTTTGATCTTCTGTTTTTTCCAAACCGTATGCAAGTGCTGCTGCAGTTGGCTCATTGACGATACGAAGAACTTCAAGACCAGCAATTTTACCAGCATCCTTCGTAGCTTGACGTTGGCTGTCGTTGAAGTAAGCAGGAACTGTGATTACTGCTTGTGTAACCGTTTGGCCAAGGTAAGCTTCTGCATCCGCTTTTAGCTTTTGCAGGATGATTGCAGAGATCTCTTGTGGCGTGTAGTCTTTGCCATCAATGTGCTCTTTGTGGTTCGTACCAATGTGACGCTTGATGGAGCTGATTGTTTTGTCTGGGTTTGTGATCGCTTGACGCTTAGCAGTTTCACCAACTACGCGCTCGCCATCTTTCTTGAAACCTACAACGGATGGCGTTGTGCGGTTACCTTCTGGATTTGGAATTACGACGGCTTCTCCGCCTTCCATAACGGCAACGCAAGAATTTGTAGTACCTAAGTCAATACCAATTACTTTACTCATGTAAAGATCCTCCTTATGTCCCCTAGGAACGTCATTAGTTTTTTAGAATGGAATAAGATCCTTTAGTCTGGTTTTCAGCACCGAGAAGATTGAAAGAAGCTAGGAAATGAGGAGCGGAGCGTAGTGTAAACTACGTGAGCACCGGAATTTCCGGCTGAATTCAATATTCGATGTCGAATAAGCTTCTTGGACTACTTCGTGATCAAAATTAGACTTATACGCTAACTTTAACCATTGCTGGTCGGATGACCTTATCTTTCAAGATATAGCCTTTTTGCAATTCTTCAACGACGATACCTTCTTCATGCTCCTCGGATTCCACTTGCATCACGGCTTGATGGAATTCAGGATTGAACGGTTGACCAACAGCTTCGATAGGCTTAAGCCCTTCAGCAGTTAATAGTTGATCAATACCGCGGTAAGTCATATCCAAGCCCTTCACCAATGCGTCGAAATCCTTCGTCTCTTTGCTTGAAGACAGCGCGCGATCAAAGTTATCCACAATCGGTAATAGCTGCTCAATCAATTTTAGCGAAGCGTATTTCGCGAAATCTTCCTTCTCCGCTCTTGCACGGCGACGGAAGTTGTCGAAGTCCGCTTGAACGCGTAATAAACGCTGATAGTTTTCTTCGGCTTGCACACGCGCCTGTTCCAATTCGCTAGATACTGTAGCTTCCTCGGAAACTTCTACACCAGCTTCATCAGTCGTTGCTTCGTTATCGGCTGCGTATGTAGTGTCAATGTCTTGTTCGACTGTTTTGTTATCTCCAGTACTCAATTGTCCTTCACCTCCTAAACATAATACACGATGGATTTGGGTTTAGTTTGCCCATCTTTAGTTCTCTTCAAAAGGCTGCTTCATCTTAATCACTGTATGGATACGCAGTACCGCGGCAGCTACTTCCCCAGCCGCTTGCAGAGCGTGAATTTTCACATCTGTCGGATCCATGATCCCTGCTTCCACAAAATCCGTGATCAACCCCGTATCACAATCGATCCCTAGGCTGTCCGTATCCTGCGCAAGCTGGGCCGCTTTCAACTCTTCAACCTTCTCGAGCGGATTGTAGCCTGCATTCACGACGATTTGCGACAGTGGCTTGCGCAGTGCTCCCGCGACAGCGGCCACACCAAAGCCCTCCATGCCCTTCATGGTCTCGCGCACACGCTCCAGATCATGCGCGACGGCCATCTCCGCTGCGCCGCCGCCAGGCAAGTACCCGCCGCGTACGGCGGCTTGGACGGCTGACGCAGCGTCCTTCGCGATACGCGAGCGCTCATGCGCCGCTTCGCGCGTCGCGGCGCCAACGATCACGGTCACGTGCTGTTCGCCGTGACCGCGCGCCACGCGAACGCGCTCCAGCCGCTCGTCATACGCGGCATAGCCCGCGTGACCGAGCGCAGCGCTCAGCTCTGGCGCGCTCTTGCGCAGCGCCGTGCGCCGCACCGGCCTAGCGCCGGTGTGCTCGCTCAGCAGCTGCAAGTCCCGGCGGGACAGCCGCTGCAGCACGAGGATGCCATGGTCGGAGCAAAACTGCTCCGCCTCAGGGTCAACTCCGCGGTCTGATGCAATCAGCCCGACGCCAAGCTCCAGCAGCGAGCCGAGGCTGCTGCGGAAGAGCTCCCGGAGCTGCATGTAGCGCTGGAAGCCTGCCTCGGTGACCAGCGATTCCTCGCTGACCGCCTCAGGCTCCAGGGCATCATGCAGCACGAGGATGCGAGCATCTCGCCGGTCATGCTCGAGATGTAGGTTCATCGGCTTCTGGTTCAGCAGAATGCCGGTCCAAACCTCGCTGCTCGCTTCTTCATGTGCGAGCACGCTGTCCGCAAAGCGATAGCCTTCTTCTCGCAGCTTCGCCTCACCGACCGCTTCCGCTGCTTGAATGATAAGCTTAGCGATGTCCGTTTGCTCGCGACCTGCCGTGTAAGCGATCCGCTGCAGAGCGCGATCTCCAAGGCCAACAATCTGACGACTACGGCCCTGCAAGCTCGCTACGGCCAATTCAATGCCCTGTAGCATGCCAGTGACAACCTTGGCAACAGGAACGCCGCGAGTAACTTGTGCGACGCCTTCTTGCACCATGGCTCCGGCAAGCACTGTGGCTGTCGTTGTGCCATCGCCAATTTGGCGTTGTTGACTGCGAGCGACTTGAATCATTAGCCTAGCAGCAGGATGAGTTACATCCATCTTTTCCAATATGGTTACACCATCGTTAGTAATGATGACATCACCTTGGCCGCCAACTAACATGGTATCTAGTCCTTTAGGACCTAAGGTTCCTTCGACAGCGGAACAAATCGCTCTGACAGCCGCCGCATTATTCACTAATGTAGAGTAACGTTCTTCACTTTCACCGTGCATAGGTTTGACTCCTGTCATTTGCCATACCAACGTCCTAGGACCAATTCCATATGCTTCGATAGATGTTCCATTAAGCCAATGACTCTACCGTATTCCATGCGGGTAGGTCCCAAAATACCAATCGTTCCAAGCGGCGTACCGCCAATGGAATAGGAAGCTGTAATTAAACTGCAATTCGATATGGCTTCAATACTATTCTCAGCACCAATTTTAATCTCAATGCCTTCATTTGACGGAGTAAATAACTTGATAAGGGTTGGTGCTTCTTCCAGCAGATCAAAAATGCTCTTTACTTTCTCCACATCCTTGAACTCAGGCTGTGTAAGCATATTCGTCATCCCACTAAGGAATACACGGTCCTTCTCATCACTTTGAAGCACACTTTCCACCAAACCAAGAAGCTCTTGATAGCCAGTGACATATTTACTTAACTCATTAGAAATCTCATTGTAGAGCTTCGATTTAAACTGAACCAATGGCACATTCTTAAGCCTAGTGTTCAGAATATTAACGACCTTCTCGATTTCCGACATCGGAATCCCTTCGGGTATCGTTACAGTCTTATTTTCAACATGACCCGTATTCATCACTAGGATCGCAACAGCCGTTGTATCCGAGATCGGAATGATTTGGATATGCTTCAATGTCGTGCTAAATACTTCAGGACCGAGCACAATAGACGTGTAATTCGTAAGACTGGAGAGCATGCCAGCAACGTGCTGAATAACACCTTCCATCTCTTGAATACGTTCTGCGAAAGCCCCCTTCATGGAGTCCAAATCATGACTTTGCAAGGAGCCGTGCTTCAACAAATGATCGACATAATAGCGATAACCTTTGTGTGAAGGAATACGACCTGCGGACGTATGAGGCTGCTCAAGATAGCCCATTTCTTCGAGATCAGACATTTCATTACGTATGGTCGCTGGACTAAAACCAACATTCCCACGCTTCGAAATACTTCGCGAACCAATTGGCTCCGCTGAACGAACGTAATCATCAATGATTGCACTTAAAATCATGCGTTGGCGCTCTGTCAACATGAGTACCCCTCCTCCTCACTTCTCACTATTTGCCACCTTCGTTAGCACTCGTATTTAGTGAGTGCTAAATCCTAATACAAAAATAACAGACCCTAAGGTCTGTTGTCAAGTCAATCCAAACGTTTAAGTACGGCGATTTCGTCGCAACAATACTGTTTTTTGCAATGCATGCAGTCTCTCCAAACCTTCTCAGGAAAAATCTCCTTCGGAACGAGTGTAAAGCCGTTTTTCAGAAAGAAAGCCACTTCATAAGTAAGTGCCATAACTTTAATAATTCCTTGACTTCTTGCCTCTTCAACTAAGAAATTAACCAGCTTGCCACCGATCCCTTGACCCTTGTAGCCAGGCGTCATCCCAAGTGAGCGAATCTCAACAAGATCTGGTCCTAGTCTCGTCAATGAACCGCAGCCTATTAATAAGCCATCAAATTCAGCGACAACAAACGTATCAATTTGATCTTGGAGCATTTCCCTGCTCCGCGGCAGCATGATGCCTTGCTTGGCATACCCCTGTATAATTTCAAAAAGCTTATCGATATCATCCACTGAAGCTTTTCTTACGGACACCGTAGTTGATGTATTCACGCTTCCCCACCCACCATTCGCACAAAAATGCATAAAAGCCACGCCAGCGCCCTGCGGATTTCCGCTGTTTCGCTTGTGGATTCATGTATAAATATACAACAATACGTATAAATGCACAAGCGTTTTTTGCGCTATTTCGGTTTAGCTTAAGAACGAGGCAAAGACTTCATTTCCTAACAAAATGCCGTGTTTGGACAAACGATATCCCTCTGGCGTTTGCTCAATCAGCTTTTTGTTTATCCAGCTTTGCAGGGTAGCTCCAAAATGGGATTCGATCGTCTCTCCGAATTGATCCATGAAGTCGTTGCTTCGCACACCCTCAAGCAGCCGCAAGCCAACCATCATAAAGTCTTCCATCGCTTCTTGTGGAGTAACATCGAATTGCTCCATGATCGGTAATCCAAGCTTCGTTGCATCAATGTACGGTTGGATGCCCTTCACATTCACATGACGCTTACCATTCATATACCCGTGTGCACCTGCGCCTAATCCGTAATAAGAACGGTTGCGCCAGTACATCGTATTATGTCTGCTTTCGCGGCCCGGTTTGGCAAAGTTACTGATTTCATATTGCTTGTAACCCGCTCCCTCCAGCCTTTTCATAATCAACTCGTACATATCGACTTCCTCATCTTCACTTGGGAGCGGCAGTTGATTTTTGTTGAACAAGGTGTGGAATAACGTGTTTTCTTCTACTTTCAAGCTGTATATTGAATAATGCTGCAAATCGAGCGATAGCGCCTCATCTAATGTAGCCTGCATGATTTCCACCGTTTGCTTCGGAAGTCCGAACATCAGGTCGATCGATAAATTATCGAAGCCTAGCTTTTTCGCATTGGCAATGCTTCTATGCACATCATCTGTATTATGAATACGGCCGATTGCCGCAAGAATATCATTGTTAAACGATTGCACACCGAAGCTGATGCGATTTACACCGCCAGCTTTCATGACAGCAAGTTTATCTTCGTCCGTTGTTCCCGGGTTAGCCTCCATCGAAAATTCGACTTCTGTACTGTCCGCTGGGAAATAAGTGCGTACGATGCGCAAGAAGCGTTCCATTTGATCTGGAAGCAACACAGTTGGCGTCCCTCCGCCGACAAAGATCGTCTCCACCTTCTGAGGAGGATGGTTCCTTACCGTGAGCTCCATTTCACGCTCAAGCGCATCTAGATATTCCATCACAGGCTGGCCTTTGAGCACGTACGAGTTGAAATCGCAGTAATGACATTTATTTGTGCAAAAAGGGATATGAATGTACACCGCCGTAGGCGTTGTATAAGTAACTAACATAAGGGTATTCCTTTCCACGGTCACAATTGACAAAAAGCCAAGGGACAGCGTACGCTGCCACCCCAGCTTTGAGTTCCATGCATCTATTCGTCGATTTTCAAAACAGCCATGAACGCTTCTTGCGGCACTTCTACGCTACCGACTTGCTTCATGCGTTTTTTACCTTCTTTTTGCTTGTCTAACAATTTACGCTTACGGGAAATGTCACCACCGTAACACTTCGCAAGTACGTTCTTACGCATTGCTTTAACGGTCTCACGCGCGACGATTTTCTGTCCAATTGCCGCTTGAATCGGCACCTCAAACATTTGCCGCGGGATAAGCTCCTTGAGCTTGTCACAAATGATTTTGCCACGATGATAGGCTGTATCTCTGTGAACGATGAAGGAAAGTGCATCGACTTGCTCGGAATTGAGCAAGATGTCCATTTTCACGAGATTGGATTTCTTGTAACCACTAACTTCATAGTCAAAGGAAGCATAGCCCTTCGTCCTTGACTTCAGCATATCGAAGAAATCGTAGACAATCTCAGATAGCGGGATCTCGTAAGTCAATGTAACGCGATTCGTATCTAAGTATTCCATGTTCATATATTCACCGCGTTTACCTTGGCAAAGCTCCATGATGGTACCCACATAATCATTAGGCACGATGACAGAAGCTTTTACGTAAGGCTCCTCAACGAAATCAATTCGTTGTGGATCCGGATAGTTCGATGGATTGTCAATTTCCATGACATCACCATTGGTTAACGTAATCCGGTAAATAACGCTCGGTGCCGTTGTAATCAATGGGATGTTGAACTCACGTTCAATCCGCTCCTGAATGATTTCCATGTGCAAGAGTCCTAAGAATCCGCAACGGAAGCCGAAGCCTAATGCTGTCGAAGTTTCAGGCTCGAAACGCAAGGAAGCATCATTTAGTTCAAGCTTTTGCAACGCTTCACGCAAATCGTTGTAATCGGTCGTTTCGATTGGATACAATCCGCAGAAAACCATTGGGTTAATGCGACGATAACCTGGCAGCGCTTCAGGCGAAGGGCGATCTGCTTCCGTTACCGTGTCACCGACACGGGTGTCTCCAACATTTTTAATACCGGCAACAATAAAACCAACATCTCCGACCTCAAGGGAAGGAACCGATGACATTCTAGGTTTGAACGCACCTACTTCAATAACTTCAAATACTTTGCCTGTTGCCATCATTTTGATTTTGGAGCCTGCTTTGATCGCGCCGTCCACAACACGCACATATACGATAACACCTTTGTAGCTGTCATAGTGCGAGTCGAAAATCAATGCCTTCAGTGGTGCGTCAGGATTACCTTGCGGTGCCGGTACCTTCAAGCAAATTTGCTCAATGATCTCTTTAATACCGATCCCAGCTTTAGCTGATGCATGTACAGCATCGCTTGCGTCAAGCCCGATCACGTCTTCGATCTCTTGCTTTACTTTATCAGGGTCCGCACTTGGTAAATCAATTTTATTGATAACTGGTAAAATTTCTAAATTATTTTCCAATGCGAGATATACGTTTGCTAATGTTTGAGCTTCAATTCCTTGAGCCGCATCAACAACCAGCAATGCGCCCTCACAAGCCGCTAGGCTTCGTGAAACCTCATAAGTAAAGTCTACGTGTCCTGGTGTATCAATTAGGTTAAGGATGTAATCGACACCATCGTCAGCACGGTAACCTAATCTCACCGCTTGCAGCTTAATCGTAATTCCACGTTCACGCTCCAGATCCATCTGGTCGAGAACTTGCTCTTGCATCTCACGTGAAGACAATGCACCTGTATATTCCAGAATGCGATCAGCTAGCGTTGATTTACCGTGATCGATATGAGCGATAATTGAAAAGTTGCGAATTCTTTGTTGTCTTTCTCGAATGTCCGTCATGCTAAAGACTAACCCCCACTACATGCAAATAATTTTCATTATAGCAGTTGTGGGAAGTCGGAGCAATGCACACCTAGCCTTTGCCTAAAACAGCATCAAACAAAGAAATAAACAATTTAATGCCATGGTGCGCCGTTATTTGTAAAAGTTCGCCTAATTTATTCCCTACACGATTCAATGAATTATCATGAATGGCAACAGGTTCAGCTTGTGTCTCTGTCGTCTGTTTCCCTTTTACAACCGTGTCTTTACTAGGTGGTGTAGGCGTAGGCGATACTTGGGCAACCGTCGTTACTACTTTTCCCGGTGCCTTCGTTGGCGCAACTTGTTGGGCTGCTTTGGAGGAAGGCTGAGGACCTTCTATGCGTTCCATGCCGTTGGAAGCTAGACTGACGCCGAACAAAATACAAAACAACAGCAAGAGTCCAAACAAGCCAACCTTGATATAAAAGTGCCTCAGCCTCATTTTATTCCCTCCTCCAATGTTAACTCGCTTACGAGTTTTTAGGTGTAGTCACGGGTGCATCCACTTTTTTCGCGTTTAAAATTACTTCAGATATCGCTTCAGCCAGCCAATCTGTCGTCCGATAGCATTCCTCAAGGGTATTGTAAGGCCCACCCACCTCGATCAAAATACTATTCGGCGAAATGTTCTGGTTGTACAACCCGTTGCCCTCGCTTGCTTCTTTCGCATGAATCCCCTTCGAGACGCCTGGGTGCTTCTCTTCCAGCACTTGATGAATTTTTCTTGCAAATTCTTCGTTCTTTTTCCAGTTTGGGTTTTTTCCGCCGATTATAAAATAGACTTGTGCGACATCCTTGCCTTCGATCGTTGCTGTTGTTTTACTGCGCGCTGCTGAATCGCGATGAATATCGAAGAAGTACTGTAAATCCTTATGCGAAGTCATTGCTTCCTGAAGCGTTTTGGCTGAATACTTGTAGGAATACGGATATTCAAACCCCTTGACAGTACTAGGATAAACAGTTGAAGAATGCACAGCACCAATGCCATCTCTCTCTAAATTCTGAGCTAACCGTTGCCCCACGGAGATAATATTCACTTTATCACTGTAGGCTTTATCTGGATCGGTTACACCTTTCAGCTCTGGTAGAAAGGACTCATTACTGTGTGTTTGATAGATAAAGGCGATATTATCGCCAGCTGTTTTCGGTGGTTGTGCAACTGCATTAGGAGAAGGGGATGAAGAGCTAATTGGTGTCGGCTCCACGGACGGCGATGGCTGTGGAAATCTAGCTTCCGCTTCCAAATCACTGGATATCGGATTTAGATCGTAGGGGGCGCTTGGATTCGTTTCGCTCCCTCTTACCAATACTGTCGACTTATTCAACTCCATACCAGGCACTTCACTTGCGACTAAGCTTTTTGGATCACTCGGATTAATATCCGTCATCATTTGAAAAGCGAAGTGAAACACGTTGTGTTGGGAGAAAGTGAACTTTTTCTGATCCTTATTTAAATGAGGGACTTCCATACCCAACATATCGATAAAAAACTGATTCGTGACAGAGGCGGCGAGACCTTTCATGGATGAAACAGGCGATGTAGACATTAATCTGCTTTGTAGGACGCCACCCAGACCAATTAGTACGAATAGAGCTAAGGTCGAGGTGCTAAGAACCATAAACGTTTTCCCGACGGAACTGGCGCTCTGAAAGGTTTTGCGAACTTGGCTGAAATTCCATGTGGCTGATGTCCATTTCATAGTTTGATTCCTCCTAAACTATCTTAATTCAATCTATGAAACGAGCCCGAACGATAGAACTAGTTTTCGCTAGATTTTTTTAATAGAAAAGGATGGAAGGTTCTCTACTTGATTTTGATAGGCAGCATGAACGACAAAAAGAACTGCCCCACATAAGTAGGCTCAGTTCTCTAGTTTCATTAATGCGTGTACGCAGCTACGTTATCGACATCTACAGCGTCATGTAAAGCCGCGTTTAAACCGCTGGCAATGATATTGGCTATATCCTCAATAAATTGGTCAATCTCCTTCGGCGTAACGAGTAGGTCGTGTCCTACGGGGTTTAGCACCTCTTTGACCAGTTGCAGCCGCTCGTCTTCGTTGATATTGTCCAAAAGTCCGAAAATTTGCCCCGTATTACTCGTTTGACCGCTGAAATGCTTCTGCATAAGATCAAAAGCATTGTTCACAATCGTTGAGGCATACACAACGGTAGGGACCCCAATCGCAATAACTGGAATACCCAGTTGCTCCTTCGTCAAGCCTTTGCGCTTATTGCCAATTCCTGAACCTGGATGGATACCGGTGTCTGCGATCTGAATGGTCGTATTGACACGATCCAAGGATCTAGATGCTAGCGCATCTATAGCGATGATGAAATCAGGCTTGGATTTATCCACAATCCCTTGCACGATGTCGCTGCTTTCGATCCCCGTTGTGCCGAGTACCCCTGGGGCTACAGCACTTACAGCTCGATAGCCCGGACTCACATCTTCAGGTACAAGTTCAAAGTAATGACGCGTCACCATAATATTCTCAACGACGAGTGGCCCCAAGGCATCGGGAGTCACATTTCCATTGCCTAGTCCAATAATCAGGGCTTTCGCATTTTTCGGAATACCGACATGTCGTAAAAACTGCTCAAACTCCTGAGCGAGCTTCGTCGCCACGCGATCTTGAAGCTGACTGTCTTTCTCTCGGAGTGCGGGTACCTCAATCGTTATATAATGACCCAGAAGCTTTCCAAGCGCTTTGGAGCCTTCTTCGTTCAGGACGTTTATTTTGGTTACGCGGATCCCGTTTTCCCGTGTGAACTCCTGTTCAATACCAGGAATCGGTTGCCCCTGATTGGCTGCATGGGCCATATCCCTTGCATCGAGTGCAAGATCGGTCTGTGTGTTAAATATGCCTAAGTCCATTGGAGGTCCCCTTTCATACTTGCGCTGTGTTGCTTATTGTGTGACAGATGCCGCGGCGTTATGCAGAGATAAAGACCACTGAAAACCTATTGACAGCTCTTGCAATTTGAAATATTGCATGGTAGAATACTTAAAGTTGTCAGCAAACATACAAATGTAACGTTGAACGTGTTTTGTAAGTAGGAGGTGAATTTCATGCCAAACATTAAATCCGCTATTAAACGAGTAAAAGTTAGCGAAAAGCGTCGTCTTCGCAACGCTTCCCACAAGTCCGCTTTGCGTACTGCTGTGAAAGCTTTCGAAACAGCTTTGACCCCTGAAGCTTTAGTTTCTGCTTCTAAGAAATTAGACAAAGCTGCTTCTAAAGGTTTAATTCATAAAAATGCCGCTAACCGCAAGAAGTCCCGTCTAGCTAAAAAGCTAAACGCTCTTTCGGCTCAAGCGTAATTCACGGACATAAAAGCAAAAGACTAATTCTCCTAGGAGAATTAGTCTTTTTTCCATTGTTCTTCCTAGGCAGCCAGCCTAAGAAGAAATAATTCCAACCCTAACACTTTATCAATTTTCCCCGTTTTCATCTGCAAATCAAGATCAGCAAGCTCACCCATAATTCGGCTCAGCTTCTGCCCCTCGTATTTTCGTGCCTGCCCTTCGGCAACTTTAACCGCAAAAGGATGCAAGCCAATTTGTGAAGCCATCTGTTGCTGTGAATAGCCCTGCTTGCCAAGCTCCTTCACCTGCAACATGATCCGGAATTGTCTGGCGATAAGCGACGCGATTTTGATCGGCTCCTCTCTCTGCTTCAGAAGCTCCTCTAAGATCACAAATGCCCGCTCCAACCGCACATTCACGATATCTTCAATAAGTATGAATACGTTCTGTTCCGTGCTCCGAGCGACCAATTGATCTATAACGTCAGATGAAGCTACTCCCTCGGCACCGACATATAAGGAAATCTTCTCAAGTTCGGCCGATAACGATTGCAAATTGCCTCCGGTATACAAGATCAACTGGTCTGCCGCGCCACCTGAGAATGTAAAGCCAAGCGTATTGGCTTGTTTAGCAACCCAATCCGTCAATTCCTCTGCGCTCAAAGAAAGGAACGGCACAGCGGCCTCCATATCCTTTAAAGCCTTTACAATCTTCTTACGCTCGTCCAATTTATCGGCATCCACTGTGAACACCACAACCGTATGTTCCGCTGGTGATTTCAAATAGTCTGTTAAGCGATCCATATTGTGCTCTAGCTTCGTATTTTCCTTCGCTCCAGTGAAAAACATTGCATTTTTAGCAATAACCAGTTTCTTCGGTACCATAAAAGGTAACGTTTCTGCATCATCTAGCGCAGATGAAAGTGGCATTTCACTCAAATCAAATTTACTCACTGCAAATTCCCGGTCTTCTGGCCCCATTAATGAATCTGTTAAAATCTGAATAAATTCGCGCATTTTATATTTCTCAGGTCCGTAGCATAAATAAACGGACGCTGGGCGGCCTGCTTGTATATCTTTTAATGCTCTTTTGACATCCATGACTAGCATTCACCCCTCCTGTTTATTTTAACAACAACAAAGGGATTACGTCAAAGCCCGAAGACTTTGATGCAATCCCTTCGCCAGTCTATTTAAACACCGATTCAAGGCCCTAGAAACCTTAACTCGTGTGGATGAATGAACTGTTCCATGTTCCCTAAGATAGTTTACGCAATTTCAGCCAAATTGGTGCAACGAAATTCCTTGTTATTTATTGGCTTCTGTTTTTTCTTTGACATCGATTAGAATCGTTTGAAGCAATCCTTTACTAATAACTTCATAAAACAGCTTGTCATCCTTCGACCATTCCAACAACTTGATTTGATCTTCTGCTTGCCATACATGCTCGGAAGCAAATACAAGCTCAAGCGTAAGGGTGTTTCGAATGACCACGTGCCGGTCTTCAATCGTTGCATCATAAGTACCCGTTGTAGACTTTAGCTTAGCCTCCCCTTGAGGAACGGTATAGGAGAGGATACCTTGACTCGCACTTATTCGGTCTGAACTCGAAGGATCAACGCTTGGTGCCGGCGCTGTTTTCCTAACTGGTGACTCCGTTGACTTCGGCTCTAACGATGATTGCGGTACGCTTAAGCCTGCGGCAGGCGTAGCGGCCTCAGCATTGGAATCAATCTTATCCGACTTTGGAACAGATGCATCTGGATCTCTCAACCGCTCTGGAGCAGAAGTAGATGGGGATACCTTGTTCGTCTGCATGTCACCACCATTCGTTGGCGAAGTATATGCACCTGGTTTTTCTAGCTGTGCGTTGGAAGTAGCCTGCGGCGAATTCCCACCGTTGCCAGTAGCAGTGTTTGCTGTGTTTGTCCCTTTTGCAAATGAATCGGCCGTTGGCGCAACTGGCGTTCCTTCATTTGTCGCAGTAGTTTCCTTGGTTTTAGCGATGTCATCGCTGCCTATTTGTTGATTCGTATCTGAAATTCCCGTTACACGCTTCTCCGCTGCAGCTTTGGAATCAGAGCTTGAACGAGACATAATACCGTCCGCATTGTCGATAACAGGTTTCTGCATATTAAATGCGAAAAATCCAATAATCAATCCCGCGGCAACAACACCGCTTGCGAATTTCCACGAGAACTGTTCTTTAAATCGGCTCATTCCTGAAAGCATAGGCCGGTCTACTTCTGACTCTACCCTAGCAACCTTCGATGGGAAGACAACGACATTGTCCGTCATTGACACCTCATTTTGTTTATCCAATTCAAGCAGCTGTGGCATAATAGCATCAACCAAACTGAAAGGCGGTTTAACCTTAGGAAGCTGGGACAATTCGTTCGACAATGCCTGCAGACGCTCAAACATCTGTGCACAGTCCAAACAATGCATAAGGTGAGCATGCAGCTCATTTTCTTCTTTTGGAGCTAAATCTCCATCTAGCTGTCTTTGCATGTACATCATCACCTCTTGACATTTCATCCCCGAACACCTCCTTTCTGATAATCTTGGAGTAACGACTGTAAGGTGTGTCTAGCTCGGAATAAGTAAGACTTCACCGTATTGAGTGGTAAGTTTAGCGATTCTGCAATTTCATGATACGAAAAGTCCTGCAAATAACGTAGAACAACTACAGTGCGATGGTGTTCGGGAAGCTTTTCAATTGCCTCTCTAATATCCTGAGCTAGGTAGCCTGTCAATATTTCCTGTTCTACATCATTATCAGCTGTAAAAGTCATCTCATGCTCATCCATAGAAACCGTTGGTTTCGCTCTGCGAAATTTATCGATGCAGATGTTCGTAACAATCCGCTGCACCCACGTTTTGAACAAGGCTTTTTCTTCATAGGAATTAATTTTGGTATAAATCCGAAGAAGAGCCTCTTGCGAAGCATCAAGCGCATCCTGTTCATTATTCAAAATATAAAAAGCCGTCCGATAAACGTGAGACTCAATCTCTCGCAATAGGGTAATGAGCGCATCACGGTCACCGGCTTGTGCTGATCTTACCAGTTCGGGTGCTATCACTGGGATCCCTCCCCCTTGCATTCTTACAGACGCAATGGCATCTCATAAGGTTGCAATTTTTTTAGAATAAATATATTAATAACTTGCATCTATCAGAATAACAAATAATGAGCCACATAACATCTTTTAGACGTAAAAAATGAAAATTAGTTTCATAATAGTTGATTTTTGCAAAAGAAAAAGCCCTAGAAGAACATTCCAACAGGAAATGCTGCTTCTAGGACTATACTTGCGGTGGGAGTGATAGTTTAAACCTTCCTCTTATTTCCATAATTTCATTCGTGTGAAAATCCCTGAATTCCGCACCTCCATCTGTACTTCCCCCATTCGATCAGTCCGATAAATGGCTACGTTCTCATTGACCAAGCGATCTGTAATTTCTGGAGAAGGATGGCCGTAGGTATTCATGGCACCCACTGAGATTACTGCCACAGCTGGTTTCCAGTAGGTCAACCACTCTGAAGTCGTTGAGGTTTTACTGCCATGGTGGGCAACTTTAAGAACATCGATTTTGTTATTGCTGCTAATGATTCGGGCGGCAGAGTTGGAGGAACCTACTAAAGCAGGATGATCACGTAAATAATCCAGCACTGCTGCTTCGGATTCTTTCTCCATATCCCCTGTGAACAGCCAACGTGTTCCTTGCATTTCAAGCAAGAAGACAACAGATCTCGCATTCTGCTCTTTGACAACTTCAATCATTGTCGGATTCGTTTCAAGTGGATAAATCACCTGTAACTTTGTGACGGGATCGATGTCGATCCAATCATCTACTTGCGCAGGTAATAAGGGAACATCCTTTTGAACCAATGTCGAAAAAAAGGTCGTCATCGAGCTGCTTTCCTTAAATGTTCCGTTAAATAGAAATTGCTTCACTGGAATTTGTTCAATAACAGCCTGTAAACCGCCGCTATGATCAGCATCCTCATGTGTAAGCACGAGAAGATCTAATCTTTGTATCCCCCGTTTCTTGAGGAGAGGAACAAGCAGTTTACGCCCTACTTCATACGGATCCTTGCGGATTTTCCAGTCATCACCTGCCTTATGGAATGTGAGTGTCCCTCCTCCATCGATTAATAAATGCCGACCGTAAGGCGTTCGAATTAGAATGGCATCACCTTGTCCAACATCGATAAATTGCACAAGCCCTGTTCGTTGAAAGCGATTCGGTGAATACCCCATCCATAACAGGATGAGAAATCCGCTTATTGCAAGAAGTAGACTGAGTTTAATTGGCATTCCCTGTGTGCTTCTCCTCGTACTAACCTCCAATATAATAGGTATCTTATCTTTCGAATGTAGGTAACTACGCTGCCAGAGTAAATAGATCATAACTAGAAATCCATAGTAAAAACAGATCCAAGCCATACTTGGCGATGGCCAAATCATCGTCAGATGAGGAATCTGTTGTAGTTGATCCGTAATCCAAAATATAGCTTGATTCAGCCAGGAGATGAGTAGTCCTATTCTTTGACCTAAAGGAATGTAAATGAGACCTATCGTTAAAGCAACCAAGCCTGCTGGAAACACGATCATGCTAATTACAGGGACTAACACGGCATTCGCTATCCAAGATAACAAGGAAAATTGATTAAAATAGTAAATGGAAACCGGAAAAGAGACGGATTGGGATACGAGTGTGATGGCGAGGGTGTTTCGGAGTGTAGGAGAAGTTAAGTAAGGTGTGAGCAATACCGTTACTCGTTGCACACCGAGGATGAGTCCAAGTGTGACTAGGAAGGAAAGCTGGAAGCTTACATCCAGCAAAAAGTAAGGGTCCCATACCAGCATAGCCCACGCTGCTACGGCTAGTATGTGCAAAACCTCTTTCATACCTCCGCGCCGAGCTGCGTACAGGGCGATCATCGACATTAGCCCTGCCCTGACTATGGACGGCGATGCCCCAGTCACGAGGACGTAGAACGGGAGCAAGCCCATGCAGATGAGCAGATAAGATTCTTTGGCGACTTTAAAACGGCGCAAGATCCAGATGCATACGCCTAAAAATACGGCAATATTCAAGCCTGAGATTGCTAAAATATGTGTTAGTCCCAGCTGTGAAAATTGCTGGAAGCGTTCTGGGTCCAGATCGTCCGTAAGGCCGATCAACATGCTTTTCATGAACCCCGCCTGCGACGCGGGAAAGATCACGTCCATGCACCTGCTGAGCGCAGCGCGCAGCTCGTCGTTCCAGCGTAGCATCTGGACGACGCTGAAGTGCGCTGCCGCAGGCTGCACCTGCGCCTGATCCACCCCTTTGGCTGAAAGCAGCCAATGGGTGTGGTGAAGGCGCAAATATCGGCGGTAGTCGAAGCCGCCGAAGTTGCGGGCCGGGGACGGGCTGCGCAGCGTCCCCGTTAGCGTGAGGGCGTCGCCGCGGCGCCAGCCCGACGCGATCGTCTGTTGCGCCTGCTCCATCAGGCGCAGCGAGACCTGCACGCTTTCCCCGCCGAGTGGGAAAGCGGTGTTGTCATGGAAGCGGACGGACTCCGCTTCCAGAGTGAAGCTGGCCCTGTCACCGTCAATGGTGACAGGGCTGGCAAACCGGCCGAGCAGCGTGGCCTCGCTGCCGTCAGGGCTGATCTGCTGCTGCTGCGCCAGCGGCAGCGAAGTGATGTTGCGCTGGTCGGTCCCTTGATAATAGCCGTAGGCTATTACGACCAGCAGCAAGGCGCCCAGCGTCTGCCGACCAGGCAGGCGCAGCGCGTAGAGGATGACAAGCGCGGCTAACAGCAGCGCGCTTGTCATCCATGTCAGCCACGGGAGCTCAGTATAGATCGCGAGCACATACCCACTTATCCACAGACAGCATCCTTGAACAACTGGTCTTTTCATTGGAGATCCTCCTTCATTTTCACTTTCTGACGATCCCAAATAAAAAACCTCTTTCTAACGCACCCACAATGGCTGCAATAGAAAGAGGTTCTTCCCCTTAACTACATTCCGTTCACATTTCTAAATCCATCTTGTTTCATAAATACAATTGACAGGCGAAAGCACTTGGATTATATTCGTTGTACATACAAAATACATCGGAGGTCTTAATATGACTAAGAAAGCTCAAGTAACAGAAACGGATAACAATGAAGCTTTTTTGCATCAATGCTTATACTTCACTACGAATCGGCTAAGTCGGGCCATTAGCCGAATGGCCGACGATGCATTTGCAACAACAGGGCTTGCACCTGCTTACGGTTATTTACTCAGACTGGTTGTTGCAAAACCTGGAATTCCACAGAAAGAGCTTTCAGAAAAGCTCTATATTACGCCATCTACTCTTACCAGATTTATCGATAAACTGGAGCAAAAACGACTCGTGGAGCGCCAAGTTAAAGGAAAAACTGTACTCGTCTTTCCCACAGAAAAAGCTATTGAAATCGAACCTTCGCTTCGTGCAGCATCGAAAGAGCTTCTTCGGACCTATAAGGCTATTCTTGGAGATGAGGTCGCTACGATCTTGACGCAATCTTTGGAATCGGCCAGTGAGAAATTAGAAATATAAGAGGTGTAGATTATGAATCAAACAAAAAGCAAGTTTTATTACGGCTGGATTATTGTGTTGCTAACGTTCGTCACATTACTTGTGTCAGCAGGCATACGCTCCATGCCAAGCGTCTTGATGATCCCTTTCCAAGAAGAATTCGGCTGGAGCCGTGGGGCTATATCAAGTGTTGCCTCTATCGGAATTTTACTATATGGACTTGTTGGTCCGTTTTCTGCAGCACTGTTATTGCGCTTCGGTATCCGCAAGGTTGTATTGCTCGCACTGTCCGTTCTAGGTGCCAGCCTTGCCGTTACGCCGCTGATTAATTCCTTGTGGCAGTTCGATTTGCTGTGGGGAGTCGTTTCCGGACTTGCAAGTGGAATGATGGCAAACGTGCTTGGTATCACTGTCAGCAATCTATGGTTCGTCAAACGTAAGGGGCTCGTAGTTGGCATACTAACAGCAAGTGCAGCAACGGGTCAGTTGCTATTTCTCCCATTAATTGCAAAGGTGACTTCCGATTACGGCTGGCGGTATGCGATGTATGCAGCGGTAGCCGCTATCGTAGTTGTCTTTATTCTGGTAGCCATATGGATGAAGAATAATCCTTCAGATGTTGGTGCAGCGCCATACGGTGCCACAGAGGTTGTAAAGCCAGAGCCTTTCAGGGGCAATGTATTTCTCACCCCCATCCAGAACCTCGTTATTGCAAGTAAAAATAAAACATTTTGGCTGCTCGCGGGCACCTTCTTCATTTGTGGATTCTCGACAAATGGTTTGATAGGCACACACCTCATTGCCGCTTGCGGAGATTACGGGATGATGGAAGTCGCCGCTGCCGGACTTCTAGCCATGATGGGCGCTTTTGATTTATTCGGAACAACGATATCTGGCTGGTTAACTGACCGATTCGACAGCCGCTGGCTACTTTTCTGGTACTACGGTCTACGCGGTTTATCCCTCATATTCTTACCGTATGCATTGGCTACTACTCCGTACATGCTAGTCGTGTTCTCGGTATTTTATGGACTCGATTGGATCGCAACCGTACCGCCAACTGCTAAACTTGCAGGAGAAACATTCGGTAAAGAAAAATCTGGCATGATTTTCGGCTGGATTGTGGTGGCTCATCAGATCGGTGCCTCCTTTGCCGCGTATGGTGCCGGTATAATGCGTGACTGGCTTGGCAGCTACTCGCAAGCTTTCTTTATTGCTGGTCTTACCTGCTTCATTGCCGCTTTATTCGCTATTCGTATACAGCGACAACTTAAAAAGCACAAAGAACAGGCCGTAATGTTGTAAACCTTTATATGTAGTCGCTCAAGCATAGGCACTGCCGTATAAGCAGCTATGGGGGTTGTCAACACAATGACTAATTCCCTAGCTCTCGAATACGAATCAAACAAGCACATTTGCATGAACGCGTGCTTTCTAGGCTTCGTCAAAGCTGGCAGCGTGCTAATTAATTCACTACCTCCGATACCGTACCTGCAGGCGGCTCATATGCGGTCAACTGACGGAACGAGATGCCTCTAGCTCCCATCAACTCGCTAACCTTCTCATGATCCTTCGGATACCCCCGATGAAACACGATCTCTGTCACTCCGCTGTTAGCCAACATGTTAGCACAGGTCCAGCAAGGCTGATCCGTCACATATACGGTAGAACCCTCGCGATCTTCCCGATCGGTAAAAAGCAATAAATTCTGCTCTGCATGAATGGTACGTATGCAACGGTGTTTCCGCACGACTTCTTCTACATCGGCAACGACCTTCAGCTCGATTTCTTCCACAAGCATGCAGCCTGCTTCCGTGCAATCTGCTACGCCCATCGGTGCGCCATTATACGCTGTTCCGAGCAACTTCTTTCCTTGAACGAGTACTGCTCCAACATGTCTACGATTGCACCGTGAGCGTGTGGAGGCCATATAGGCAATATCGAGGAAATACGTATCCCAATCTTTCCGGATGCTCATGATGATTGACTCCCTCCTGATGACTAGATTTTCCATTACTATTTGCGAAGTTAAAACGATTTCTAGTATTTTCTCATATTTTGCTAGAAATGAAAAGACGACGCTAGACTGGCCCTACATATATGAACCCTTTCAGCTTCTCAAACATTTTATCTCCGATCCCTTTCACGTCCTTGAGTTCTTCGACTCGCTTGAAACGTCCCTTTTTCATACGGTACTCGAGAATAGTTTTGGCTTTACTTTCTCCGATCCCCGGCAGTTTATCTAACTGCTCCAACGTAGCCGTGTTTAAATCTAAAAGTCTCTTTTGAGCTTCATTCGATGGAAGTGCAGGTATTGGAGGTACAGGACTAGCAGCGGAGGTTGGATGAGTCTCTGAAGATGGAGGCGAAGTTTGCGTGCTTGCTCCCGTTGAACTTGAGGGTGTGGATATCACTTCTGAAGATGACGATGATTCATTCGAACTCGCCTTTGGTGTTACTCTAGCTTTTTCATTACCGACGGACGCAGCTTTCCCTGTTGCCGCTTTTTTCTCATTCTCCCCTTGCACAAGCAATTCTTCCATCTGGGCATTGATCGGCATGAACGCTGTTTGAATGGTTGCCTGTCCTCCACGTAGAAATGGCCACACAACCCAAACAAAAAGCGAGACAGCACCAAGAATCAGCCCAATTTTCTTTATTTTATTTCCAAATAAATCCACATACTACCTTCTTTCTTAGCATATTTGCGTTTGGGCAACCATATACATGAAAAAGCGTCCCATTGACCACACGACTAGTCACAATACGGATGAGACGATGCTTGGACCTCTATCCTTGCCTTTCATGGCTGAGCGACCGCGATTATAGGTTGGTATTCGTATAAAGACTGATTTTATCGGGAGGGATCACTTGATGAAAGCTGGATTCATCGGTACTGGAAGTATGGGAAGTATACTGATTGAAGCATTCATTCATTCCGGGGCATTCAATCCCGAGCAAATTATTGCTAGCAATCGCACATCACGTAAAGTTGAACTACTTGCGGAGAACTATCCTGGCCTGCACGTGGCTGAAACGAATCGAGAAGTCGTGCGTGGAAGTGATTTGATTTTCTTATGTGTGAAACCATCTGAATTCATAAAGGTTATTGATGAAATCAAAGAGGACGTGCTTTCCTCTCAATTTATAATATCCATCACGAGTCCTATTCTGATTAAGCATTTAGAAGGTCTTTTACCAGCTAAAATTAGTAAAATCATACCAAGTATCACGAACTACGTTTTAAGTGGTGCTACGTTATGTATTCATGGAAATCGCATGCAGCCTGAAGATAAAGAATGGCTTGAAAACATTTTTACACATATTTCTACACCCATACGTGTATCCGAGAATTATACGAGAATTTCATCAGATTTATCTAGTTGTGGACCTGCTTTTCTAGCTAGCTTTATTCAAGCATTCATTGATGCGGCTGTAGAAGAAACAGGTATTTCTGCTGAAGAGGCCACATTACTGGCAAGTGAAATGACGTTAGGTACAGGAAAGTTACTTACAACGGGAGGCTTCAACCCTGTTAGCTTACAAAAGCGGGTATCTGTTCCTGGAGGCATCACGGCAGAGGGTTTGCGTATTTTGGAAAAAGAGCTTTGCGGAGTTTTCTCTCAAGTAATTAATGCTACACATGCGAAATATGAAGAAGACATTGAGAAGGCTGAGCAGCTTTTCACCTTAAAGCAAAAGCAGTAGCCTTCCCAACGCATTAGACCTTCATTTCTTAACCAACGACGATATTGACTAATTTACCCTTTACAACAATCAATTTGCGAACGGCCTTTCCGGCGGTCGCTTCTTTGACTTTGTCGAGTTCAAAAGCCATTTTCTCCATCGCTGCTTCATCTGTATCTTTGGAAATCATCACGCGATCAACAATTTTCCCATTGATCTGAACAACGATTTCAACTTCATTATCCACGGTCCATGCTTCATCATAAGCTGGCCATGCTTCGTACGTAATGGATTCTACGCCGCCTAATTTCTCCCAAAGCTCTTCTGCTAAGTGAGGTGCGATCGGGGAAAGCATTTGCACGAAGTTTTTCATCGCTTCCAGTGGCAAGCGCTCTGTTTTGTAAGCTTCATTTACGAAAATCATCATTTGACTAATCGCTGTGTTGAAGCGAAGCGCATCGAAATCTTCTGTAATTTTTTTGATCGAACGGTGCCATGTACGTTTAAATGTATCGCTGCCTAGCATCTCATCTGCGCTAATTTTGGAGTGAACTTGACCGTTGTCATCAACGAACAGTCTCCACACGCGATTCAAGAAACGGTAGATTCCGTCTACACCCGTTGTATTCCACGGTTTAGTCGCTTCCAATGGTCCCATGAACATTTCATAAATACGAAGTGTATCCGCACCTTGATCGCTCACGATATCATCTGGATTCACAACATTGCCGCGTGATTTACTCATTTTCTCCATGTTCTCGCCAAGAATCATCCCTTGGTTAACAAGCTTATGGAATGGCTCTTTGGTATGCACAAAACCAAGATCATAAAGCACTTTATGCCAGAAACGTGCGTACAGCAAGTGAAGAACTGCGTGCTCCGCTCCACCAATATATAGATCAACTGGCAACCATTGCTTTTGCAGCTCATCTGAACAGAAGGCTTGATCATTCTTTGGATCGATGAAACGCAGGTAATACCAGCAGCTTCCCGCCCATTGCGGCATCGTATTCGTCTCACGGCGAGCTTTCATACCCGTTTCTGGGTCAATCGTATTCACCCATTCAGAAACGTTAGCAAGCGGTGACTCCCCAGTACCGGATGGTTTGATTTCATCCACTTGTGGAAGCAATAATGGCAGTTGATCCACAGGAACAGGTTTCATGGTGCCATCTTCAAGGTGAAGAATTGGAATCGGCTCACCCCAGTAGCGTTGACGACTGAACAGCCAATCTCTCAAACGATACGTTACTTTGCCGCGGCCTTTGCTATTTTGCTCCAACCAAGCGATCATGTGGCTAATGCCTTGCTCAATGTTCAATCCATCGATTGGACCAGAATTCACATGCTTGCCGTCGCCTGCATAGGCTTCCTTCTCCACGTCTCCGCCTTGAACCACTTCGATAATTGGCAAATCAAATTGCTTCGCAAATTCCCAGTCACGTTGATCGTGACCTGGAACTGCCATGATCGCCCCAGTACCGTAACCGCCAAGGACATAATCAGCGATCCAGATCGGCACTTTCGTGTCATTAACCGGATTGATCGCATAAGACCCTGTGAACACACCGGATTTGTCTTTCGCCAAATCTGTACGCTCCAAGTCGCTTTTACGTGAAGCTTTCTCTTGATATTCTTTGATCGCAGCTGATTGCGCTTCAGTTGTGATCTGCGCTACAAGCTCATGTTCCGGCGCTAATACACAATAAGTTGCACCGAAGAGTGTATCTGGACGCGTAGTGAAAACCGTTAAACTTTTCTCCGCATGACCTTCAATCGCGAATTGAACCTCAGCACCAGTCGATTTACCAATCCAGTTACGCTGCATATCTTTAATACTTTCAGACCAATCAAGTTCCTCAAGATCTTCAAGCAAACGTTCCGCATACTCCGTAATTCTCAAAATCCACTGACGCATCGGTTTCCGAATTACTGGATGGTTACCACGTTCGCTCAATCCATCGATGACTTCCTCATTAGCCAAAACCGTACCTAGCGCTGGACACCAGTTAACTGGCACTTCGTCGACGTAAGCAAGCCCTTTATTGTACAGCTGGATGAAAATCCATTGTGTCCATTTGTAATACTCCGGATCCGTCGTACTAATCTCCCGATCCCAATCATAGGAGAAGCCCAGTGATTTAATTTGACGGCGGAACGTATCAATGTTTTTCTTCGTAAATTCGCGAGGATCATTCCCTGTGTCTAAGGCATATTGCTCAGCAGGAAGTCCGAACGCATCCCAGCCCATTGGGTGAAGGACATTAAAGCCTCTCATCCGTTTAAAACGGGAAACGATATCTGTCGCTGTGTAGCCTTCTGGATGACCTACGTGCAAGCCAGCTCCTGATGGGTATGGGAACATATCCAACGCATAGAATTTCGGCTTATCCGAATTTTCCAATACCTTAAAAGTTTTCTTCGCATCCCAGTAAGCCTGCCATTTGGGTTCAATCGCTTGCGGATTATAGCCCTGTTGTTCTTTCGTTTCTTTCAATTCCTGTGTCATGACCTTCCATGCCTCCTTAAGTTGCTCTCTGCTCATGTATGCCTATACGCACAAAAAAACCTCACATCGCTAGCGGATATCGCTAGGGACGAGAGGTATAATTCCCGTGGTACCACCCTAGTTAACACAAGGCGTTCTTCACCTGTGTTCACTCTGCCCCTTAACGCGGGTGAGACGATCCAGCTAGCGCATCTGATCCAGGATCAGGCGGTTCACCTTCTAGCTCCGAGGCGAGTTCTCAAGACTAACATCTGCCGGCTCACACCCTAGCTCCGACTCTCTGAAAGATGCTGTACAAGGTACTATTCCTCATCTAAGCTTTCCATACAACTGATTAGCTTTGATTATATGTAAAATAATGCCGCACTGTCAAGCCGATGACGAATCCCGTCGGCATTATTTTTTCGCAATGAAGAAAGCGCGCTCTGTCTTCTCAGTAGGTTGCTCCCATGTAAAGTCAGCTGCTTGATGTACCTCACGAAAACCTACCTCGATCAGCATTTGTTCCAGCCACTGCAAGGGATATGCTCTTTGTTCATGCGTCTCATCAATGCGACGGAAGGTTTCCTGCTGGCCGATGTCCTTGACGAAGATCGTTAAATCATGTTCAATCTGAACACGTTCCTCATCTAATTCGCTTGTCCATATGTAAGCAACATCGTCTTCATTTAGAAAAAAGGGCTGCGATTCTGCATATGCGAACAATTGCTGTGGCGTATGTACATCAAAGAGGAATATCCCACCTGGCTTAAGTCCCGCCCATGTTTGACGGAAAGCATCCACGATGTCTTCTTCCTCTAGTAAATAGTTGAGGCTGTCACAAAACGAGATCGCCATATCCACTTCCTCGCCAAGTTCCCATTCGCGTATATCCTGCTGAATCCAACGAATGCCACCGCCGCGAAGCTGACTGGGTTGTTCGCTATACTTCTGCTCAGCGACAGCCAACATATCCTCGGACAGATCTATGCCAGTCACCTGAATACCTTCAGAAGCCAATGGAATTGACAAATTACCTGTTCCGCAACCTAAATCAACGAGCGTTGCAGGCTTTACACCAAACCGCACGAAACTTTCCTTCACAAATCGAAGCCAGTCTTCATACGGCATGCTGTTCATCAAGCGATCGTACGTGTAGGCGAATTTTTCGTAACTCATCTCAGCCTTGCGTCTCCTCTTGTTTCAGATAGGTCCAATCTGCTTCCTGATAGATGAGCCCATCTTTCATAAGTTTACCTAAGGCACGTTTGAAGGCTGCCTTACTTAGTCCGAATTTATCTTTAATAACATCAGCTTGTGTTTTATCCGAGAATGGCATCGCATTTCCTGGGCGTTCACGCAGCACTTCAAGGATGCGATCTGCATCTTCATCGCGTCCTTTTTCCTTAGGAAGCCTCATGGATAGATTAACTCGTCCATCTTCTTCACGGACGAAAGCAATCCTTACATCCACTTGCTCACCTACGCGAAGTAAACGTGTTCGCTCTTGTGGGATGATAAGCCCAATGACGCCATATCCAAGGACACCTGCTTCACAGATGACGAAAGTACCCATTTGCAGAGGGCGATACACGCGTGCTTTCACCCATTGGTTCGTCCAACTTGAAGGTGCTCTTACACAAAGTGGAGCCAAATCCTCTTCAAGCGCCAACTTAGCAATTAATCGGCCTTGTCGGTCATGCGCAAGCGTTGCATACACTTTGTCCCCAACTTGAGGACGAAGATCCTCGAATTCAGGTACATTCCGGTATGGTAAAAGCAGATGACGTCCTAGACCCATTTCCAAGAAATAGCCGAAACGCGGATGAATATCAACAACCTCTAAAAGTCCCACCTGACCCATGGTCAGTAGTGGACGTTTCATAGTGGCCATGATTCGATCCTGCGTATCGTGGAATAAAAACACTTCCACTTTATCTCCCGGACTAATTCGATTACCTACGATTTCTGCGTAAGGGAGCAGAAAATCCTGATAACCATCGCTCAGGAAGAAGCCGTTTGGTGGAACTTCCCTTGCTACCTCTAAGGTAACAAGGGATCCTGCTTCCATTCTCATACGCGCTCCACAACTTTAGCATCGGACCAAAGTCTTTCGATGTTATAGTATTCACGGTCATCACGATGGAAAACGTGGAGAACAACATCCCCTAAATCAAGCAGTACCCATCTTGCGGTATCAACGCCTTCAAACCCACGAATATGAACACCATGTTCGTGTGCTTTTTTACGAGCCTCGCCCGCAATCGCTTGAACTTGTGTTTCCGAATTCCCGTGACAAATAACGAAATAATCAGCGATTAAGGATACGCCTTTCAAATTCAGGCTAACGATATCTGCCGCTTTCTTGTCTTCCGCTGCCTCAACAACGAATGCTAATATTTCTTCTGGGTTTTTACTCATGCAATCATCCTCCATGTCATTAGGTGTGTAGTTGTATTTGTTCCAATAAATCATTCCGTGTCAAAATTGTTAATGGATAAATGCGCTTTCCTTTGGAAATCAAGAAGTTGATCGTGGAGTCGAAACCAGCAATCAACGCGCGTTCAAGACTCGTTTTTGCCAGTTCACGAATAGTTTCGACTCCTGGAAAATCACGACCTGGCTCCATATAATCCGCCAAGCAAACAATTTTGTCAAGCAGCGTCATCTGTTCTCGACCAGACGTATGATACCGAATTGCATCTAAAATTTCCTCGTCGTCGATTCCGAATTGCGTCTTCGCAATGAAAGCCCCTGCGTGTGAATGCCATAACTCCTTATCGAAAACTAACAAATCTTGCGGTAAATCGTTCTCACGAATAATCTTAGCTTGCTCCCCAGTAGGCCAATACTTGCAATAATCGTGCAAAATCGCTGCAACATCCGCTTTGACCGCATCCCCGCCAAATCGTTCTGCCAGCATAACGCTCGTTTCCATCACACCAAGCGTATGCTGCCAACGCCGCTCCGGCATTTGCTCCTTCACAGCTGCCATGAGTTCTTCACGTTTCATATAAGCCATTCACCTCCATGAATTGCCCAACCTTATCTGGCACAAGATACCTGACAGGATCCCTCTTCAGTCTCAACGCCCGAATAGCTGTCGATGAAATTTCAACGAGGGGCATCGGAACAAGCTTCACTCGGTTTCGGATATGTTCGGGAAGCTGTTTCAAGTCCAGCTCATAACCAGGTCTAGCTAATCCAATAAAATGAATATGCCGCACGATGTCATCGATGCGATGCCACTGCGGCAAATACTGAACCATATCCGCGCCAATAATGTAAGTGAACGCGATGTCCGGATATTGCGATTTCAACAGCTCGATCGTATCGATACTATAGGATACGCCGCCTTTGTTAATTTCGATATCGATAGGACGAAAAAAAGGATTGCCTTCTGCAGCAAGGCAAACCATCTCCCAACGCTGCTGGCTCGTTCCTTTCGGGGCATTAGGTTTATGCGGCGGGACGTTCGCTGGCATAAGCCAAACCTCGTCCAAGCCCCCTTCCACCCTCGCACGTTCAGCTGCGATTAAATGACCGGTATGAATGGGATCGAACGTACCTCCCATAATTCCGACAAGCATACGTCCACCTCATTAGCGCGGCAGTTCAATCTTCTTATTGTCACGCGATTCTTTGTAAAGCACGACGATTTTCCCAATAACCTGAACAAGCTCTGCGCCAGATTTCTCGGATAATTCAGCTCCGACCTCTTGACGATCTTCTCCACTGTTGTTGAGAACCGTAATTTTGATCAATTCACGAACTTCAATTGCTTCATTGATGTGACGAATCAAATGCTCATTCACGCCACCTTTACCTACTTGAAAAATTGGATCTACATGATGCGCCAAAGAGCGCAAATATCTTTTTTGTTTGCCTGATAACATTGATGTCCCTCTATTCATTCTTATTCAGTTAACGACTGTTCTACCACCTGTCTCATCGCCGAAACCGGCGCAGGTGTACCTGTCCAATACTCGAAGGCATACGCGCCTTGATAAATAAACATGCCGAGCCCGCCATGAATGCGCGCCCCAACGGCTTCCGCTTCACGAAGAAATCTCGTGATTCGCGGGTTATAAATAAGATCACTAACAAGGTGATGCGGCCGTAGCAGGTGAAGCGGTAAAGGGAGCTCATCAACATTAGGATGCATACCAGCGGAAGTCGTATTCAGCACGAATTCCACATTGTCCACAACGTTATCCAGCTCGTCCATCCCTAAACCAACGGTTTCGGTGAATGCGCCAATTGTGGCTGCCAATTCGATTGCACGCTCCTTGGTACGATTCGCGATATAAATGCAGCTCGCTCCTTCTTTCGCAAGTGCATAAGCAACACCTCTCGCCGCGCCGCCAGCACCAAGTACAAGAACTCGTTTACCTTTGAGCTCGATTCCCGTCTCTTCCTTCAAAGAACGAACATACCCGATCCCATCGGTATTAAAGCCTTTGAGCTTACCATTCTCATTCACAATGGTATTGACTGCGCCAACGATTAAAGCCCCTTCATCGATCTCATCAAGGTAGTTCATGACATCAACTTTATGCGGAATCGTCACATTCACTCCGCGATAACCAAGTGCCCTAATTCCCCGAACTGCCTCGCCAAGCGCTTCTGGCTTCACGTGAAAAGCTGCATATACGCCATTGATGCCCGCTTCCTGAAAAGCACGATTCAACATAATCGGTGAACGAGAATGCCTGATCGGATCCCCGAAAACCCCGTATAAAACTGTATGACTATCGATCGTCCGAAGTTTATCCATGATCTCCCCCATGTTCTCTTCTAAATCAACGACTCCCGTGTAATAACTTTGATACCTTTCGGTGCATGCACAGCAAGCTGAGCACCAGCAAGGCTGTTCACTTTAATCCATCCCAAACCAGAGATCAGCACATCCATCTGTTTCCCCTTCGGAATGTGCAACGGATGTTTGACCAGCTTCGGAAGCTCTTCAAGATCCGCCTGCGCCGGAGGAGTCAGCATAACACCCTTATGTTCTTCATATAACTGATCCGCTCGCTCTAGCTTCGTACGATGAATCTGAATGGCATTTGACGTATATATGGTGAAGGATTGATGCTCACCTTGGATAAAATCAAAACGAACTAACGCACCGAAGAATAAGGTTTGTCCCTCATTAAGTTGAAATACCATTGGTTTCAGCGGTTTGTCCGGCATGAGTGGCGTTAAATCGCGCTTCTTAACTACCTCCGTAAGACGATGCTTGTACACAATCCCAGGTGTATCAATAATGAATTTCCCGTCATCCAGAGGGATTTTGACTAGATCAAGTGTAGTTCCCGGATATTGTGACGTCGTTAATTCGGCTTCCAGATCACTGTAATCACTGATCAGACGATTAATGAGCGTCGATTTCCCTACGTTCGTAGCACCAACCACGTAAACGTCCATGTTGCCGCGATATTCTTGTACAGCCGAAATAACACGATCGAAACCGATGTTTTTCTTCGCGCTGCAAAGCACGATATCAACAACCTTAAGGTTCTCTTCCTTGACTCTGCGCTGCACCCAGTTAATGATTTTGTTGGCATTCGTCACTTTCGGAAGTAAATCAATTTTGTTAACTACGAGTAGAACGGGATTATTCCCAATAAATCGGGCAAGTGAGCTAATCATACTGCCTTCAAAATCAAAAATATCCACGATCTTCACGACTAACGCCTTCGTTTGACCAACATGTCCTAATAATTTCAGGAAGTCGTCTTGTTGAAGGGTAATACTCGAAGACTCATTATAATGCTTAATCCGATAACAGCGCTGGCAAATCAAAGGTTCCTTCTGCAAAGCAACCTCTGGAATAAAGCCCAGCTTACTTTTGACTTCTGTTTGCAGCCCAATGCCGCAACCCGCACAATGTTGTATTGTTTCTGTACTCATGAAACCTCCCTATTTCTTCATCCTTGCTAGAGCCCATTTCTCAATCTGCCGATTCACTTTTGTGAAGAAGCCTTCATCTTTTCTTGAGATAGGTTGAACTAGGATCGTGTATAACCCCATTCGATTGCCTCCAAGCACATCTGTCAGCATTTGATCCCCGATAACAGTAGTCTGTCGCACATTCGTTCCAAGCAGCTTCATCGCTTTATGGAAGGAAGCATTCGTCGGTTTTTTGGCACGGTGAATAAACGGAATGCCCAGTGGCTTAGCAAAGGTCGAAACTCTGTTATGGTGGTTGTTCGACACAATAACAACTTTGAAGCCGATCTGCTGCAAATGATTCAGCCATTCTATTAACTCAGGTGTCGCATGTGGATCACGTGCACCGACAAGTGTATTATCAAGATCCGTTATAATTCCGCGAATACCGAATCCCCATAGGTGATTGGCATCAATATCATAAATTGTATGAACAGACTGTCTGGGTACAAGCTTTTTCAGCAAACAAATTCCCTCCAACTGCTTCCTTGACATATACGTGAAACTATATCATAGTGCCTCGTTTGTTGCAAAAAGAAAAGAACATATTTTCTCACCACATAAGAATTTATAGTTTTCCGACACGGAAGAACAAATTCGTATTGGCGATAAAAACAACATTTAGAACGCGGTCTATCATCCTCGAACGACTTCGATTGAAGTTTTTCTCACTAGTCTCTTGTTGGCAACGGCAACCACTCTAAAACGCGTTGAATTTTGCGATCCCAATATCCCCATTCATGGGTGGCGGACTCTTCTTCATAGGTAATTGCCAGCCCTTGTGCTAGGCAATAATCCCTGAATCGAATGTTATCTTCATATAGAAAATCCTCAGTACCACAACATTGATAGAGCTTAGGTTGCTCTTGTTTACTAGCAACAAGCTGATTGGCGAGATAGAATAAATCATTTGGGGTATTTTTTATCGTCGTCACATCGCCATAAATTAATTGAAAATCATTCGGAAATGCATTAGCGCGCTCAACAATATCTACGGTTCCTGACAAACTCGCTCCCGCTGCATACCGATTCGGATGCGCAAGTGCCAACTTCATCGCGCCATAACCCCCCATAGACAAACCGGCCACGTAATTCAACTCTCGTTCTTCGGCTAAAGGAAAGAATGATCTTGCTAACACAGGTAATTCTTCACTAATGAACTCCCAATACTTTGGACCTGACGCCATATCTGCATAAAAGCTGCGGTTTACAGCTGGCATAATCACAGCAATTCCATGCTGAGAAGCATAGCGCTCAATGGATGTTCTACGCATCCATATGGTATGGTCGTCGGACAATCCATGCAACAAAAAGAGAGTAGGGTGCTTTCCACCAAAAGCATGTGAGGCTAGTCCAATCTGACTTTTGGCAACTTGAGGTAAGATGACATGCATGGAAACTGCGACACCAAGGGATTCTGAATGAAAATGACAATCGATAAACGCCATCTGAATAAATCTCCTCTCATAGGAAGCCACCCTCCTAGATGGGAGAGTGGCTTCGGCTCATCATTTAATTTGTTCTTTTACACGGATAATTAATTGGTTTGCTTGTTGATATTCAACTTCAGACACGGCTAATTGGCTGTATTTTGCACGTTCGAACAGTTCAATTAAAGTTTCCAGCTCTTTCTTCATCCACTTGCTCTGCGTCGACCACCTGGTCGTTGCTTCGCGCACCGTTTCATACTCATATCGCGTATATCCTTTACGACGACAAGCACGGAGCATTCTTTCAAATTCAACGATGATTTTCTGATTAAAATTCACGACTTGCAGCTGTTTCCTGCGAGCACGCCAATTATGCCACGCCTCGCTTCTTACTAAAAAGAATACAGCAACAGCAAGAAGTGCTGCGACAACTACACCACTTAATGTCAGCCAGAGCCATGTGAAACTTGCTGCTTCTGTTGTTTCTTCAGGCAATGTGCTAGGTTCAGTGTCTGTGGGTAAATCTTCTACAACAGGTGCTGCTTCAGGGAACACATTAGGCAACGCAAAGCCGGAGGTTGGCTCGAAAGAGATCCAGCCAAAGCCTTCAAAGTAAACTTCTACCCAAGAATGCGCATCTGAGTTGCGAACCGTATAAGTGCCAGCACCGTCTAAATCAAGTGTTGCTCCTAACTGGCTCAATATACCCTGCTCGCGAATGTCGTCAGCAATCGAAGAAGCGCCTGAGGAGTATCCTTTCACCCAACGAGTAGGTAATCCAAGCGATCGTGTGAGGACAGCCATTGCAGTCGAGTAGTAGTCACAATATCCCTGTTTCACTTCGAATAAGAAACGATCCACGAAATCCTTGCTCTTCCCTTTTGTTTCATCAGGCGTATTCGTATAAGGATAATGTTCGGATAAATACTTCTCAATCAATTTCGCTTTATCATAAGGATTAGTCGCGGATTTCGTAATATCAAGCGCTAACTGCTTCACTCGCTCAGGTAAATCTACAGGAACTTGCAGGTATTCTGCCCACTCCGGTTTGTTGGTAAAATCTTGCTGCGTTTGACGCAGTAGATCTTCCTCTAGAATCGGCTCTTGGACAACGATCGAGTAGTCTTTCGGATAATTAGTCCGTCCCGTAAATCGAAGTTCCGATTGTCGCGGTGTCCAAATGATGCGTTGGAACGGATTCTCACCTTGATTGATTTCCACTATTTTCTGAATGGCATAGCCCCCGAATAAGACCGGGAACGTCTCATCTCGATCCATCACAACACTTTGAGTAACTTCTTGTGTTTTCAATTGTGATACATCAAAACGTGGGTCTAGCGGTAACGGATTCAAATTCACCCGATACGCAGGCAATCTCTTCTCCGTCGGCCCAAGCTCCCATCCTTTACCATTATACATCGATCGGGTTTCCCCACGAAAGTAGGTTCGTTTGGTAGATTCAACGGTCATCACCGGCGTGTAATCAAATCGAAATCCACCACCCAGGCGGCTGTCATCTCGGCTATAGCCGGATGAGGCATCCGCAGTAGATGTGGCAATGCTAACCCCTTTGCCAAGCAACGGCACCGTTTCCCCACGACTCACTTTCCAAGCTGTGTAAGGGTCTGTCAGTATAGGATTTACAGTCGGAGCGAATACGCCTGCTAAAGTAATCACACCAATTAAAATAAGAATAGGAACGGTAAATGAAGACGGATAATCGGAAATCGTTTCCCAAACGTCTGGCGCTTTCTTCTTCAATTGGGAGAAATGTCTCACAATTAAAAGCAGAAATCCACAAAGCATAATCATCGCCACTTGCGGCCACAGAAAAATCATACTAAAGGAATCACGTACAGCAAAAAACAAAATGCTAACAAAGATAAGGACAACAATACGGAACCTTGATTGAACGGACCACATGGCGAATAAATAAATGATCCATGCTCCCAAACTAAACCAAATATACGGTTCAAGCTGCCCCGCATTAAGTCCAATGAAACGAAGCGCCTCTTTCCATGTTGTAATATGTACGGCTACCCAATGATAGCCCATGCCCAAACCATGGAACCAGATGATAAGAACGAATTGGAGAAACCCTCGTGGGCCGTCTTTTATTTTGGGAATACAGTAGGTCGCTGTAGTAAGAACTAAGGTCCAGGTAACGAACGTAACCGTCTCTGGAAGCCACAAACCATCTTCTTTCATAATCCAAATCAGAAATTGGTAAAGGAATATCCCCACGAATATCGCAGATACGCGCAATGCCCAATCCTTGAGAAGAATTCTGCTCCACCATGTGTTAGGCATACCGTTTCGCCCCTCCCAAGAGGTTAGGCAAGTCCGTCAATTGACTTACTTCATACCCCATATAGCCTTGTGAGCGAATGGCCTTAATATAATCCTCATGTGCCGAAATATGCTCCACACCCTGTGGGCTGAAAGCTTGATCTGCTTGACCATGAACCCAAATATGACATGGCTTCATTTGAAGCAGTGCCATTTGCTGAAACATCTGCAGCATTGCACTACCTTTTTGAGGAGAAATGAGCACAATTAAACTACCTGCAGGCCAATCCTGTGAACGTTCCTTCAAAATCTGGCCTAGCGTTTGAAAACCATCCGCATCAACACCAACGAGATGTTTAACAATTTCCTTGTAATGATGCTGACTGTGCTTCGGTTCAAAGTAAGTAAATTCCTTGCCAATCGACAGTAAACCAAGTGCCATTTCGCGTCCAGTTCCGTATCGGAATAGAGATGCTGCAACAGACACTGCTAGCTCAAATTCGGCCGCATCTCGGTATGCTCGAGCAGTTCGGTCCAATAAAACGATGGTTTTCGGCAAGGATTCTCGCTCGAACTCCTTCGACTTCCAAGTCCCTGTCTTCGCCGTTGCATTCCAGTGTATACGTGAAAGGCGATCACCATAAATGTACTCACGAACACCATTGATTTGAGTCGTTTCCCGGTGTGCGCTCGTCGCCGTTGAGTGATGCTGCATACCTTTGAGCATTTGATGAAATTGCGCCCATTCGCGAATCGTAACGGTTTGGGGATACACAGTTATCGGTTGTTGCAGATCTAATCGACCTTTATGCTGAAAAAAGCCGAAAATATCTTCGGTCAAGCATTCCGTTTCTCCAAAACGATAATACCCTCTCCGAAGCGGAGGCGTGCTATACGTGAATTCACCCCGACGTTTCCAGTCCGGAACGATAGATCCTTCGAAAACAGATTCGTCCCCATTCTGACGTATAAGCTGATCTTTAATCATCACGTAGGGAACTGGCCAATAGCCTGGTAATTGGACACCGAGCTGAATTTGTAAAGATTGTCCTGCCTCCAGTTTGGCTTCTACGCTTGTATTCGTAAGCTTCCGAGTCCCCTGTACACGTCTGATACCGCTCCAGTTCCCAGAGAGTAAATAGATCGTTAAAAAAGTCATCGTTATGAACAGCATGGAAGCCAACTTGCCACCTTGAAATAGCATGAATAACAAGCTAGCCGCCAAGCAAGTTACAAGTAGCCAAAAAGGTGCCGGAAGCCGGGTGAGTTCCCCGAATCGTTTGAATACCGGTCGTTTCATAGGCTCACTTCTCCAATCTAACCGGAACCCGTACTTGCTCAAAAATCGTCGCGAGCACAGAGGCGATACTTACACCATCCATACGCGCTTCCATTTGAAGGATCATACGGTGACCCAGTACAAAAGGAGCTAAATATTTAATATCATCTGGGATGACATAATCGCGACCATGTAAGAAGGCATAGGCTTTGGAGGCTAATACCAACGATAGCGTAGCCCTTGGACTCGCACCGAGGAAGACCGCGTGATGTTCCCGTGTTTTTCTCGAAATTGTAACCAAGTAATCAGCCACGGCTTCATCCAAATGCACCAGGCGAACCTGCTCTTGAATTTCAAGAACTTGCTTCGTATCCACAATGGCATGCAGCGCTTCCATCGGATGTACCTTGCTTTGGGAAGCTATCATCATTTTCTCAGCAGCTTCACTTGGGTAGCCTAAGCTCAACTTGATCATAAATCGATCTAATTGTGCCTCTGGCAATGTATACGTTCCCTCAAAATCAATCGGATTCTGAGTGGCTAGCATGAGGAACGGGGATGGCAGTTCATGCAAATCACCATCTACCGTAATATGTTGTTCTTCCATCGCTTCAAGAAGAGCTGATTGCGTTTTGGTCGTCGCACGGTTAATTTCATCAACTAATAAAATATTAGTCATAATCGGCCCAGATCGGAAAAGAAACTCCTCTTTTTTAGGGTGATATATAGATACGCCAGTTATATCCGTTGGCAATAAGTCCGGGTTACATTGAATACGGCGAAATTGACCATTAATAGACTTCGCCAGCGCTTTAATGAGTACAGTTTTACCTGTCCCTGGGACATCCTCAAGCAGAACATGACCACCTGCCAACATCGCAGTAAGCAACAATTCAATTTCGGCACTTTTGCCAAGAATACATGATTCTAAATTTGCTTTCAGCCTAGCTAGTACTTCTACATGATGCTGGGTGGCAGTTTCCATGTGTTGATCCTCCTTAGAGTTTTGCTTGCAAAACTTGCTTCGTAAGCACTTCTGAGTTTTCATCGAAAGCTTATATGCGTAAACATCGCTTTTTTGGTACGAACCTGCTTCATCTTCTGTTTCGCTCAGAAAACAAAGGAAATGTACGTAAATCTAGTTTACAGGAAACTTTTTCTTCCGTATACTTGTAAATCCTCTAAAGTTATTTGTTAAAATTAACCACGTAAATGAGCCCTAGACGAATTACCGAAACAATTCCAAAAGCCCACCACCGTAAACGATACATAAACGCAAAAAAAGACGCCTCCTGGCGTCTTTTTTGCATTATATTTAGCCTTCCGCATCAGCCTGCTTCAACCCTTGGGTTTCACAAACAAAGCAGCTAAAAAGGAGAAGATGATCGCAGCGGAAATCCCTGCACTGGTCACCTTGAAAATACCTGTAATAATACCTATATAGCCTTCCTTATGCAGTTCTTCCAGAGCCCCATGAACGAGTGCATTCCCGAAACTCGTGATCGGCACTGTCGCACCAGCGCCAGCAAAGGCAATCAACGGTTCATATAAATTGCAGCCATCGGCAATCGCACCTAGCACAACCAACGTGCTCATAGTGTGGGCTGGTGTTAATTTCCCAACGTCCATCATCAGCTGCCCCAGTACACAGATGGCTCCTCCAACAACAAATGCCCAGAAAAAACTCATACGTATAAACCTCCAGACTCTATGGAAACAGCATGTGCGATACAGGGAATACTTTCACCTTGTTGGAATGAAATTGGTGAAAGCAAGGCACCTGTTGCGACAACGAGGATTCGCTTTAATTCTCCTTTTGCCATACGCTTTAATAAGTGCCCATAGGTCACCGTAGCAGAGCAACCGCAACCACTCCCCCCAGCTTGTACCGTTTGCGTTTCTCGATCAAAGATCATTAATCCACAATCGCTATAGGTTGTCTGCTCGATAGGGAATTGATGCTTGTGAAAGAGCTCACGTGCAATGCTGATCCCCACCGATGCGAGGTCCCCCGTCACGATAAGATCGTAATAGGATGGGTCGCGATTCAACTCGCGGCAATGTGTTTGGATCGTGTCGACAGCGGCAGGCGCCATGGCAGCGCCCATATTAAACGGATCCGTGATCCCCATATCCACGACTCGTCCGATCGTGGCCGCGGTGACGACAGGGCCGTCACCAGTCCTCCCAAGCACGGCCACCCCAGCGCCAGTGACGGTGTACTGCGCCGTCGGCGGCTTCTGAGACCCATATTCCGTAGGATAACGGAATTGCTTCTCCGCCGTGCAATTATGGCTGCACGTGCCAGCCATGACATAGTTGGCTGCACCAGAGTCTACTAGTTGAGCAGCTAACGCTAGCCCTTCCATCGACGTGGAGCAAGCACCGAATATCCCTAGATAAGGGATATTCAGTGTCCGCGCAGCGAACGTGTTGGAGATGATCTGATTCATCAGATCTCCCCCAACATAGAACTGGATTTGGCCGTCGGTAAGGCCGGATTTCGTCAGTGCAAGCTGAGCAGCTTCCTCCAGCAACGCTTTCTCAGCTTTTTCCCACGTTTTTTGACCAACAGTCAAATCGCCGTGGACGATATCAAAATCTTCATTGAGCGGTCCTTTTCCTTCATCAGGACCAACAACAGTGCCTGTTGAAAGAATGACAGGCCGATTTTCAAATAGCCAGCTTTGGTGTCCCTTCAGCATCTTGTCAGCCCCCCGTGAAGATCAGATGTGCAATCCCTACAAAAAAGGCGGCCACTGTTCCAAAAACTATGACAGAACCCGCTAATTTAAACATATTGCCGCCAACACCGAGCACAAGCCCCTCAGCACGATGCTCAATTGCTGCGGAACATAGTGAGTTCGCAAAGCCAGTAACTGGGACAGAGCTTCCACCACCTGCCCACTGTGCGATTTTGTCGTAAATACCCAAGCTTGTTAAGATAACCGAGATAATTATCATGACAGCAACGGTGGGGTTGCCGGCGGTCTTCTCCGTAAAACCAAAGCAATTTATGAACAAATGCATAAAGCACTCACCGATCAAGCAAATTGTCCCACCTACCAGAAAGGCTCTTCCGCAATTTTTAAGTACAGGTCTTTTGGGTTCTTGCTGCTTAGCTAATTTTTGGTACTCCTGTTGTGTCATCGTTAAGTTTTTCTTCTTGTTGTTAGGCATGACTTACTCCTATTCCCTCAAAACCTAAGCTCTGAGAATCGTATGTACCTGCTGGATAATTTGATTTAACTGCATGGAACATGTTTCATACATCTGTTTTGCCTCAGAATTCTGCGTCGTCAATGCGTACAACTCTAGATCTGCTTCACATTTCTTCAGGCACGCAAGTACGGCAGGGCGTTCGGTAGATGCCGGTATGACTACTTTGTCATCAAAAAGATCCACGGTTAATTCACCATGTGTATCAACTTGTCCAAGAAATACATTTTCTTTCGCCACACCCATTTTTTCAAGCTCATCTTGCAGCCAGCCTCTACTTTTCCCCGCTGCAGCTAAGGGCTCATTTTGAATAACACCATCCATCATAACGGCTTGAGTTGGTTTCTCTATAGGAAGCTTTAGCCCTAAATGCTTTGGCGTTAGTGGTTGGTTCTCACTCTTCAGAAGAATACTCAAATCACCGCTGGACTCCAGCATCGCAAATTCCACATCCGCGACCCGAAATACACCTTTTGTACGCAGCTGTTCGAGTAATTCATCCCCTGTGTAACGTTCCTTTTTTAAATTACCTTCTAGAATCTTGCCATCCTTAATGAGAACTCGGCCATTGCCTTCAAACCAAAGTCGAAGGATCTTACTCTTTAACGTTAATAATTCCAGCACTAATGGCACAAGCACCCATATTAGAATCGCAATTACACCATGTAAATAATTTGCTTCAACGTCAGTCGAAATGTTCCCAGCTAGATCCCCGAGCGTTATTCCTATCACATATTCAAAGAAAGTGAGCTGAGAAATTTGTTTTTTACCTAGAATCCGCGTCAATACAAACAGAAACATCAAGGTACTTAATGCTCGAATCGCAATAAGTATCCAGTCCGGCACATCATTCCTCCCCCTTCTTCAACTTTCAATATCTACATTATGTGTCATTTGCCCCCTAACTATTATTGCTCTAAATTGGATTTATTTGTTAACATGCATAACTTACATTGGGGGCATATTAACAACCGCAAACAAGAGAGCACATATGGCGTTGATTTGTTCTCATCCATTATCAAATTGAGGAGTGTATACGACATGACAGTAGCTTCAGACGTTAAAACCACTTTGGCATCCTTAAAAAGTGCCCAAGCCAGTCTTGAAACCTTCGCACTAAGCACACAAAATCAAGAGGCCAAGCAATTATATGAGACAGCGGCCCAATCGACCCAGCAAATCGTAGATCAAGTTGCCAATCGCGTCCAGCAATTAGAGAATGAAGAGCCACAATACAAAGGTTTTTAAACGCCAAACAGCCGCTGCGCGGAAAACGCAGCGGCTGTTTGTTCTTTTTTCAAAAAAACAAACTAAGAAGTAGAATTAGCAATACAAATAAAATGAGAATGAGCAATTTCAGTTGGTCCTTTGGCATGAGTGCCGTCCCTCGTTTCATTGAAATTCCTTCCGATACTCATTGCGGCGGCTGTCCCGAAGCTTTCCTCACTTCATTGGCTAACCGATTAAATTCCTTTTGTGCTTCCGGATCTGAGGTCGCGAAATAGGCTGCTGATAAGAAAGCTATGATCTTGTTCGCATCTTCCACACTCATCATCGAAATAGGCCTCCTCTATATTAGACAAATTTATTTACCAGTCCAGTAATCAAAGGTCAGTGATTTATTACTGAAAAAAGAATAAGGAATATAGCAGTATCCTGCGTCTCCCCATGCGGTTCCCCATGAGTTTCGTGCAATAATAACACCTTTTCCTTTTTCCTTACCATCCTTATAGCCAACCGCAAGCAGCGCATGACCGCCAAGAAGTTTTTCCTTTTTCCGATTGGGATATGGAATTTTCCCAGTACTGGAAGCTTTCTTATTTTCAAATGAGTCATACAGCCATATTCCAAATACAACCGGAGAGCCATCCGCGAGCGCAGCCTTCATCCCTGCTAAATCATGAATGCGATGATAGCCTTCAATACGATAATATCTAGCAAGAGACTCCGCTTGATAATTCGGTGTTTCTTTAAAATTAGCAATCTTATACGGCCATACTTCCTCTGGACAAACGCCTGTTTTATGCAACACTTTCATGCCGTCACGGATTGTCGCCCCTGCATCACGATTTACCGTATTTTCTAACTCACGTTCATGCCAGTAATGATAAAGGCGTGATAGCCGCGTTGGGTTCTCTTCTTCAGATTGCAGCCAATACTCTCGCAAACCACTTACAATTGCATTTGATGTGCATGATCCTAAAGAACCTTGGTTGACAATCGGAGTGAGTTTGCCCCGTAAATCGATTTGCCTCGGCAATTGAGATTCCCGAATATAATTGACACTCCTGTATGTGAAATCACGAAAATCGCGAGGGTCCTGTTTGACGGTATATTTCCGCATACCTGTACCTCCTAAGAAGCCTAATTGCTGAGTACTCCAGTGTATTCACCCATAGGCAGGAGCGTGCAAAAAAGAGCCCGACTTCAGAAACGAAGTTCGAGCTCTTTCATGTATTTCTTCTTATTCCGTTATAGTAACTGTTACAGGTGACCACTCGCCGATAATCGTCTGTCCATGCAAGGAGACACTGCCTTGTGGTGTCAAATCCTTCTCCGTCATCATACCTAAGGCAACTGTGAAGCGATTGAATTTGATCGGTACATTTGTCTCACGTCGCACTTCGATACCATTCACATAGAAAATGACTTCGTCATTGCCGCGGTGATACGTAATTTTGTACGTATTGAATTCACGTGGTTGGAAATTCGTTTCCTCTTTGAAAATACAGAAGAAGCGCGTTTTGTCTGTCTCAGGAACTTGTACACCCGGGAAAGGAAGTACGGCATATACACTCGCATACTTATCATTCCCAGCAAAGAAATCTAGCGCAGCGCCTGTCGTGAAATCAAGCAGATTCAAGGAGACGAAGCCATCATATAAATCGTTTGGCTCTGTGTTTTGCGTGCGAGCACGGATTTGAAGCTCGAATGAAATTTCTCCTTCTTCGGGCACCTCAACATCTTGAGCTGAATAATACATATGCTTTGCGTTATCTAGAAATTGTACATAGTCATTTTTGCGGCTAAGCGGCGCACGTGCATATAGAATGCCATTTCGAACAATAATCGTCGCATTCGGCTCTCTGAATTCCCAGAAGGACCCATCTGGCATCGGGAACCCACCTATTTTCCAAACTTCGCCTTCAGATAAAATGGTGTGGAAATCACCTATTGTAAATTGCTTGCTCATCGCTTATGACCTCACTTTGTTGTAATATTCTCATTGAAAAATAGCTTGGACGACCAAAGCCAGCATCATAATCAAGCCGCCTCTGGTTGTTGCTTTTAGTGAAGCACCCATTAATGGCAGATAGGCCGGTGAAGGATTCTCTGACTTCAAATTACCATATACCCGATAAAATGGTATGGCTGTCACTAAAGCAAGCAGGGCATAGTAAGGGAAAACGCCTACTATTACGCACAAAATCAAAGCCAAATAAGAGAGTACGAATAAACATTTGGAGAATACGAGCGCTCTCTTCTCGCCCCAGACAACAACTAGCGTTCGCTTCCCCGCGCTTTGATCTGATTCCCAGTGAAGGAAATGATGATTAAATAGAATTAATGTAGTCAACAGGCCGATCGGCAAAGATAGCAAAATCGGTCGATAATCGACTTGCATCGTCTGCACATAATAGCTGCCTAAAGTAGGTAGAATGCCGAATGATAGCAAAATAGCAATCTCGCTATATCCTTTGCCGCGATAACCAAATTTAATAGGCGGTGCTACATAGAAATAGGCAATCAAAGCACCTAAACCACCGAAAACGAGTACGAGCCAGCCGCTGCTTATGCTTAAGATAAGACCACAAATAAGGGCTACTGCAAATAATGACCATGTCAGAAAACTAAACGTTCGCTCTGCAATGGTACCATTGGCTAAAAAACCTGAATTGGTCGAAATCGTTGAGGCTGTTTCCTTGGCTGCTGTATCAATGCCATTACGAAAATCCCATAAGTCATTAATCATATTCGAGAATAAGTGCGCAGCAATTGACCCAATGAAAGTTAGCACAAATAAGATAGGATGAAATGTATCGTTCCATACGATTGCTCCTAATCCACCTAAAACGACAGGAATAACCATGACTGGAATAACCCGAAATCGTGATGCTTTTAATAATAAACTTAAGTTGAGGTTATTCATTTCTCACGTCCCTTTCAACAAAAATTGCTCTGCTATTCATACTATCCCAATCCTAGTAGTACTTCAAGTAGGTTTCAATTCCCCTAAAACCACGGTATGCCATCTCTGTAAATAGTCGGAAAACGAGAAAAGGATGCTAGAATCATCTCTAGTCATCCTTCTTCCAAAATAACTTATTTCAGATAGAAAACCTCACGCATCGGCGTAATCGGAACGGCTTCGCGGAAATCGAAGGAGCCTACAACCATTTTGGACGTAATGGCATTCCACCGATTACAGGCATCACTCTCAGCCAGATAGGCGAAAGCAGCATCTATATCATCGCACAAGAATACATAGAAAAATTGTGCACCATTTTGAAAAATGGAGTAATCTCGGATTCCTGCTTTACTATGTTCCTCCATAATCTCTGGCCAAGGAGCCAAGTGCATTTCCACATATTCCTCAAGAACTTCTTCGCGAATCGTCCATGTCCAAGCAAATTTACCGCTATTTTGCATAAGGCTCAACCCTTCCTTTTTCATATATGGTAGATTTCATAATTTCAACTTTACTTTGCCGTCAATCGCCAGTCAATACTGATCTTCACTTTCAACGATTCTAAAAATATTACAAAAAAAACTAAAAACTATGGCGTACCTGCCCAAGAAACTGACCGCTATACTAAAGACATCGCAAATGGAAGCACTTACAAATAGAGAAAGGAGGTCCATTTCACGATGCGATTGTTCCGAAAAATAGCTCTTGGTATCGATACCTTTATCGAGTCGGCATCTCTTATCGGTTTACTGAGTATGATCATCATCGTCACCGCTCAGGTCATGACGCGTAAGTTATTCAATTTCGTTTTTTTCTGGTCCGAAGAAGTCACTATGTTACTGCTTGTCTGGTTTTCATTCATGGGAATCGCGATTGGTTTTCGAGAGAAGCTTCATCTTGGCATTGATTCCTTCACACACAAGCTTCCAGCTTCATTAAATAAAGCGCTTGATAAGCTCATTGAAATCACGATTCTCACATTTGGTATCTATCTCGTGCTATACGGCTGGGATTTCACTGTCATGATGCACGAATCCGAACTGCCAGCAACAGGTCTACCCAACAGTACGTTGTATGTCATTATGCCGATTACTGGCGTCATGACTTGTGCTTATGCACTTTTGCAGCTATTTGGGATTGAAACGAAACGGCATGTCAATTTAAAGGAAGGAGGCACCCACTAATGGACTCGACCATTGCCATTCTCATCTTATGTGTCACCTTCGTTGGTCTGATCGTCCTGCGTTTTCCGATCTCCTTAGCGTTGGCAGGCTCATCTCTGCTTACTCTTGTTTACTTAAAAGTTCCACTTGCAACTGTAGGCCAAACCATGATTCAAGGCATGAACTCTTACTCCTTGCTGACGATCCCCTTCTTCATCCTTGCTGGCCAGATCATGAGTGAAGGACAGATGGCTCTTCGACTTATCAATCTTGCTCAGGTTCTTGTTGGGGGGATTCGCGGGGGACTTGCTATGGTGAACTGTGTGGCATGTATGTTTTTCGGTAATATCTCAGGCTCCGCGATAGCCGATGTTTCTTCTATTGGCTCTGTCATGATTCCCATGATGAAAAAGAAAGGATATGACACGGACTACGCCGTAGGCGTCACAGTTTCTGCCGCCATTCAAGGCGTTGTTGTTCCACCGAGTCACAACCTTGTCCTTTATTCCCTTGCAGCAGGCGGCGGCATCTCCATTGCTTCTTTGTTCCTCGCAGGCATAGTCCCTGGTCTCATTCTCTGTGTATCCCTCATGGTTACAAGCTATATCATTGCGATTAAACGCGGTTATACCAAGAGTGAAACGGTTCCGTTACGTGAAATTCCAAAAATCGTTCGTGACGGACTTCTGTCACTTCTGACTGCGGTCATTATTTTGGGCGGCATATTCACTGGATGGTTTACAGCAACGGAAAGCGGCGCGCTCGCTTGTTTATATGCTTTCATCCTTACGTTTCTCGTCTATCGGGATATTCCAATCAGCCGTATGTGGATTATACTGAAGCGTACCTTTCGAACGGTTTCCATGGTACTCTTTTTAATTGCAGCTTCCGCTACCTTTAGTTATGTACTTGCTTTTCTTAAGGTTCCTGGGATGTTAACTGATTTGCTGCTTGGTATAACAGATAACCCCATTATCATCTTGTTAATTATCAATGTCCTTTTGTTAGTACTAGGCGCTCCGATGGATATGGCACCGTTGATCTTAATTATGACACCAATTTTACTTCCAGTCGTGACTGCTCTTGGCATGGATCCTGTTCACTTCGGCATCATTATGATGTTAAACTTAGGCATTGGACTACTAACCCCGCCTGTCGGGACCGTCTTGTTTGTTGGATCCGCGATAGGGAATATTTCGATTTCTGAAGGCACGAAGGCGATGATGCCATTCTTCTATGTCATGTGTATCGTCCTTATGATCCTCACCTATATACCTGGTCTCGTCATGTGGCTGCCTAATCTTATGAAATAGCTTGAATGGATCTACCTAACTTTCCGACAAAGGGTGATAATCGACATGCATATAAAAAGAAAATATTTCTCCATCCTCAGTACAGTCATTGGTACAAGTTTGTTACTTTCAGCTTGCGGCAGCACACCTACCAACAGCTCAACTTCAGCACCCGGAACAACTACACCCGCTTCAGCAACGAAAAAAAGTGATGGACCTAAATTAAATTTCCGTTTAGCTGAAACGCACCCGGCTGATTACCCGACAACAATTGGCGATAAGAAATTCGCCGAGCTAGTCAATCAAGCGTCAGATGGTCGCATCAAAATCGATGTATTCCCCGCTTCCCAGTTAGGTGAAGAGAAAGCAGTTATCGAGCAAGTCCAGCTCGGCGCCATCGAATTTACCCGCGTCAGCACAGGTGCTCTAGGCGGATTCAACAAGCAATATGAAGTGTTCAGCTTGCCTTATATTTTCGACAATGACGCTCATCAATGGAAGTTTCTAGAGAGTGAGCAAGGGACGAAGCTTCTGGATAGCCTGGAGACCTCCCGTATGAAGGGACTCGCCTACTATAGCTCTGGTGCGCGACATTTCTACTCGAAGAAACCGATTAAAACTTTAGCCGATCTTAAGGGACTCAAAATACGTGTCATTCAAAATAAAGTCAATATCGATCTCATGGCTGCACTTGGCGCAAATGCAACACCTATGCCCTACGGTGATGTCTTCAATGCTTTACAGACCGGAATCATTGATGCCGCAGAGAACAACTATCCAAGCTATTTCTCTTCCAACCATTTCCAACAAGCCAAAAATCTCATTCTAGACCAACATCAACGTGTACCTGAAGTTTTGCTGATTTCCAAAGTAGCTTGGGATAAACTTTCAAACGAAGATAAGGATTTGATTAAGAAAGCCGCTCAGGAGTCCGTCAAAACGCAAAAAGCCGAATGGGATAAATTCGAGAAGGATTCCGAAGCTAAAGTAAAGGCAGCTGGCGTCACGATTACAGATGTTTCCGACCTTAAGCCTTGGCAAGATGCTGTGAAGCCTGTTATCGAAAAATATCGGAGTGAATATAAAGAAACTCTGGAAGCGATTGAAAAAGCGAGAAAGTAAAATAGTAAAATAGTAAGCCTGAATTAAAAAAAAGGATACATGGAGGTGAAAGGCGCCTCACATGTGTCCTTTTTCTTTTGGCATTCCGCCACTTTTACGATATTCTAGCGGGGAGTACGTGGTGATCTTCTTAAACGTAGTACTGAAGTAAGAAATATCCGCATATCCAAGTCTTTCCGCAATTTCCGAAACACGCAGGGATGTTTTTACAAGCAATCGCTTCGCCTCATCCATTCGCATTTCAATGACGAAATCAACGAACTTGCCTCCGGTTTGCTGCTTAAAAAGCTGGCTCAAATAACTTGGATTGAGATGTACCAGTGTCGCTGCATCAGTCAACGAAATTTCTTTATGCACATTCGCCATAACGAATTGCTGAACGCGTGCAATAGCGGATAGTTCATCTGAATTTATTACGGAAATATCAGTACGTAAGGCCTCTTCCCGCGACTCACGTTCTTGAATCCATCTGCGCAAACAATCTGCCATGGCTTCCGTTTCAACAGGCTTTAACAAAAAATCCTTCACGCCATGCCGAATGGCTTTCTGGGCTAGTTGAAAATCATCATACCCACTGACTAAAATGACATTCACTGATTTAAGTGCCAGTTGCTCCGCTAATCCAATTCCATCCATAACGGGCATCTTAATATCAGATATCACGAGATCTGCTTGATGATGCTGAAGCGCGTCAAGTGCCTCTAACCCATTTCCACATTCCTGCATAATAACTACAGGCAGCTTGGTCTGCTCAACAGCTTTCCGCAACACAACACGGACCCATTTCTCATCATCCACTAGTATGATTTTATACACGACTAGCCCCTCCCTCTCCATGTAGCTTCAGTGGCAGCTTAATCCTAACTGTGGTTCCAGCACCAACGCTACTTTCCAGTTCAAGGCCAGAATCCTCCTCAAATAAGTACGAAATTCGCCGATGTACATTGACTATGCCAATCTGTGAGACAGCAGTCACCATATCCTTTTGACGCAAATCGAGCTGTAAGGACCTCAATCTATCAACAGGTATTCCGGTTCCAGTATCTTTTATTTCTATTACAAAATGCTTCTCATCATAACGTTTTGCGGAAATATCAATATGCACGGGCATCGCACTCGTCTCTAAGCCATGAATGACACAATTCTCAACTAATGGCTGGAGAGCAAACTTGGCTATCATCTGTGTCTCTGCCCATGAAGGAATCTGAAACGAATACGTGAGTCTCTCTTGGAACCTATATTGCTGAATCCGCAAATACATGTCACAGATATGAACTTCTTGTTGCACGGAAATCGTTGCGCCTGCATGATTCAAATTGTAGCGAAGCAGTCGAGCCAATGAAGCAACCAATACAGAAATATCCGTCATATCCTTTTCCAATGCCATACCTCGGACCGTTTCTAACGCATTCATCAAAAAGTGCGGGTTCACTTGGGATTGCAGCACTTTCAGTTCCGTCTCTTTCTGGCGAAGCTGTAGATCTTTCTCGCGCAGCTCTGAATAGTAAATTTCATCTAAAAGCACTTGTAGCTTCTCAACCATCTTATTAAAATCATTCGTCAACTGACCGATCTCATCTTTGGACTCAATGTCTACGCGAGAGTGGAAATCCCCTGCTTTTACTCTCTTCATAAAAAATTGAAGCGATCGTATCGGTCGAACAATGCTTGTCGCGAAACCAATGCCGATTAAATAGGCGATAAGCAGTGTAAAAACAACAGTCCACCAAATGGTTTGCCTAATATACTGCGTTCCATGCGTCAATTCGGATTCCGGAATCATTGTGACTAATCGCCAATTCAGATAGGACGATTTACTCCACGTATAGAACGGTTTATCTCCTGTTGATGCTTGGTAAGAGCCGCTATCTTGCGTGAGAATAATCGGTAATTGCTCAAGCTCAGACAACTGACCAATCTCCTCATTGGCTGGGGAAAATATATAGTGACCCGCAGAGTCGATGATCGAGAGATATCCCGTGCGTCCAATCGTTACGCGATCAGCAATTTCTTGAATACGTTTGAAATTCACTTCCATGATCAAGGTTGCAACCGGTTCCAATGTATTCGGACTCACTAGCCTCTTCACAATGGAGAGCACAGGCACATATTCGAGCTCATAGCGTGGTGAGGGCGGACGAATAATAAGCCGAATATCACTATTGTTAGGAACACTTGAAAACCACGGTTCTTGAATTAATTCAATGGCTGGTGTTACGTTTTTGTTGTAGCTTGTATCCAGAACCGCTTTATCCTCCATAACTAGCAGGATGCGTGAAATATCCGATCGAGAGTACGCGGTATCGTGAAATAATTGCAGCAAGGGTTCGCGGATGCCGGATTCCTTCACTTCTTGCTCACTCGTCATCCGTAGGAATTGCTGCATGGCTGGATGGTTTTGCATGCGGATCGAGTCAATTTCGAAATCGCGTATGTAGTACTCGATATGGAGCTTAACCTGCTCAATAATTTGTTCATTACTTAGATTCGCTTCTTCCCTAAGCACCTCTGACGATTTCTGATAGGAAATGAATCCAACAACACATAGCGGAATCACAACTAGCATGGCTGAATATACGAGCAATTTAACAGTCAGTGGACGATCACGTAAAAATAAGCTGCGGTGAAACCAATTCCACGCTTTACGTCCCCTTTTTCGCATAGTCTGCCTCCATTTAACATATGTAAACGCATTCAATTATCGTACTCAAAGTAAAACCAGTTGCGGGAGCAACTGGTTATCTTTTCACCAAATCTTCGCGAATTGGCGTAAATACATCTAAGAGCGCTGAATCTTCCAGTGCGGTAACACCATGTTTAGCTCCACTTGGTATATAAATCGTTTGGCCTTGTTCAATAACCGTAACAACACCATCGATTGTGAATTCGATTTTGCCTTTCAAGCAATACGACATTTGTTCGTGAACATGACTATGCTGATAGCCAATCGCCCCAGGTTCGAAGTGAACCTCCATCATCATTAAACCTACCTCTGCTTTCAAAATACAACGAGTCACGCCTGGTTCTGCAGCTTCCCATACCCCAATATTAGACATCTGACTTTCCCCTTTCGTTATAAAACGCTTCCAGCTTTGAAATAAAAAAAGAAGGACCGCAAGCGGCCCTTCACTTACTCACTAATTATACCCGAAAAGCACCCAAATGAACATACTTGAAATCAAACGAACCTCACGCAGTTGTCGTCGCGCGATCCTTCCCTTTATCAGCTTCCCCTGCGTTTTTGTTGGCGGCCTCACGATCCTGCTGCATCTCAGAGACCGTTTTCACCTTCACACGAGCAGCCCCTTCATAGTCACGCGTCGGAATGAGGTTCCCTGCTGCAAGACGCTGTTTGGCTTCAGCAATTGCCGGACCATATTGCGGCAGCCATGCCTCTTGTGCGACTAACATTTCGTCTACCATTTGCCAAATTTCCTTCGGATTGCAAACAGCTCCAACGAGAGGATCCATCATAAACGCTTGACGCAGCAGCTTATCGTCTCCATGAACTGCTGCTTCTACAGCTAAGCGCTGAACGGAGATACTGACATTACATACCGCCGCTGGGCCCAATGGCAGCTCACCGACATGCGGCATCGAGATGCCGTTGCGATCGACATAGCCTGGTGCTTCAATAATCGCATCATCCGGTAAATTCGAGATCACACCTTTATTGACCAAGTTGAAATGCCCACGATAAACGCGGCCTGTTTCTAGACCTTCAATAATGTAAGAGCCATGCTCTTCACTTCGTTTCTCGCTCGCATAGACGAATGCGGGATCCTTCATCCAGTTCGGGAAATCCGTCTCAAACCAACGTCGTCCCTCTGTGCACACGCGTAAGTATCCGCCCGTTTCACCATTAATCCAAGACCCCATATCAATCCAATCCCCAATTTCACTTGCCCGTTTCCGATACCAAGGAACATATTCACTCAAATGTCCATTGGACTCCGTGCTATAGTAGCCAAAGCGGCGCAGCATATCAATGCGAACTTTCTCTGTTCGTGCATACTCGGCATGATTTTCAAATGCTTCTAATAAGCCTGCTGTCAAATCCTTCCCCTCATGGGAAGCTTGGATATACCATGTTTGATGATTAATGCCTGCGCATATAATGTCAACGTCTTTCTTATCCAACCCGTAAACATCTGCGATTTGATGATGGCCATGCTGTACACCGTGACAAAGGCCAATCGTACGAACGCCGCCATACTTATTACATGCCCAAGTCAACATAGCCATCGGGTTCGCGTAATTCAATAAGGTAACATCCGGCGCAGCGACTTCGCGAATATCTTGGCATATGCGGAGCATTTCAGAAATGCCACGTTGACCGTACATGATACCGCCCGCACATAATGTATCTCCTACGCATTGATCCACACCATATTTCAATGGAATGTCCACATCCGTTGCAAAAGCCTCTAAACCGCCTACACGAATTGTACAAAGTACGTATTTGGCGCCTTCTAACGCTTCCCTGCGATCTGTCGTCGCTTGAATCTGAATCGATAAGCCATTCTCATGAATATCACGTTGGCATAACTCTGTCACCATCTCTAAATTGTGTGGATTAATATCTGTAAAAGCCACTTGAATATGTTGAAATTCGGGTACAGCTAGTAAATCTCGTAATAGTCCACGTGTGAAACCAATACTGCCCGCGCCAATGAATGTTACCTTAAATGCCATATATATCGCCCTCTCTATCACTTCGTCTATGCTTCACATTGTACCAAGCCAAAGAGAGAAAACGTTATCAAATTTCTAACTACTTCACTTCTCAATTGTCAAAAATCCTAACTTCCTTCTGGATACATATGTTTGTGCGTGTTCATCGATTTGCGATAATCTGTCGGCGTTAAATTCGTGTGCGCCTTGAATAACAGATGAAAATACTGACGGCTGCCCACTCCGATATAATCAGAAATATCCGCAATCGGAATGTCCGTTTCAAGCAGCAGCATTTGTGCTTTTTCCATTCTAATTTCCGTTAAGTACGCCATTAAGGTTTGTCCTGTCACCGCTTTGAAAATGCGCTGTAAATAGCCTGGATGTAAATTCACAGCCCCTGCTATTTCTTTCACTTGAATCTCGCGATCGTAATTTTGATGCATATAATCCATGCTTTTCTTCACATACCATTCGCTTTGTACCAAACTACTGCTTGCGGATTCACGCCGTAAACGGGCGATTCGGATCAGCAGTTGCGCAAACAACAGTTGAATCATGGACTCGCTCTTGTCAGCCGGCTTATCTAGCTCAAGCACCAAACTTTTCATCACATGATATACTTCATCTGGATCACGCAGCACTAAATAAGCGGTCTTAACTTCTAATAAAGAGTTGAGTTGTTTCTCTTCCGCGGCAAGATGTTGTAAAGAGGGCATCACACCCTGATGCTGTGTAAAGCGAAATTCCACATTGAGCATCCGGCATGGCTCATCATCTTCAACAATAAGTCGATGGGCGATATTGGCATTGAGAAGAATGAACTCCCCTTTTTTCAATCTGACTCGTTCAGTTCGTGTTGGGGAAAGCTGTATCTCAATCTCACAAAAGCCTTGTATGGTATACATGATCTCAGTCGCATCATGTCGGTGAAAGGGCATATGGAAGCCTTGCCATTGTTTAAAATAATAAGCAACCACCTGTGGATGACAGGGGTAATCCGGCAACAAAGTAGGAAATAATCTTGTCGATTGTGGCATTGGTCGCTCCTCTCTATCCGTTCATATGGTCATTGTACTCCCCTGCCTTCAAAAAGAAAATCCCTTCCAATGGAAGGGATTCTTCTACATCCTTTAGTCTCGATCTGTGTAATCATCATTCGAAAATGGATGACTTATATTATCCATAATTTCTGCAACTGCATCACTTAACATATCTGTCGGAGTTGTATCTTCTTCTTCTGGCAGTGTCGGAATTGTATCATTGCAAACGTGGTCGAAATAGTGACTTTTGTCCATCGATGTATGCCTCCTCCTTATTAACTTCCTAATAACTGTGCCCGTTTGCTTGTTTTGTACACTTTCCGCTCACTTTATTCACAACTTCCCTAATTTCCACAAATCGCACGCAAGATCTCCTTGCCTAAATGATTGATATGAAGTAAATTAAACCTATATGAACGTATATCAACACAAATAAACCAACTCAAGGAGAGATTAATCCATGGATATCCGCTATGCATCACACCCGAATGAAGTTAAACAATTTGATACTGAACGTTTACAAGCCGAATTTCAAATTCAATCCTTATTTACAGAAAACCAAGTGACATTAGTTTACTCCCACGTTGATCGTTTTATTATCGGTGGTGTTCTGCCTACAACTGAAACGCTTAAATTAGAAGCTGACACGAAAGAAATGGCTGCTGACTACTTCTTAGAGCGCCGCGAAATCGGTATTATCAACGTTGGTGCTAGAGGGACAATCACTGTCGATGGCACAGCGTACACAATGGATTCCAAAGACTGCATTTACATCGGTCTTGGCTCCAAAGAAATTTCCTTCGCAAGCGATGATGCAGCGAACCCAGCGAAATTCTACTTCAACTCCACACCAGCTCACACAACGTACCCGACTGTGAAAGTAGCGATTAGCGAAGCGACGCCTGCTCACCTAGGCAGCATCAATACTTCCAATGAGCGTACGATTTATAAATACATCCACTTGGACGGTATTCAAAGCTGTCAGCTTGTTATGGGTATGACATTATTGAAGCCAGGCAACATGTGGAATACAATGCCGACTCATACGCACAACCGTCGTTCCGAGGTTTATTTCTATTTTGACATGCCAGAAGATGCAGTTGTCTTCCACATGATGGGTGAGCCGCAACAAACTCGTCACGTTGTTATGCGCAATGAGCAAGCTGTCATCTCACCAAGCTGGTCCATCCACAGCGGTGTTGGCACGAACAACTATACATTCATTTGGGGTATGGCTGGCGAAAATCAAATGTTCAACGATATGGACGCAGTTGCTATGCAAGATTTGAAATAATCGGTACACCCATTAGAAGAACGGATGAATCCCGATGAATCCATTACGTAGATATGAAACGATCATGGAAGTTTTACTCGCCCAGAAAGAAGTCACTGTGAATGAGCTGAGTGAACGTCTACAAGTAACAGGAAAAACCATTCGCGAAGATTTAGCCAAGCTGGAAGAAAAGGGGCTGCTTATCCGCATTCATGGCGGTGCTATGCTAGCTCAAAGTGATCAGTTAGGCATTCTCTCTGCGAAAGAACCGAATATTAAGCATGCGGACAAGAAATCGGAGATTGCCTCTCTCGCACTCCGATACATCCAACCTCGCGATATTATCGCACTGGATGGCGGCTCGACAACGCTTGAAATTGCTAGGCGGCTGGATAATCAGCCGCTTACCGTTGTAACTAACGATCTTTACATTATTTCTGAACTTGTCCACAAGGATGAAATTCGGCTTGTCGTGCCAGGTGGCTATCGTCTACGCAACATGCTTGCCGGCCCCGAAGCCGTAGACTATGTACGCGGCCTCAACATTCAGAAATCGTTTATTTCTGCCACTGGGGTGCACCTGCAGCATGGCTTTACGATTTATACGAATGATCTTGTCGAGTACAAACGCGCATTAATCAGCTCCAGCGCAACCGTCTATGGGGTTATCGATCATTTCAAATTCGGGCAATGTGCGTTGCGAACTTTCGCATCCCTTTCTGAGGTGGCTATGATTCTAACCGATAGCGGGTTGTCAGAAGAAACAGCTCAGCAGTTCCGCGAAACAGGCATCCAGATTGAAACACGTTAAGCGCAAGTTGCAAGTTGAAATCTATCATTTCTTTTTGGGAAAAGGAGTACATTATGACACTTTTTAATCTATCGGGAAAAACAGCATTCGTTACTGGTGCTTCAGGCGGTCTAGGCCAAGCTATGGCGATCGGACTTGCAGAAGCAGGCGCGAACGTCATCGCGGTTTCCTCTTCTGAAAGCGTTCAAACTGTTGAAGCAATCCGCGCATTAGGTGGCAAAGCCGAGCTTATCGCTGCAGATCTAAGCAATGAAGATATCCTTGAGGATGTCGTTGCTAGAGCGATTGGCATTTACGGCAGCATCGATATCCTAGTAAATAACGCGGGTATTATCCGTCGTACTCCAGCCGTTGACCATGCGCGTCAAGATTGGCACGATGTGATTGACCTGAACTTGAACTCGGCATTCTTCCTTTGCCAGCTGATTGGTCGTCATATGATCGAGCGCGGCAGCGGTAAAATCGTGAATATTGCTTCCATGCTGACATATCAAGGCGGAATTAACGTGCCAGGGTACACAGCAAGTAAGCATGCGATTGCAGGTGTGACGAAAGCATTAGCGAACGAGTGGGCTGGCAAAGGCATTCAAATTAATGCCATTGCTCCTGGCTATATGACGACGAATAACACAGCTCCAATTCTCAAGGATGAGAAACGTACAGCTTCTATCACAGAGCGTATTCCAGCAGGTCGTTGGGGTTCACCTGAAGATTTGAAAGGTCCTGTTGTATTCTTGTCTTCGGGTGCTTCCGATTATATGAACGGACACGTGCTTTGCGTGGACGGCGGATGGATGGCCAGATAGATGGGAATCGGGACACTCGCTCATACCGTCGGCCATCTGCCCTTGAAGGAATTGACCGCAAAGTTAAGCGGACGAGGGATTGACTTCGTTCAATTAGCACTCAGTAAAGCGATTAGCGATTATGATTTAAGTCTAGGGAAATTAAGCCCAGCTCTCGCCAATCATATTGGCGAGCAATTTCATCGCGCAGGCGTGCGGATTGGCGTGCTCGGATGCTACATCAATCCCATACATCCCGATCCGCAACAGCGTCGTTATGAGATCGATAGATTCAAAGAGCATTTGCGATACGCCCGTGATTTCGGAACATCCATTGTGGCTACTGAAACAGGTGATCTAACAACGTATCTTGCGGAGGACGCTAATGGCTACGAGGCCAAAGGATGGTCCATCCTGAAGCAAACGGTTGAGGAATTAGCAGAAGAGGCCGAGCGTTGGGGTGTTCACATCGGATTAGAGCCGGTTGTCACACATACTTTGTCTAGCACTGAGAAAATGGCGCAAATCTTAGCCGAAGTGCCTTCCAGCACATTAGGTGTTGTTTTCGACCCGGTTAATTTAATTCCGCCGACTGTGGTTGAGCCACGGGACCAAGAAGCTTTCTTGGATCATGCCTTCGCAACTTTTGGCAGCCGAATTGTGCTGACTCATTTGAAAGATTATGTTGTGAACAATGGTCGAAAGAATGAAATTGAGTCCGGTAAAGGAATATTCGAGACAGCCTCCTTCTTGGCAAAGCTTCACTCGCATAAGCCTGGAGTCGACATTTCGTTAGAGCGGCTCCAAGATCATACGATTGAAGAGACGTTCTCGTACGTGAGAAGCCTGCTATAGTGAATTACCCCCCGACACCTCTCCCTGGAGAGGTGTCGGGGGGTTTCTCTTTACAAAAGTTACTTAGGCCGAGGCCTCGCCTCTTCTCACTTTTTAATATCCGCATCGGTAAGGACTTCGAATTGATCGCCTAAGTGCTGCTGTAGCGCCTTCAAGGTCGCCACTCCAACGGCAATATCCTCCTCGCCAGCCCCTCCGCTCACGCCAACCCCGCCAATAACTTGACCGTTAACCACGATAGGAAATCCACCTACGAAAATCGCAAACTTCCCCGGCATCATGGCATGAATGCCAAACGCTTCCCCATGGATCGTCGCTGGCCCGCCAGGCTGATTAAACAAGTGCGTAGAACGTCTATGCCCACTTGCCGTAAAAGCTTTCGCCATTGCCAACTCAGGGCTCGTATTGCGTGCACCGTTCATTCGCTCTAATGCCAACAAATAACCGCCTTCGTCAACAATACAAATCGTTTCTGCCGCCTGAGCCTCCTCCGCAGCTTGAATACCAGCAGCAATCATCACCTTCGCTTCCTCGATTTCTAGCTTCAAGACGGTTCTCATGATGCATAGCCTCCTTATTCGAACCTATCCGATTGGTACGTAACCATCTCACCTTCGGCACTTTTTCCATTTATATGAGGTTTTAGGCGAAAAAAGTCGCATGAGTGACTAGCTAACGGGAATTTTGGCATAAAAAAAAGCCCTCACCATCTCCATGAATGGAGATTAGATAGGCTTTGTCCTGTCAGTTACTTATTCGGCTGTTGCGCGCGAGCTGGTCGGGTCGGACGTTCTACCCAGTTCTCACGGCTCATGCGCTTCACTTGATTAATCGGATTCGAAAGATCAATCACTTCCGCTTTAAAAGGTTGCTCTGCTGCAAGCTTCTCTTTGTAGCTTGTTCCAGGTGCAGGCCCGCCTCCACCATTCCGTTTTCCCTTGTTCCATACGCGATTCTTGCTCATGCCACCACTCCACCGTTTTTTGTTTAAGTGTAATGGCAGTCGCCAAAAAACGCAAATGTGGTTTTCAACCTCTGCAAAATAAATGGAAAAGATGTAGCTAATTTCACACCAGATCACTGATTGGAGCGTCTAACTGGAAAATGTACAGCTAATCTTCATCAATTGGCTGAAATCAAACCAAATCGCAGAAATTAGCTGCATGAAATCCAGTTATTTTCCCATTTTCGTGCAAATTCAGTGAAATTAACTGTACATTTTCCAGTTAATGCCGAGGCGAATGGCGGGATTGCCTTTTAGACAAACGGAGTGCAGTTTGGATTAGAAGCGTTTTGTTTACAGGTGAAGCGCCGCTTGACAAGGGGAGCGTTGGCGCCCAAAACTCTACAAATCGAAAGCCTTCGCCAGCAAGCGATACGAATGCAATCGCGCTTCGATGTTATGAATCGGCGAGACGACCATGATTTCATCTGCTTGATAAGCTTCATTCAACTTCAAGATCTCTTCCTTCACTTGCTTCGGAGTACCAACAATTCGTCTGTGACGACCATTACGAATCATGGCATAGTCATTCTCCGTATACGGGTAATTGAGGGCCGTATTCACGGAAGGAAATGAGGGAAGCAGCATTCCGCGGCCTAAAGACAAGAAGAACAAATCTGTGCTTAGCGCCAGTTGATTTGCTTCTTCTTCTGTATCTGCACAGATGACCAACACTGCTGCTAGGGAGTGAGGCTTCTCATTCAGGATTGACGGTGTGAAATGCTCGCGATAAATTCGCAGCGCCTGCTCACAGTCCGCGTTTCCAAAAAATTGCGCGAAACCGAAAGCCGCCCCTTGATCAGCAGCAATTCTTGCGCTGTCGTAGGAAGATCCGAGCAGCCAAATCTCGGGAGCCGTCGGGATAATTGGTGATGCATGCAGCGCGGCGAACCTATGCCCCGCCGGAAGTGAATCATATAAATAACCCGTCAAATCAGCGATTTGCTGCGGGTATTGGTCAACACCTGTATATTTGCCCTCTTGCAGCGCACGCGTGGATATCGGCATACCGCCTGGTGCACGACCTAGCCCAACATCAATACGCCCCGGGTGGAGAGCCTCTAACAAGCGGAAGTTTTCAGCAACTTTATATGCACTATAATGCGGCATCATGATGCCTCCAGAGCCTAGTCGGATGCGCTCTGTTTTGGCTGCCAAATGTGCAATTAGAACCTCTGGACTTGAATGCGCCAAGGCTTGTGAAGCATGATGCTCCGACACCCAGAATCGGCTGTAGCCAATTCGATCAGCTTCTTGTGCAAGTTCAGTCGTCTCGGCCAACGTCTGCGCGGCATTACGACCTTCTCCAATTTGCGATTGATCCAAAATACTTAATTTTAACACTTGAAATCACCTCCACATAACTGTAACATAAAAAAGAACAGAATAGCAAAAAACGTATATCCACCTATTATCTTCTCCAGTTCACGATTTTAATGTGAAATTCACATGAACATTCATAAAGTGACAGAATCTCTTATTTTACACCTCTACCAAACTTATCCATAAGATGGTATTTTATTATATACATCCTAGCGAAGGAGAGATTGCCATGAAAACTATTTACGAGAATTATAGAGGATTCAAAATTAACAAAGATGATAGCACCTATAACGCTATTCACGCGGATCGCATTATATTTACTCAATCTCCGTTAAGTCAGGTTCTTGATTCAATCGATCATTACATTGATGTGACAGGAATTTCTGATTCATCCGAAGATCTATCTTCCTTTCCGCAAAATTAATCAGGCACTTCCACGAATGTGGATATACGAATTAATTTGAGCATACACTGTCATCTGGTTGAAATGAGAAGGAATGTCGTAGTAAAGTTACGGCGATAAGTACGTGGATACAAAAAAAACGCAACTGTCCTTTTCGGACTGTTGCGTTTTTTTCTTTGGTGGTGGGGAGTCGGTTTCATCGACTAACTACAGTCACTTTGCCTCTTTTGAGTGGGAGTTAGTCGGTTTCATCGACTAACTCCGCGCTCATGTTGCAATAGCAGCTACAGAACCACATGCTTCAACTTCATCAACTCTGCGACTTTCTGAAATTGGGATGCATTGTGCCCAATGGACATCGCGCAGTGATGCGTCGGCGCTTCTGCAAACCATCGAGACATGTACGCATCCGGGTGCTCACGGAACTTCACAGGCGTCTGCGTGTTGCCGATCTTCATAATTGGCCCATTCGTCGACTCGCCTTCGCTCGAGATCAGCTTCAGCTTACCATCGCCAGTCTGTGTCACGTTCAGCGTCGTGATCGCGCCTGTCTTCACCTTCGCTTCGACGGACACGCCAGTGCCCTGCTTGCCGTGATACAACCCCATGCCGCGCAAAACCGGCTTTCCTTCGGAAATCGCGATGTGGAACGGCCCGTCATGGCCAAGCAGAATTGTCTCGTCGATATAATCCACGACGACGATTTCTGAGAAGGAGCCGCCGACGCCGAGAATATCGCTGATTTTCATTGCGACAGCCGTCTTCAGGTCTCCTTCGCCTGAGCAAGGAATGCCGCGCGCTGTAAGCAGCGAGTGACCGACAATGAAGCCGCCTTGCAGCTTCTCGTATTCACCACTTGGCGCACCGTGGTAATAGTACGACAAGGCGTCTAAATCATAGGCCCGCACAAGCTTCTCTTGCGCGGCAGCTACCCGACAAGACCACTCCAACTGCTCCTCCGTTGGCTTCTTCGCAATCGGATCCGAAGGGGAGTCGCCGCTGATCTGGAACATGTCATGCAGTTCACCCAGCTTCCGTTTCACATCCTGTGCCGTCACTTCTCGCAGCATGCGGTCCAGATCACACATTTCAAGCACTTCCACATGCAGACCTGTCTGCGCAGAAATCATCGTAAAATCACTATACATATCGAGCATCCCGCTATAGGTATTGCCTAAGAAACCGAAGCGGCTATGCTGCAAGGTCCTAGGTACTCCTGCCGATCTTACCCACTCTTCAATTTCTCTCCACGCACGCACCGCTTCACGGCGCTCATGCGTCACTTCATTCGTCAATGAGATGGCTGGCGTATAGTCGAGCCCCAGCATGCCATTCACAACTCGGAATGGGATACCCGCTCGATTGAACACATTGGCGAACTCTGGCACAGGACAAGCTCCACAATGCGCCAACCATTCCCCTGTCGTTGACTGCTCATAATTAAGTCTCGCTGTTGGCTGTAAATTGAGGAAGACAACAGGAGCTTTACAAATTTGATGCACCGGTAACACCGTAGAACTTGTGGAGTAGGTTGCTGCATGGCAGAAAACAAGATCCACTTGTCGCTCATTCAGCCAATCGCCTGCCTTCCGCCCTTCCCCTTCCGTATCAACGAGCCCATAGTAATACACGTCAGCCCATGCGGCCATTTGGTGTTCAATAAAGCGTCCATATTCTTCTAATCGTTCTTTTAAACCAGGAAACTGCTCCCAATATGCTCGGAGTCCAACAGAATATAAACCAATTCGAGGCTTGAGACTTGCCTTAATTGCTGGGTAAATTGACATCGAAACATCTCCATTCGTCCATAAATAATAGCTTTATAAACTTATTGTAATGGCTTACAATCAAGATGACATCCAATAATCTTGGTAAATAATAATAGAATCTTGCGACAGCCTCGGAGGCGCCTCTCTCATGAAAGAAAATTTCACTACCGCATGGTCGGAAGACTCGATTCGTTTCATCGCCAGCCCTTCCCCGTTTGCCAAAACAAACCTGTATTATGTACAAGAGATAGGTCATTTCCATACGCTTCCAGGCTATTTCACAGAACGTGAAGGTCTTAATTCCTATTTGATTGCATACATTTTGCGTGGTAGAGGACAGTTGAGATATCGGGATAACAGCTATTCTTTAGGAGCTCATCAGTTATTTTTCATCCATTGTGATAGCTACCATCACTACGCAACCCATCCCCAGGAACCACTCGAGCTTCTATGGGTACATTTTCACGGGAGTGCGTCTTCAGCCTATTACGAGCATTATGCAGCCTCACACGAGCCAGTTTTGCAGCAAAGCAACGAGTCCCACGTATCCAAGCTACTACGTCAAACATTGCAGATCCAACAACAACGAAACGCATCAACAGAGTTCCTCACATCGAAATTGCTTGTTGAGCTGCTGACAGAGATCGTCCTCTCTGCGCAGCAAATAGGCTTATCCGAATCGGACAAGCCTGATTACATCGATGCTATTTGCCAAACCCTGGAATCCAGATTCTGGGAATCCATTTCTCTAGACGAGCTTGCTCGTGAACATGCCGTTAGCAAATACCATATGGCCAAACGGTTTAAGCAGTATACAGGTTTCTCGCCTCATGAATACTTGATTAGCATTCGAATGACACATGCCAAGGAACGCTTGAAATACTCAGATATGCCTGTATCTGAAATAGCAACCACGATTGGCATCGATAACGTCAGCCACTTTATCAATCTGTTCAAAGACCGTACCGGTGACACGCCGCTGGTCTATCGCAAGAAATGGCAGCGGCCTCGCTGATAGAGTGGGATGTAAGGGGTGTACTTGCAATTTGCAGCTCCCCTGCTCCTATTTCAAATCCGTCTCATCCAACACAGCTGGAATCTCAATCCACGCCCGTACCCCCTGATCCTCCCGCAACGCGTACTGCAGGCCATAGCCTTCCCCGAAATGCAGCTGAATCCGCTTTTGCACATTAATAATACCGAATCCTTTACTACTCTCTTTCCCCTGCAAAATGGCATTCAACATTCCGATATCAGCAGGGCGATAACCATTGTCCTCCACACTAATTATCAGTTTACCTTCCGTATGCTTCACCTTGATCCAAAGCTCCCCATCATGGCTCATATTCTTGATTCCGTGGAGGATGGCATTCTCAATAATCGGCTGCAAGAGCACCTTTGGCATTAGAAACCGTTTAGCCTCCTCTTCGATTTCCCAATACGCCTTGAATGCATACTCATAGCGGAACAGCTGGAGCCGCACATACGCCTCCGCATGATTGATTTCTTCCATCACCGGAATGAGCAGCTTACCCTTACTTAGGCCAATTCGCATAATGAGCGACAAATCCTTAATCATTTCCGCCGATTCCGCCGCGCCTTCCATTAAAGTATGCCAGTAGACAGACTCCAACGTGTTATAGAGCAGATGTGGATTGATTTGTGTATGTAATATCGACAATTCAACTTCCTTATGCTTTAATTCAAGCTCATATTGATCATAAATCGTCTGATTCAATCGATTGGTCATTCGGATGAAATGATTGCTCAGCAGCACGATCTCATTTTTGCTCTCCGCATGCATGGTAATGCCCAAAGCTTTTCCTGGATGATATGAATTCGTGATTCGAGCCAATCGAGAAATAGGCTTCAAAATCGATTGAATGAAATACATACTCGCCAAAATCAAAATAAAGAAATAAATCAACATAATCCAATCGACCAAGCGTTGAACACTGATATGATCGATAATGATTGACTGGACTGGAACGCGCATCAGCAGCTTCGTCCCCGTAAATTCACTCGTATGTATGACCGACATAATCTCATTGCCGTTCTCGATCTGCTTATAAACCCCTTCTTCCTTGCCTTCGGGCACGCCAATCTTCGAGCCAATCCCGAAGGCTTCGGTATTCGTCGCCAAGACCGTATTATCGGAATCTAGCAGCAGTATTTGGGCATCTTTATACTTATCAAAAGGGACGAAATCCAACTGTAACGGCGTTTCAATGCCGGAAACAACCAAGTAGCCGATAACCGTTTCGCCGTTATAAATACTGTTTAGTTGCCTCAAATAGGCTACCGTTTGCGTGTTGTTCGGGTTATAACCGAATTTATCAATAACGCGAATAATGCCCTTCCCTTTCGCATTGCTGACCGCTTTATACCACGAAAGATCCGTCATATCTGTCGAATAAAACACCCCATTATTCAATAGGTCTGAATTAGGGACAAACGAATACAACTTATCCTTATCTGAGAAAAACAAAGAATATCTCACCGCATTGGTTGAATAATTGTTCAAATATTTATCTAACGCTTTGAAAATTTCAAAACGCTCATATTCAGAGGATGATGGGACGCTCACTAATTGTTGGATTTCTTGCGAAATCATAATTTTTTCCGTTTTTTCTTCAAAATCGCTGCTTTCGCGGTCGAGTGTCAAATGACTTCCCCGGACTAATTGGAGCAGAGCTGTCCCTACTTGTTCCTCCGTAATGGATTCCAACTTCTTGGCAACAACCAAATCCAACATGAGCGTTGGAATCACCACGAAGACGATAAGCAGCAGGATCAACTTTTTCATCAGCTTCATATTTTGCAGCATTTTACGCATCCCTCTTACCACCCTTTCAAAAACTTTCCGTCAAGCTGCCAGGAGCAGCACCGCTGTTGGTTAGGCTATCAGTACGTTCGCTATGCCGGAAAGAAACTCCTTTAAACGCAAAAGAAAACGCCTCCAGAATTCGCATTCTGAAGGACGCTTCTCCTTATCCTTTCACGCTGGATACTGATAAGCCACGAATCATAAACTTCTGGAAAATCAAGAAGAACAGTACCGGCGGCAGCATCGCCATGGTCAACACTGCAAAACGTACACTCCATGGAATGACCGAGTTGGAATACACCACATAACGATAAATACCTGTGGCCAGCGGGTACATGCTTTTATCCGTCATCACAATGCTCGGCCAGTAGAAATCATTCCACGTCGTCGAGAACGACAGCATGAGCAGCGTGCCAATGATTGGCATTGACAGCGGAATTGCAATCCGAATGAAGGATTTGAATTCACTTGCCCCATCGATACGCGCAGCTTCCAGCACTTCCTTGTGAATGCCATCGAAGAAATTTTTGAGCAGCAGCATGAAATAAGCATTTGCCGCCGCGGGCAACCAGAAGGCCCAATAGGTATTGATCATCCCTAAGCTTTTCAAATTCAAAAAGTTAGGTACGATGTACGTTGCTGGCGGAATCAACAGGGTAGAGAAAAAGAAAAGTGTTACCCATCGCTTGAACGGGACTTTCAAATGAGATAACGCATATGCGGCTAGCCCGATAAATAACAACGAGCACACGACATTCCCCATATAAATGAATATGGTATTTTTCAAAAAAGTCAGCAATGGCAGGTCGAAGCTGTTAAACGCATCGTCATAATTTTTCCAAATCCAGTGTTTCGGGAAAAAGGTAGGAGGAAACGTGAAAAACTCTTCCCGCGTTTTCAGCGAGCCAAAAAACGTATTCAGAAACGGATAGATCGTCGTAACCGCAATCGCCACGATGAGCAGCACCATGAGGGTGTAACCGAATTTGACGGATCCTTTTTTGAAATCATGCTGAGAAATTAATCCTCGTTCGCCTTGCTTCATGCTTTCTCACTCCTACGCTGCATGACGTTGTAAAGGATGGTCATTCCTATGAGCACAAAGAACATCAAGCTGCCCATGGCACTCGCTTTACCGAATTCCAAATCACGGAACGCCGTGTGGTTAAGCCATAACAAGTACGTCAGCGTTGCATTATTCGGACCGCCATCCGTCATCGATAGTTGTGCTTGGAAGCCTTGAGAGGTCGTGATCAGTTGGAGAACCAGCAATAATCCCATTAAGGTTTTGATGCTAGGCAAAATGATATAGCGAACACGCTGCCATACACTGGCGCCATCAATTTCAGCGGCTTCGTACAAATCCTTCGGGATCCCGACGATCGCCGCAATATAGATTAACGTAGCTGCACCAAAACTTTGCCATGTTTCTAGAACAACAATCGAAGACATCGCCAATTTCGGACTAAAAAACGAAACTTGGTCTATGCCTATTTTCTGCAACAAACTGTTAATCGGTCCTACAGCATCAAAAAACCACATCCACATGCCGTACAAAACAATGGCGGGCACTGCACTAGGTAAATAGCTGATGATACGCGCTGCCCCTTGAAACCGACGAAGCTCCGAAACCGCGATTGCCACTAACGGCGGGATCCAGAAGCCCAGAATAATACCCAAAGCCATATAGATCAATGTATTCTTAATTGAAATCCAAAGTAGATCATCCTTCAGAATACTCACATAATTTGCTAAGCCAGTGAAATGATTGCCATCTACGAAATCAACGTTATAGAAGCTATAGAAAATCCCTTTAAAAATAGGCACCCATAGAAAGAGAATGAATAAAACGACTTCCGGTAAAATAAACAGCGTCCCCCATAAATACCAGTTCATTTTCTTTTTCGATACCCGGCTTGCTACGATTGGTTGTGAACTCAGCTCTGCATCCATCCTAAACACTCCTTATAGTGAGAAAACCTCTACCTACAGCCACTCCAGAATAAGCGGCAGCAGGTAGAAGTCAGTTAGGCTTACCTATTCGACCTTCACTTTGTCAAACGTTTCCGTTTGTACTTTGGTCGCGGCTTCAGACAGTGCTTTTTTCAAGTCCACATCTTTCGTTGTAAATACTTTTTGAATGACATTCGCCATTTCTGTATAGTATTTTTGAGCTTCGTATTGCGCTTCTGGCTTACCATCCCATAGAGCAAGCAATTGTGGATCGTATTTGAATACGTTATCGTACTTCGTTAAGAGATCTGTATACTTTTTACCGAAATCAGAGGAATCTTTCCAGTAGTTGATCGGTTGTGGAATGTACACGCGGTTCTTCCCTTTACGATCTTCGATTTCTTTCTTCGTCGAGTTCAAGAAATCGTCAGTGAAGTACTCATCTGTAATCCATTTGAATGCCATTTCTTGTTGGTCTTTATCACTCTTCGGATTAATAACGCGATAGTTACCGCCAAGTACTCCCGTATGTTTGCCGCCTTTCGTAAACGAAGGCATAGGATACACTACGAGATCATCCTTACTAATTCCGCCTTCGTTGATCGCCGTATCCGCTGCGTTACCACTGCCACACATAACCATTGCGCCACGCCCTTGAGCAAATGCATTCAAAGCATCGCCATAACCAAGTGCCCAGTTCTGTGGTATCAGATTCTCATCCTTCAGTTTCTTGTAGAATTCAAGCGCTTGCAAACCAGCATCCGAATTGAACACGCCGACTACTTTACCATTATCTAGCTTCTGTACATCGCCACCCGCAGCATACAGGAAATTCGTCCAGTTCCAGCCCGCTTCCGGCCCTTTACCCATAGGAATAAAGCCTGCAATCCCTTTCGCTGGATCATTGATTTTTCTCGCTGCGGCTAGCAGATCATCCCATGTCCAATCCATTGGCGGAAGGTCTACGCCTTTCTCTTTGAACAGCTTTTTATTCAACGTGATCGTCATGACGTAACCATCAATCGGTACACCGTATGTTTTCCCATTTACAACAAAAGGTTTGGAAAGCAGATCATTCATATCTTTGGCATGCGCCCATGAACTCATGGAATCGGTAATGTCAGCGACCCATTTCTTATCGACAAGCACTTTGCCTTCTGTTGCATACGTCGTATACTCCGTTGGCGCGCTGTTCGAAGCCATTTTGATCCCGATTTCAAGCGGATTGTATTGCCAGTCGTCTTTTTTGAAATCCGCATTCGGGAATTTCGTTTTAAATCGAGCAATACGCTGATCTAACTGATCATTCTTCTCTTTTTGATCGGCTTTAAAGCTTTGAGCTGTAATCGTTACTTTCTTCGCAGCAGGTGCTGCCGTTGCAGCAGCTGGTGTGGACTCTTTTGCCGCTGGAGCTGGACTTGTGGTACTTGATGTTCCGTTGCTTGAACTGCACCCCGCTATCAATACCGTTAACGCAATCACACTCATTGTAGACGCTTTCTTTGCTCTCATGTTTGGTTCCCCTTTCGAATCACATTCACTTGTAGTTGCTACATTTTTGATTATAAGGGGAGTTCAAGGCGAGGGCGATGTGTCGTATTACGCTTAGTATGTCGTATGTTACGCACCTGATTGCTTTACTTCCGAGATATTAATTCCGAAATGTTTTTTGAAAATTTTGCTAAAATGCTCCGGAGATTCGTAACCGATTTCCTCGGAAATCTCGTAGCGTCGTTTATCTGTCGTCAGAATGAGACGTTTCCCTTCTTCCATCCGCAGCTTCGTGACATAGTCCCAGATGTTCGAGCCCATCACTTTTTTGAACAAATAACTTAAGTAATTCGGGCTTAAATGCACCGCATCCGCGATATCTTGCAACTTCAAGCCTTTATCGCAGAAATGACCCTCTATGTAGACTTTCGTCTCATACACGATTCGGTTGTTCGCCTCGTCTACACCAGCTATGGTTAAGTCGGGATCCGGATTGATGCTGTCCTTATCCTCAATATAGAACATGTAGTGACCCTTATTGGATTCACAACAAGTTAAGCTCTCGAGCGCTTCTTTATACATCACTGGCCACTGCGTAATGCCCTCTCGGATGCGGCTGATGCCGATTTGACTCTTCACATTCAAATATTTCAGCAGATTTGTATGAATCATTTGAGCCACCATCAACAGCTGGTTCACACGCATCGAGCCTCTGCTCTCCTCTTCTGTTATTTGCAGCAGCAAAGTGAAGGTGGAGTTGTGATTATTAAAAACAAGATGGCTCCACTGACTCGCGGTTTCCTCCATGATGTTCAACGCTGCGTATTTCAACAAACTGCGATCCTTCAACGTGGATATTTCCTGATCATGAATGCCGCCACGTTCTAATGATAATTTGATAGTCAGCATACTAAAATACGTGCCATTCATGCGATTATCCAGTGTTTCTTTTATTGTAGGGACCTCGGACTCATGGATTGTCCCTGTCACCAATTCATTTAAATAATAATTCGTCTCATGCGTCATATGGCCAGGCAGGGTACGCGAGCCTTCCCAATTCGTGAAACGCTGACCCTTCTCTTCCTTTTCCTTCAACAGCTTGGTCACAACAGAAATGAGATGCGGCGGCGTAATCGGCTTAACCAAATACTCCTTCGCTCCAAAACGGATCGCTTTCTGTGCATATTCAAACTCACCATGCGCCGACAAAATCACTATCGGAATTGAAGGATCCTCTAAGAAAATATTCTCGATCAACTCGATGCCATTCATTTTCTCCATCTGAATATCTGTAAATACTAAATCTATTTTCTCCAAATGTATAAAATCCAGCGCCTCAAACCCGTTATACGCGATGAATACCTCGTTAATGTCCAACTTGGACTGCTTCAAAATCGTCGCAACACCCTTGCAAATCATCGGCTCATCATCTACCACCAAAATATTAACCATGCTGCCACCTCGTTCATTTACTTGCCATAACTCCATTTTATTGTACAACAATCGATGTGAATATGTGTTTTATTACGTTTATTGTGTGGGATGTGTGGATGGTGGGTATGGAGTGTGTAAGTCGATTTTTTCGACTTACGCAACTCTTTTTGCCATGGTCCCCATGCGCAACTCGATTTTTTCGACTTACGCTACTTGTTACGATGCAAGAGACCTATCGCTTTTTCAGAAATCATGAATTATGACTTCTAATCACGCCTCTACCAATTGGATATACCAAACCTTTTGTTTCTAAATCTCGGACTACTTTTCTGCAAGTCTCACTTTTAAGTTGAAGCCACATACATACGTCCGTTAATCGAAAGGGTTTAGTAGCTAACAAGGCGAACCTCAAAACTTCCCGCTCGTAAACAGCCAGTTGTAGCAACCCGACACCATCTGCATTACCAATTCTGCCGATTAATTCATACAGATTTCTTTGGCAGAAAGTCGGTTTCTTTTCTAGTTCATCTCGGCTATATGGAAAATAGGTGTAACCTAGTATCGCAACTGAGCGTGCACGTGCTCTCTCGAATGAAAACCGGTCTCTCGTGATTTTCTCAGCGTGTGTGACGTAGCTATCCTCCTCAAACACTATTCTTAACTTAGGGTGAAATACGTCACCATATATCTTCACACCTGATAAACTCGTCATCTCAAATTCAAGCACTAACCCATCCAACGATCCCAATACAGGCAGAAGCGCCACTTCCAAAAGTTTCTTCGTTCCTGTCAGATCTCTCTGCAACATTTCCAACCTTTGACCACTTGCACTCCTAACTTGTTCTTCCCAAAAGATGTCATACTCCTTCTCGAACACTGCGATCATCTCCTCCAAAAAATAAAACGCCGCCAGCTCCGGAAAAATGAGCTAGCGGCGTATGCTTTACGCTTAAAAGGATTCTTATCTTCACGATACCAAATTACATAACACTAATCAAAATAAATCGTATAATCATCATCTCTTAATTAATCTGAAATCATCATAATGGAAACCTGGTGCAACTACACAAGAAACCAGAACGGGTTCATCGCCTAGCGGTCGTGCCATTTGCCATACATGTGCTGGGACAAGTGCCTGTGGATGCTGACCGTTCAGCACATCAGGACCTAGAATAATTTCCTGTGTCGCTTTAGGCTGCTCACTCGTTCCTCCTAATGTAAGCACGATCGGGCTGCCGGAGTGCCATAACCATAACTCGTCGGACAATACGGTGTGCCACTCCGAAAATTCATCTGGGTGAAGCAGGAAATAGATCGAAGTTGCTGCGTATCGCGAACCCGAGTATGCTGCATGGAGTACTTCTTTTGGGATTTCGAATGAGGCTTTCCATAGCTCTTTGTACCATCCACCCTCAGGGTGCGGTTTCAAATCTAACGTTTGAACAAGTGGTGACAGTTGTTTGGTAATCATATGATTTCTCCTATTTCTCTCTAAACTTACAAAGATAGAATTATACCATAGGGAAGTCACAAAGTGTATGCGAAAAAATTTCCGAAACCCCTAACGGAATAGCACGTATTGAAAAAGTGATCCATCTAACAAATGCTGGGAAACGAGGGAAGAAGATGCCAGATAATCTAAACCTTCAATTGAGGGTAGCGAAAGAACGGATGTTTCGACTGCACAAAGCAGAACGCAAAAGAGAAGATCTTCTGAATAGAGTATATGAGCAGGAACGTCTCATAGGACGGCTTGAGTTACAACTTGAATCGGAGCAGGCAGATGTAGAACGTTTAACGCGATTGTCACTTACAAATCTATTCCACACGATTCTCCGCAGTAAATCCGAGCAACTTGAAATGGAACGGCAACAAGTACTTACCGCTGCTCTTCAGTTAGAAACTGCCAAACAGGCACTTCTGGATGCACAGAATGCTTTGATTCAAGTCGGTGATGACCTCGCCAACTATCAACGTGCTGCAGACGACTATAAGAAGCTAATGGCAGCGAAGGAAGAGGCACTTTTAAACGCACCCCTATTATCTAGAGAACTTGAACGAATGGACGACAACATCGACGATCAGAAGCTTTTGGTAAAAGAGATACAAGAAGCACTGACTGCTGGAAAGCTTGTTCTAGCTTCGTTAACTGATGCCTCCAATAGCTTAGAGAAAGCAGAAAATTGGGGGAAATGGGACTTATGGGGCGGCGGCGGCATGATAAGCACCCATGCAAAGCATAGTCATGTGGATGATGCCAAACGATTCATTCATCAGGCTAATCACCAGATTCTGAATTTTCGTGACGAACTAACTGACTTGAATCGGAGTTTTCATATTGAGATTGACATCAGCGGCACATTGAAAATGGCTGACTATTGGTTTGATGGTCTCATTGCCGACTGGATTGTACAAGGTCGGATCACGAATTCTCAAAGCCAAACACTTTCAGCAATGAATAAAATTCGCCCTGTCGTTTCTCAGTTGCAAAAGGAGTTTTCGGCCGCAGAGGCTGCCCTGGCTGACCTGATTACGAAACGAATCAATTGGATCGAAGAATCTAACTTGGACAGTTGACAATTAAGAGCCACCTCAACCAACGTGAGGCACTGAAAAAGTCACCGTAAAAGGTGTAGTCACTCCATATTTTTGAGGAGACTGCACCTTTTTTCGGTATAATTATGAAGATCAAAGAACCACTAAATTTACGCAAAGAGACAGTTAAAGATGTCTTGGAGCAGCTTCGCATCTCCGCAGATTTACGATGTAAGTTAATCTATCTCCTATATCCATCAAACTCCAAATTTAAAACTAAGCTGTATGGGTTTTCCGGCTACTAATCGAAGATTGCTTAATTTGTTTCCTTGCATACGTAATCCGTCTATCGGGATGACGGGTTGCGGGAAAATTACATCAACCGCCTGACTGCTGTTTCGTGAAATCAATTCCAATTGAACAGAATCAACATCCTGATTCCATGACACGGTCACTTCAACTGCACCACGCGTCAGGAGAGGCCCGACTTTCCCCTTCCTCCAACGAGTGGGCAAGGCTGGGAGAATGTAAATTTTACCGGGTAGGGAGAATAGCATCATCTCCTGAACGGCAGCACTCCAACCCATATTGGCGTCAATTTGAAAAGGTGCCCAGTCCATATCCAACCCAATCCCCATCTTCCGCCAATCGTTATGCAATGTAAAGAAATTGTTAGTGACGCAGGAACGGCTTAGCAAGTCTAGGCATTCCAACGCTAAATCACCTTCACCCATCCGAGCATAATGATTGGCCATATGGGCAAATGACCATCCAGTCTGATCATTCAAACCGATCAGGAGACGCTTTTTCGCTGCGGCAATAAACGCTTCATACAGTTCAGAATCATTCTCGCGATTAACTTCTATACCAGGAAAAACAGGGTAAATATGCGATTGATGACGATGATGGTTATACTCTGTAAAATAGGGATGCATCCACTCCCGAACAGATCCATCCTCGTTCATCTGATAGGGGGGAATACGTTTCAGCATCGCTTTCCACTTGTCGACTTCATCCGGATATGCATGTACTTTACCTGCTCCGTCAATCAGATTGCGAAGCACCTCTTTGGCAATGGCAAAATCCATCGTAGCGTTGATAGTTATCTCAGCTGTTGCATCACTTTTCGGTCCACTTCTGTAATTCGCTGGAACATTCTCGGGTGAGACGGAAGGGCAACTGATATAATAACCATCTTCTCCAATGATAAAAAAATCTTCATAAAACATAGCCGTTTCCCTTAAAAAAGGCAGCGCACGATGGCGAAGGAAATCCAAATCCCCTGTATAGAGATAATAGTCATAATAATGCTGTGCAACCCATCCCGCTCCGCCAGTCCAATGGAGAATGTGCGGTATGGGATGCTTCAGTAGTCCGGAATCAGGAGCAGTTGGGGCAGGAATGTAAATCCCCCGGCATCCGTAAAGAGAGCGTGCATTGGTACGGAAATCGTCCATCAATCTTTCCATGTAATCGAATACGGTCAGCAGCAGCTCTGGCATATTTCCCGAAAGGGCTTGCCAGTAAATCATCTGCAAATTTTCGTTAACCATGTTAAACGCCCACAAGCCTTCGTATTCGCCGCACCATAAGCCATAGAGGTGACACGGATGACCGCCTTCGCGCGAGCAGGAAATCAGAAGATAGCGTCCGTATGCCCACATCTTCTCTACCATTTCCAAAGGTGCCTCCCCACGATAAGCTTCGAGAAGAAGCTCTTCGTTCGACCTTAGATTTCCTTCAACGCCCAGATCTAAGCTTGAAGCATGGAAAATACGGCCGTGCTCCTGTACATGTGCCTGCAGAAGCTCACTGTACTCGGCTTTCATGCCAGCTAATTGCGATCGGATTCGGCTCCATTCAGCATTCCGTTCCCCTTTAACAAACAGTCGAATGTAGATCAATACGCGTTCGGCACCCTCCACCTTCAGCACGCCGTCGCATGCCTCCAGCCTTCCCTCCTTCGTACTAATCCTGGCTACAGCTCCAAAGTCCGTTGCGTCATCATTGGACGCCGCAAAAAATAAGTACTCGCCTTCTATTTGAAGCTCTATATTTTCCGGTAGGAGGGTCGTTGTTTTCCTAACATCCTTTCGATCATGAAGATCGATGAAGAAGTCGGCTTGAATGAGGCCATCCCCTTCAGCACGGATCTCATAGATGATCAAATCAGTCGGACGGGATACGAATAAGTAACGTCCATAACGGGTATCGCCATCCTGCCAGGACACGGTTACTTCCCCAGTCTCCATATCCAGTCGTCGCTCATATTGCTTAAATCCAACCTTTGATGGCATTCGCACCTTGAAATCGCACAAGGGAAGCGGCCAAGCGATCTTGGTCTCGTAGCCCAATTCTTTTAATGCATCTGATAAAATCGGGTTCGCCTGAATCACTTCGCCAGCCAAAAGCATACTCCGCACCTGTGGCAGCTTGTCGCTGATATTCGGCAATTCAGGTGTCAGGCTTCCCGCCCATAAATCTTCATGTGTCAGTAAAATCGTCTCTTCATGCACGCTCCCATAGACAGCAGCACCGATTTTTCCGTTACCAGATGGCAGCGCTTCTCTCCATCCAGCCCCCCACCAGGGACTAGGGTAGTTCATGACTAACTCGTTCTTCCCCTTGGATATCATCAGCCAGAGTCACTCTCCAAATAGTAATTTACGATTCGAATCGTGTATTTCTCCTCACTTGTGATATGACTTTGACGACATCCATGGCTTCAGAAATTTGAATTCGGAAAGATTCGCGAAAGCGAATGCTTCGATACAATTCGTCCCAAAAATCATATTGAATAGCCGGTGATACAGGAATGACCTCTTCAACCCATTTCAATTCTTCAACATTGTTAAAATTCCCTATTTGTGGAGGTGTTTCTGGGTCCGCATGAATAGGTTGGAACTGCACATCGGGGTGAAGGCGCTTAAGCCGGATTTCTTTACCAATCAACGATAAAGAGCCTTTGCTTCCATTAATTTGATAGGTAGGTGAGGGCAGAGCCACTGCTCCGCTAATCTCAATATCCGCAATTCGACCGTTCTCCCCGGTTAATATCACCTTTAAATGATCTTCGGCATCTCCAGCTGCAAGGATTTGATCCAAATGGCTCCATATATGTATGATCGGAGATTGCAATAAGCAAAGTGCATGATCGATAATATGAGGGCCCCAATTTAACAGTTGGCCGCCACCGAACTCTTTTAACGTCTGCCAATCATTACGACGGTTATATGAATGACGGCTAAGCTTAATCGAATGGATTTCGCCAAGAATACCGCTGTTAATCAATTCCATAACATGAAGAAAATCGGGATCATATCTTCGGTTATGTCGAACGTAGATGTTTTTCCCCTTTTTGAGTGCCGTTTCCACTAATTTCTCAGCTTCCTGAACATTCAGCGTCATCGGTTTCTCAAGAACAATATCTTTACCTGCTTCCAATGCCATCATCCCGTGAGTAAAGTGATCATTGGACCGGGAAGCGATATCTACCAGTTCCACATTGCTATCGTTTACCAAGTCTTCGATACGTTCGTAACTTTTGCTGCCGAATTCTTGCGATAAAGTTTCCATTCGGGAAACAATCGGATCACAGCCTGCGGTAATTTGAAATAGATTCGTCTTGTCCCTTAATTCCTTGCAATGCATGCCGTAGCCTGCCCGTCCTAATCCAATAATCCCAATCTTTACTGGCTCCACACCATTGTTCATTCTAAAATCCACCTTTCATTAAATACTGCCTACTCTTCATTAAATCGATTAACGGCTCCTGTAAATGCGAGTCATGCTCGACGAAAATCCATCCTTTATATCCCAGCTTTACTGCCGTATTTAAAATTTCTATATTATCGAGTCCGATATTACCTTCACCCAATCCGCAAAATCGTCCCCGTTCCTGCCAACGTTCAGCGTCCGGATTTAACAATAGCCAATCCTTAACATGAATAACTTGAATACGATCAATGTACTTCTTGACAATTTCAACGCCATCTCCACCCATTGCAGCAAGATGTGCCGTATCGAACACCAACCGATTCTTAGGGCATTCCTTTAAAAATTGTTCCAGTTGTTCTTGTGTTTCCACCAACGTGCCCATATGATTATGCAGTGCAGGATGAATCCCCCATTTATGGCAAACCTCGGACATCTGGTTAGCCTGTCTGCAAAAAACATCGAATTGTTTGCTCTCTAACACTTGGGTCCATACATAATCTTTGCCTAATCCAGCCGTCCATTGAATAGACAACTCCACACTAGGTCCCCGGACTGTCGTAACATTCATTCCTAACTGTCGCAAATGAGCTACCTTCATCACAGCTTCTTCTGGCGTATAGACCGTCAACCTTTCAATGCCGTCAAATCCTATTTCTTTTAATTTCATGCATCTTTCAATAAAGTCGAAACAACCACCATCCCAAACATTCATCCCGTAGTCCGCAATACCAACTTGCAATACCAACACTTCCCTTTCATATTTAAGTAATAGTAGTTAACCGGCAGAGCATACATCCTCTACCGGTCAACGATGTGCAAGCTATTGTTTACGTAGCCCTACATGCCGTAAATCTCAACTTCGGTAAACGCGTTCCATAAGGTGACCGAGTTTCCATGACCAACAATTCGTACGTAGCGGGCTGAGCCAACATCGGTAAAATCGAACTTCAGAAGGCCGTTGTTAAATGTACTCTGTAACCTTGTCGCTACTGGCGTGAAGTTGACATTATCCGTCGACGTCTCGATGTCGAAAGTAGCTGTCCTGACGTCGCCGTTATAGAAAGCCATTTGAACGAACGCTACTTGTTTATTGGACCCCAGGTCGTATTGGATCCACTGAGGATCGCCGAGAGCGGACCAGCGGGTATCCAAGGAGCCGTCTATCGTATTTGCAGGCACATTGCCGTCATGCGTACTGGCCGTCACCGCATTGGCAGCTACGGCCAATTTCGCTGGAGGAAAGTAGATCTCCACTTCGTTGAAGCTGTTCCACGTGCTCGCGGTGTTCATATGACCTACAAGCCGCACATACCGAACAGGAGAAGTATCCGGGAGTTCAAACGTTTGCAGCGCATTGGTCTGCGCACTCTTGATCCCTGCATGTGCCGTCGTGAAGTTCACACCATCGAGCGATGTCTGAATATCGAACGTAAACGTTTTTAACGATCCTTCGAAGAATGCGATCTTAAGAAGGTCTACCTGTTTGTTCGAACCAAGGTCATATTGGATCCACTGTCCGTCGCCGTCCGAAGCCCAGCGGCTCGTCAATGATCCGTCCACCGTATTGGCAGGTATATTCCCGACTTGATAGGTGCTTGCCGTTACCGCCGAACCAGGAATCACTACTTTCAACGATTGATTGAGCTTACTGCCGCCTCTCCACGCCGACAATTTATCCCATATCGTGCCGTTCAATTGTTCCGGGATGGCGATGTTCGTGACAGCGCCTACCCCCTTGCGATCCTGCAGCTGCTGCAAATACAAGCTTCTCGGAATAACTGGAACCCCGTAAGATTCCCAGAAGCCCGCGCCAGTCTGGGTGCCGCCAACAGAGCCGATCCCCCAATTTCTCGCGCCGAGCGGACTATCCACCTTCATTTCACTGCTTGCCACACTGTTCCAGAACATCGTCTGTGCCCCTGCCCAGCCGTGGCCGGTTCCGCTTCCCCCGCGATTCTGTACTCGGATTTCCGATCCTTTGATGTTATCGAACAACAAGCCTGTTGCATAGCGTTGATGAGGACCGATATCGTCACGGCCATTTTCAGACAAGCTGTCCAGAAACACATTCGGCCCCGCAACTCTCGGACCGGATACAAAAGCATGCCTGTCGTATTGCGTGTACAAGCGCTGGAACAAATTGCTGCTGGAAGTAGGATAAGCAGCATTGAATGCGTATCTCCTTCCGCCTTCGGTCGTCGATTTAGGGTCCAGATAAGCGCTATCCTGCACGGTAATCCGCGTTGCATAAGCGTTAAGCGATACGGTGGATAAGCCGTAATATCGGGCAGTAACGCCGGAAACCCATGAATCCTTCACATATCTCATTTTGATGGCTTCCCAGCCATGATTCTCGTCCGTACTGCTGGCAAACGTCGATTCAAACCGGATATCTTCAATTCCAACCTGACTTATGCGTCCGGGGTCGTTGAATTTGACGATATGCCCTCCGCCGTATTTGGTTTCCATCGCTTGCACGATCGGAGCATCGATCGTAATCGAATTGCCGTTGATCGCCACAATTTTGCGTTCGTATTGAACCGTATACTCCGTCGTTGTCCAGCCCCATTGAGCCATGTTCAAATCGTTAATCCACGTGTCGTTCGGCGTGCGCACGACAAAAATTTGATCGCCTACAGCATATCCCGCGGTGGAAGCAACATTGAACGTTCGCGCACCTGTCGGCACATAGGCAGTCGTTATGTTCTGTTTGGTTGCGGTTACTTCTACTACACCGGTTTCAGTAACCTCGCCGACGTAAAAAAAGTTGGATTGCAGGCCTGTATTCAGATCTTTGATGATCGTTCCGCTCAGCCCTTGTCCCGCTCCGCGCAGGACAACTCCGCTCGCGATGATGGATAGGTTGCCGATAACGTCGTATGTCCCGGCATTGAGATGAACGGCACCTCTAAAACCGTTTGCATCCAGAGGCAAGCCTGAAACGTAATCGATCGCGTTCTGAATGTTCAGCCTGTCATCACCGTCTATCGGATTGATGGTGATTTTGGCCGGAACGTAAGGAATCGGCACGCCGCCGCCCATATACCCCGCGTACGAAAAGTCGGGAATCGTGTTGACCGCATTCGTCTGACCCTGGTTGGCGTATGGCTCGTAAACCAATTTCCCGTTTTGCAAATAGACCAACGAGCTCGATGCGGCTGACGCAGCAGGTACGATACCCACCAATGTCAATGCGGCAACCATTAGTCCAGCGAACCTTTTTTTCGAAAATAGTTTGTTAGGTCTCATCCTAATTCCCTCCCATGAATAACATATACCGCATAAATTCGGGACTGGCACAATTTTTAAAACAATAGCCTTTAAGGAGCCGTTCGTCCTGTTTGATGTTGATTTTCCACCCCCTACATAGGCTGGGATTTATAGTCATAGGAGCGTATCCCTATATTTACTATAACGGTGGGGCTCTTCTTTGGGGATGACTCGATTTAAGATATAATTGACTTGATTTCAGATGTTGATGTCGAGCCCGAAGAAAACCAATAGGAGCTTTCCGCCCTGTCAGGAAGATGACGGGAGGAAAGCTCCATCTTATGATTAAATCAATTGTTCGCGAACCGCGTCCAAGGCATAGAGGCTAACTGGTGCCGTTTCTCTTAATATTTGATCAGTTTACCATCTTTGAACAATTGGGTCGCTTCCTTGATCACTTCTTCGCCACCGCGTTTTTTGTATTCCTTAACATAGTCGTCGAAAGCGTCCACCGGAAGCTGTCCCAAGAAAATCTTGGCTGCGTATTCGTAGAACAGATCGTTATTTTTCAATTCTGGAACTTTCTTGTACGCCGTCAAATCGCTTGGCACCTTGTAGGCATGATAGCCTTCCTTAGGTGCTACATTGGCAAGAAAATCCTTGAGCACCTTGCCGTTCGGATCGAGATCGATCGTATTCTTGTTGAAAGTAGAGTCGCGGACAAACCTTAAAGTGGATAAGAACGTATACTCGTTAAGCTTATCGGTTTCGGTTGGAAGCTTGAAGTTTTCTTTTGTCTCAAATCCGTAGCTTAAAAAAGCTTGAGCGTCCTCGGTGGCGAGCCAATCCAAAAATTTCAAAGCGCGAAGCGGCTCTTTAAAGTTCTTGTTAATATAAATGGATGCGGAAATAAGCGGACTGACCGGAGCTCCCGCCGCCCCCCTCGGACCCTTGAGCGCTGGGATAATGATGAACTCACCGTCAGTTACATGTGCCTTCAGTCCCTCGTTCCAATCCCTGAATGATGAAGGAACATGAGTGAACATGCCCACTTGACCGGTTTTGATCTTATTGGTCCAATCCGTCGAGGAGGTCGTTAACGTTTCCGGATCCATCAAGCCATCTTCTCTCAGCTTTCTGTTGAAAGCAAGCGCTTCCTTCATCTCCGGCCGAATCGTGTCTGGAACCATCTCATTGTTCACGACATTCCAACGATTCGTGGCCACGCCGAACGGATAGATGAATGTGCTCGTATAACTCCATTTCTCGCGCCCGCTGTAAGGATATTTCATTCCGTTTTGTTTGAACACCTTCATTACTTGTACAGCCTCATCGAGCGTAGTCGGCGCTTTCAGATTATACTTTGTCAGCAAATCTTTGCGGATATACAGCGATTCATTAAGCCCGTTGCTTAAATAGGCTACGGGAACGCCGTACTGCTTGCCTCCTACTTTCTCTTGCTCCCATGCTTCCTTAGGGATGGCTTTCATCAGGTTCGGCAGCTCCGCCTTATGCTTCTCTAGCAGCTCGTCCAGCTGCATAAAAACCCCGGAATTGACCGCAACAGCTATATTAGGCGAAGTGGTGTCCCCGGCATCCAACACTAGGTCAGGAATAACGCCGGAAGCAAACATTAATTGCATTTCCTGAGCGTAATTTTTGTGGCTTTTCACCTTAAAGTCCAGCTCCACATTCGCACGTTTATTAATTTCCTGCACATACTTATCGTTCGCCAAGTTTCCTACTTTTGTAATATAAGGATTGTCGCCGCCATTAATGGACATCGAAAACTTTAATGGCGTTGCCGCGGCGGTGGGGCTTGCAGATTGCGGTGTAGTATCCCCCCCAGTCGTCTCATTTTTTCCGCTGCACGCTGCAAGCAGCACGGTCACCAATAGCATGGCGGCCAGCATCTTTACTTTTTTATTTCTCATTGAGATCCTCCTTTTTTTGGCAAATATGTGTAGGCCTTTCGACCGGATCACCGCAGTTCTACTCTTTAAGCGAGCCTAATGTTGCACCTTGAATGAAATACTTTTGCAAAAACGGGTAAATGAGCAAAATCGGCAAGGTTGCAACTACGATTGTCGTCATCCTAATGCCTTCCGGCGATAGCTGAATCATTTCCGGAATATCCGGAACTACGGTAACGTCCGAAACGATCATCATGTACAGTTTCACCTGCAGCGTAATCATATCGGGACTTTGCAAATACACGAGAGGACCCTGCAAATTGTTCCAATTGCCAACCGCATAAAATAAGCCGATGGCAGCCAATGACGCTTTGGACAGCGGAAGCACCATCCGCATCAATATTCCTAATTCCCCGCAACCGTCGATTCGGGCGGCATCCATCAGTTCCTCGGATAAATTTTTGAAAAACGAACGCAGTATAAAAAAGTTAAAGCTGCTAATCGCACCTGGAATCATTACAGCCCATAAGGTATCGAGCATGCCTAGTTGTTTTACAAGCAAAAAGTTAGGGATTAGCGGAGCCGAGAATATAAGCGTGATCATGATCATGAACAAAATAAGCTTGCTGTGCTCGAATTCTTTCCTGCTGGTAGGGTAAGCCAATAGGCAAGTCATAACCAAATTGATTAGCGTACCCACAACAGTAATGATTGTAGAGTTATAAAACGCCCTAATGATACCTGAATCAGACAGCACAGCTCTATAGTTGAGCAAATTGAAATCGATAGGCCAAAACCATACGGTGCCGGTTTCGATCGCCTTAGCACTGCTAAGCGATTGCGCGATCACTTTGATGAAAGGCATGACCATTGCCGTGCAAAGGATCGTAAGGGCTATATAGACGAATGTCATAAACAGCTTTCTCGATAATGAGATTTTCATAAGGTTACCCGCCGTTTCCCTTAGTACAGGCCTTCGCCTGTTGTTTTTTTACTCCAATGGTTAAAGAAAAGTACCAGGATAAGTCCCACGATCGCCTTGAATAGCCCGATGGCCGTCGCGTAGCTGTATAATCCTTGCGTAAGCCCGACTCTATAAACGTAAGTATCAAAAATATCGATTTTCCCTTGATTGGCTCCGTTCATAAATACCCATACCCGGTCAAAGCCGAAATCGAGAAAATGACCAATCTTCATTAGGAATAGCACACTGACTACCGGCATAATCGTAGGGAGTGTAATGGAAAATACTTGCCGAAACCGTCCCGCTCCATCAATGCTCGCTGCCTCGTACAAACTAGGGTTCACGCCTGCCAACGCCGCCAAATAAATAATGGTACCCCAGCCCACTTCCTTGTAAATTCCTGCTGCGACTACGACACTTCGAATAAATGCGTTTTCTACGAGAAAATAAATTGGCGTCCCACCCAGTTCTACTATGATTTGATTGATCAACCCCGTGGTGGGCGACAACAATTGACTGGTCACTAATCCTCCAATAACGACCCAGGAAAGAAAATGAGGCAAATACAGGAGTGATTGAATCGTACGCTTGAACATCATTTGCGAAACCTCATTCAATAATAAAGCAAGTACGATAGGAGAAGTAAAACCGATCAATAGGTCATAGAAATTAATAACCAGCGTGTTGGTCAACAGTCGATAAAAGTCTTTGGAAGAAAACAAAATCTCAAATTGTTGAAAACCGACGAATTCGCTTCCAAATATCCCTTTATACACGTTAAAATCTTGAAAAGCGATCACAATACCTAGCATAGGAACATACTTGAACAAGATATAATACACAATTCCCGGCAATACCATCCAATATAGCGCCGGATGCCTCCTGATTGCGTGGAACAATTGGTATCTTCTTACTGCAGCTGCTCTTCCTTTATAAGCCGTTACTTTCGCTCTGTTCGACATGAAAAAACCTCCGTTAAGTTGACAGGGAGCGTAACCCCTATATCTACTATAACGGAGGAACTCTTTTTTGAAGATGACTTGAATTAAGATATGATTGACTTGATTTCAGATGTTTTGGGCGGTTCCAAACGAACAATTGCGATGACTGTTGTTCCTTCGCCTTCACTTCCACGCAATAATAGTCCGTAAGAATCCCCGTATTTCAACCTGATTCGCTTATGCACATTGACTAATCCGATCCCAAGGTTCGCCCCATCCAGTTGATCCACGAACGTAGATTCCATCACCGCTTCCCTCAATCCACGGCCATTGTCCTCCACAGATACAAGAAGCAATTCACCTTGTGCTTGGCATCGTATGAGAATTTCGTCTGATTCTTTTATCGTTGGAAACGCATGCTGAAAGACGTTCTCGATGAGAGGTTGAAGCATCAGTCTAGGCACAATATAACCTTCGAAATCGGCGGTTTCCCAACGAATCATAGGCATGCGGGAATGCCGATGCTTTTGAATACACAAATAATTATGGACATGTTGAATTTCCTCTTGCAGCTGTACAGGCTCGCCCAAATCTTTAATCGAATAACGGAACATATGTGCCAATGCCTCAATCATATCCTGAATGGATGTTTGGCCGGCAATGAGTGCATAATTATTAATCGTGCCGAGCGTATTGTATAAAAAATGCGGATTGATCTGCATCTGAAGAGCGTGGTATTCCGCTTCTTTCCGAGCAATTTCGTCCTCACGGTGTTTCAATTCCGCTTTATAGACCGTTTCAATAAGTTCCGAGATTCGAGTGACCATGCCGTTATACGTGCTTATTAAACTGCCAATCTCGTTACCAGGCAGCGCTGTACCTTCTATTCGGACGAACCGCTCTTGTTCAACTTCCCTCATCCCTGCCTTCAGACGAATGAGCGGTCTTAAAATAGAGCGGGTAAACGTGAAAAAACAAATCAAAATAACTGGAATGATAAGGATTGAAAACGTCCATATCGAGTTGCGAAGCTTCGTTATCGGCGCTTCGAAAGTAACAACCGGTACGGTTGCGATTACGCGCCACCCGGAGTATTTGGAAGCGGAATAAACATGGACCGTTTTGTCCCCTTTGTCAGAAGTCGATGTAAAATGACCTCGTTCTCCGGCAATGAGCCGTTGGGAGTTGGAGGCTTCAAGCCGAGTACCGATTAAAGAAGTATCGGGATGATATAAGATTTGTCCCGACAAATCCACAATCCATAAGTAGCCGTCCTTTATATCTTCGCGTTTCCAAGATTTCAGCAGCTCATCCAGCACAATATCCGTGAACAAAACACCCTTAACCGTATAATCGTTTTTACCAAGAACCACTCTACCCATGGAAATGTAGAAGGCCCCCCCAGGGCTCACCTGAAATACTTGAGAGGCGATAATCTTAGTCCCGTTATTTTGTGAATATTGGGCCGTAAGCGCTGGTGCCCGCCGCAGGATCGATTCTTTGCGTGACAATGCCTCCCCATCCATCGCGTGCCGGTTTGTTGCGTAGAACATTCCGGTATTACCGACAATATTCAAATTATTCACAATGGGAGACTGCAGTATGAAATCATGGAATGGCGTCTCAGATTCAATCCAGCTGGTGAACCGCACCTTTTCATAATAGGCGTCAGCCGGCTGTTCCACAAAACTCCTAACCTGTTCGGAATTCGCCAAATAAAGCGTAAGCGTATCATAGTTTTCAATAACATCGTCCAGTTGCTGACTGACATCCGTAACTACCTTCTCTAAAAGCTCCGATACAAGCGTGCTAATTTGATCCGTTGCTCTGTAGTAGCTGAATCCGGTAATAATGACTAATGGGATGAAAATGACGACAATCATGGCCAAAGTGAATTGTTGGAACAAGCTTTTCTGGGACAGCCACCGGATCATAAAGAGCCTCCCTTGCGATATTCCGTAGGCGTTTGCTCGGTTTCCTTTTTGAAAGTACGAATAAAACCGGCCACATCGTTATATCCGACCTCATAGGCAATTTGCAAAATAGGCTTATCCGTTTTGAGTAAAAGCTCCTGAGCGCGCTGCATACGCAATTGGGTTCTGTAAGTCACATATGAAATCCCCGTCTTTTGTTTGAACCACTGGCTGAAGTAAGGAGCTGAATAGCCCAATGAGGACGCCAGTTCCTCCAGAGAAATTTCTTTATTGTAATGTTCACGGATATACAACTGCGCATTGTAGATCAACTTTTGATGGTCCGAGTAAGCATGTAGTTTCATGGCTTCGCATATAGCGTTCAAATCCTCAACGACCCAGTTTATTAGTTCCTCTAACATCTGACCTTGAAAAGGCAGCAACGGTATATCCATCGCTCGTTCCAGCTTGCCCCCCGCCCGCTGTAATAATGCTACGTGAAAAATGCCGTGCCATATCATGCACAAAGAAGGAGGGGCGTAACGCAAACATTCAAGCCACTTTACTTCCGCCTCTACCCGTTTCTCTTGATGATCCTGCACGACTGCTTCCGTCCATGCATCCGCAATTTCTCTCCACTCGGATGTCGAAATTCCGTTCGGATGACCAATCTCCGCTAATTTGCGCAACATTTGACGAAGGGAAGCCGTAAACTGCTCCCTGTTAAGTGGTTTCAGCAAAAAATCCTTCACACCGTACCGCAGCCCCTCCCTTGCATAAGCAAATTCATCATGACCCGATACAATCATACATGGGACCAACGGAAATTGCTCCGACAACATACGGCAAAGCTCCAAGCCCGTCATATCAGGCATCCGGATGTCCGTAACGATTAAATCTGCACCAAATTGCTGCAACAGCCTAATAGCCTCATGGCCTCCCGTGGCTTCCAGAATAGAGCGAATCGGAATGTCCGAATGCTCTAGCATATATTTCATCCCTTTAAGCATCATTGGCTCATCATCTATAAGTAAAATCGTATACATCTTCATGAAGCCCCTTTGCGGTCACCCGACAATGACAGGATGAATTTCCATTTCATTTTCCCAATAGTATCTGTAGGCTATAGCATTTTTCCAGAAGCATTATAACATGTAGACGCTTTCAAAAAAAAGCTCATTTTTCTTACTACGCCAATCTGAAGATTGGAAATGTCTTTTGCGGATCAGAATAACATTATTCATTACCAATCGGAATCACCATGTTCCAGGTCTCCGTAGCTTGTTGGAAGCCACCTGGCCCGTCTGCCGTAGCTGCAAACAAATGGGTCGGTTTGCCGTTCTCAAATAGTAGAAATGGACGCTCCAAGCTCCCCATCGTCTGAACCACCCCATCATCCCAAAGTACGGTGCGAGAATAAGCTTTAGGATTCGATTGAAGCATCCAGTCGATCCCATTCGGCGAGAAGGCATGAATGCCGCAATGTTTTTCACCACAAAGTGTGCCGTCCATGTCTTTCGCAATCAATTCGTAACCTTGACTTGTTTTCCAAACGAACGGGTCTTCAAGATGGAAGGTTTCTGGAGGAAAAATCGGTCCTTCTAATTGAACTTGATATGGCCCCATGTAAGTGTCTCCTCGCGAGGCGCCGATCGTCATCTCTCCATGCTTATAACCCTCATAACTTCTGGCTTTATAAATAAGTAGGATGGACCCGTCCGGATTTAGGCATGGAGCAGGATTACTTGTGAGAAAACTATCAAAATGGCCTGGCCGAGTCGGTTGGATGGGTGTATCGTAACGTTGCCAAGGACCAAACACGCTATTTGACGTCGCTATGCCAATTCGTTTATTGGAACGCCCCACAATCGTACGCGGATCATCTAGGGTTAACTCTTCCCCTATGACATCCGCGAACGGATGAGTGGAACCCATATAATACAAAACATACGTATGACCAATTTTCATTATGTGAGGATTGTGCGTACTCCGTCCATCCCAGTATTCCGCTCCTCTAGCTGGAAGGACGACTTCCTCAAACGAATATGGGCCCTCAGGTGTGTACGATACCGCTCGCACTACTTCAGACGCGACAATCCATCCTGGATGCATCGGCAGTGATTTGGGCCACCGAGAAGCAAACATATGGAATCGGCCGTCCTCTCCTTTAATAACTGAACCACACCAAACCCAATAGTCTAGCATGCGAAAACCGCCATTTCTCGGGGCCGGAAGAAAGCGCTCAAACAATGACTTTGCAGTATCCATAGATTTCATTGAATATCCTCCTCCAACTGATTTTGACCCCAATAACAATTGACTTGATGTCCATATTTTTCCAACATACGTTTGGAAAATTCAATTGAGTCACCTAATGGCTCGATGGCAAATGAGTTCGATCTATACATCCATGCAATCTCCCATGCGCGAATATCTTGTTCAAATGCAACCTCGTTGAAGGCAGTCGGTTCAACAATTGACTCCTCAAGTCTATTATTGAACTGCTTCCATCTATCCAAATAATAACTTTTTAACATACCTGACCACATCTTATGAGCATAATCATCGAATGTTAACGGCTCTGGCCACCACGTCGAGATAATGGAACGTGCGTTAAATTCATATAGCGCCGTCTCATCCGCCTTGTTTCCCCAGGATTTCGCTGCTTCCATCCATCTCCCTGTTAGAAAATATGGGTTCGTTCCAACTAATTCATCTAAATCGGCGATTAGTGACTCGAATAAAATTCGATTGTGATGGAACGCAGCTTGATCACTGGCTTGAAAGGACTTGATCATTTGTAGATAGATCGGATGGGCAAGCCCGGCTAATACTTCTCTTCCGACGTCGATGAGATCATATTGAAAAGTAACGGAATCTGCTAGCCTATCGGATGCTGCCACTAATAGCTCCCATGCTTTAACGACAGTGTGGATATCATAAAAAGGGACGACAGAGCCGTTGCATACTCTAGTAATACTCAGCGCCGGTCTTGCATGGATGACGGATTCAACACTTCCATGCACATTCAATCCGGAATACACCGATTGACGCAGCAATTCCCACGCAGCCTCAGCTTGATCATGTGATTGTCCATAACGTCGTAACGTATAGCCCTTTAACCACACTTCTACCTCTATTGATTCCGTACGCCAGATCATTTCGCCAAGCAGATCGTACATAACGGGATTCTCTTCAATGGCTTCAGGAGCAAATCCAATTCCAGCCATTCTTCCTTTGCCTGGGTCATGCAATGCGTCTACTGGACCATTAGCGATACTCTCCAGATTGCCGAACATCCCATTTCTTCCACCGAAATTATGCAGCATGCACCAGATCCACGGCTTTCCGTAAAAAGCCTCCGTTCGCTTCCATACGGGCTTAACCTCAGCATAAAGATCGAGGATTAAGAGATGCTCATCAGGCAATGCTTTGACCATAGGCTCCGACAGCGTCCAGCTTTGCATCACCCATACCGCTTGAGGATCGTTCTGCAACATCGTATTACTCACTGTTGCAGCGGTTTGCATCAAATAGCTTTCTGTTGCATCTGGAGAGCTTCCTTCATGGAACAAATCCATGGCATATAAATGATCTGTTCCATATAACCTGCGCTGCTCATCGTAGAAAAATCCAGCTGCCTCGGCAAATAACGGATCGCTCGGATCGAGAAAATAAATGCCAGGCATACCAAACCAAGATTTCAGCTGTGTAATGTTTGCCTCTGGATTGATCTCTTTCAGTGATTTGGGCACATGACCATAAAATCCACACAAGACAGGGGTCATGCCATATTCCCGCTCACGTTCAATTATTCGCTGCTGAAGCAGCTTCTGGCCTTCAATCCAACTTTGCGGGAGTGGTCCGGCAATGCCATCGACGTTGCCCATATAGTGCCAAGCCAGATAACCTGGCCCTGTTAAATGATCTAACATTTGCTCATCCGTCAATCCCAAGCGTTTACCCACTGCCATCCAGACAGCTTCTTGACCGGTCATAGCCAATGGCATGTTGATCCCATGTAGTGCCATCCAATCAATCTCACGTTCCCATCTTTCCCAATCCCACCAGGTCATACTGTAATTAAATGTACAGAAATTGTATATATACCGAAATTGATAGGATGTTACTTTACGAATCTTGCCCGGAACCGTAGATAATTGATTGGGAAGAGATAATTGATTACCCGACCAAGAAATATGACAATGACACACATATTTTAAATACCAGTGCAGTGCCGATGCTAGACTAACCCCATTAGAGCCACGCAATACAATTTGGTTCCCCAAACTCTCAATTTCAAAAACATCCTTACCCTGCTCTTGCCCTATTGTTTCAAGCTCGAACTGATCCGCATGATCAGGAAGTAATCTCTTTAATAATCCTCTTACTGCTTGATTACCCAATACATCCATTTTGTTATTCCCTCCATTATGTATGTTACACTCGTGCTCTTTCTTACTAACTTTAACGGATTTGGTCTATAATGAATTTGTAGAATATCGTGAATTAAAAATTAAATAACCCATATTTTGGAGATAAAACCTATGTTAACCACATCAGACATACTGAGACAGTGCCTTTCCAATCTGCGCACCAATGTTGTAAGCGCTGCGATGACTCAAGTGCCACGAAGTTGGGGTGCACATGATTTCATTCCCCATTTGCATAAGCTCTATTTCATCAAGGAAGGGGAGGGTTGGATTCAAATCGATGATCAAGTATTTGAGCCCAAACCAGGCCAACTATTGCTTCTTCCAGCAGAAACACGTCAGTCTCTTGCTTCAATTAGCTCAAATACCTACTTGAAATATTGGTGTCATTTCTCAGCATCCATCGGAGATACCGATCTATTTCAAATGTTAGATACATCCTATTTACTTACAATTCCACAACATGAATTTCCGCTCATCGAGAACATCTTTGAAAAGCTAATTCTACAACTGAAAGAGAATCACGCTCTATCTGCTTTACTGGTTAATGCAGCCTTATTAGAATTGCTTCATTTTTTCCTGGAACGCGCAGGCGTCCACAATATGTTCAAGCAATCGCCCCTATCGTTTGAAAAATTAACGACCGTCATTCAATATATAAATCTGCACCTCTCTTTACCTATAAAGCTGGAAGAGCTTGCACTGATTATCCATGTAGAGCCCAATTATTTCGCGAAATTGTTCAAGAATATGCTTGGATTATCACCCATGCAGTATTTGAATCGGATGCGGATTGAAAAAGCAAAGTCACTTCTCATCCATTCCACCCTAAGCGTGACCGAAATTGCTGCGTCAGTTGGGTTTGAATTGCACTACTTCAGCCGTCTTTTTAAATCTCAAGAAAGCCTTTCTCCACTTGAGTACCGTATTGTGAAAACTCATCAAAGCAACATAGTGCTTTAAAAGATGATATAGAAACACCCACCGTAATACCGGAAGGCCACTGAAAAAGTCACCTTAAGGAGTCGCAGGGTGCATTGGCTGTATTCGCTGTGAATCTGAAGTGAATATTGAAACTAAAGGACTATGGTTCTCAGAACAAAAGGTCCCTAAATAAGTAAAAAGACGGCAACTACTCGATAAGTGGAGTAATTGTCGTCTTTTTATATACAAAACTAACAAATAGAAAAAACGCAAGTTTTTGAGTGGCCTCAACCAACGTTGAGAGTGGCTCTTTCCATACCTCAGCTGTCTAATTCCACATTTAAATCACAATGAAACACCCAAAAAGCCCCGTGTTAATTGGAAATCAATATTACCCTGCTGGTAGAGACGAGGCGTATAGGTATGCTCAATGACTTGTTTGACGCGCTCGAGTATACTGTTCGTCCAAGCGTTCGGATCTCCACTGAGCAGTAGATCCAGATCATTGTCATCGTTTTGCTGCATACCCGTTTCTGATGCTATTTGCAGCATAGGAACGAACGGATGCGTCTGCATCGGGCGATTACCGACTAGCGCGATAATGATCTCTACCCCAGTAGCAGCTAGGCCAGTAACCGTCTCCACCCAATGCTCCGTCGGGGTCTCCATGATGTGGAAGCCATTGCGGCGGACATGTTCCCCATACGCAATTGACGGCTGGACATTGGTCGAAGTCAATATATTTTGGCTATAAGAAGCCGTGGAAAGTAGCCCGCTGTTCTCTGGAATTACCACTAACCCACCAGCGCCAACAACCATTTGAGTCAGCTTCACCAACTGTTCTCCTTCATCATCGGAGATGGAACCATCACTTAGGATGCCAATACGCAGTCCTGCCAGACCGACTGTCTCCTTCTCAGTTACTCCAGCTGCTGCCACTTGATCGGCAAACCACGCTTCTACCTTCTCCGTCACCTTTGTAATTCCGCCGTCAAGCTGAATGCTGGCAAAACCAAGGGAGCTCGTTTCAACACCCATCTCTTCCATTAGATGGTGCATATAGTCGTTGTGGGTTTTTTCGCAGCCATGCTCCAGCAGCAAACAATGCTTCACCATCGGGTGTGTGATATAACCGATCATTGTTCGGGCATACAACTTTTCAGCTTGGCCCCCCGAATTGCCGCAGCCTTCCGTATGTGCCAAAGCCACAAAACGTGAGACCTCAGGTTGCCCAACACCCTGTTTATTCAGCTTCTGCGTTATCATATTTGCTACCTGTCCAGCACAGAGACTGGTTGGCAGGATCAAGCCGATATTGTCGCTCGCTTGGCGATCTTGATGCCGTGTGACGGAGAATTGATACGAGCTATCCAACGCATCTGTATCTTCTAGAATTTCAATTGGCTCTCCCGTTGGCGTATAGGGATGGAGCAATAGATCCAACTGACTTGCATCGTTTTGCTGCCAATTGCGCCAGATCTGCACTTGGGAATGACCCGCCTTCTCACCGACACTGCGCTGACCAGAAGCCGTTTGGATAGTCAGTTCGAAGACCTCTTTGCCGAGCTCATCCATGGACACACCTTCCAAAAATTTACCAGCGTTGACATCCATATCATTATTCAGCAATTGGTAGCGACGCGTCGTCGTGACGACCTTGACCGTTGGGACATAAGGGAAATTGGTGATTGAGCCGTTACCTGTTGTAAAGAAAATCATGTTGCAGCCGGCAGCCACCTGTCCAGCGATACTCTCGAGGTCGTTGCCAGGGCTATCCATGAAATAGTATCCGCCATCTTTCATGAGCTCCCCATATTCTGTGGCATAATCGAGGCGAGTGATCGGATCTTTCTTACGGGCAGCACCAATGGATTTGAGATAAATATTATAAAGGCCGCGAAATATATTACCGCCAGATGGATTTCCCTCTGCACTAGCACCGTGCCAAGACGTGCGCTCTTTGAAACGGTTCACAAGTTCCAAGAATTTATTGGCGGTTTCAAGGTTACGAACCTTCGACAGAATATAGGGTTCCGCGCCAATTAATTCATCGGTTTCAGCTATGCTGGCAGCGCCGCCGTAGCGCACCAATTCTTCAGATATCCAGCCAAGCAGCGGGTTCGCTGAAATACCGGAAAAGGCGTCCGAGCCACCGCATTGCAGCCCAATTTTCAGGTGGCTAATCGATTCCTCCGTCCGTTGCATCGCATTAACCGTAGGCAGCCACTCCCTGATAATCGCTTCGCCTTGAGCCAGATTCTGTTCAAAGCCGCCCTGGAGCGACACAAACTTGTGCAATACATCATCGATCGGGTAGCTGTGTTCTTGTATATACGATTCCACCATTTTGTTGGTTACCGGTTCATTGCCATAATCAACTACTAAGACGGCACCCACGTTAGGGTTCACGATAAATCCGGCGAGTGTCCGCAGCAGTAAATCCAGGTTATTAAGCTTATCCGTACTGCCCTCTGTATGCGCCACAGGTACAATCCCATCAATATGGGGATAGTTCTTCAGTTCACCTTGTAGTCGAGCGGCAAGCTGCTTCGAATAGCTGCCCGTACGCGAGGTGGTACCTAATATAACTATGTGGTTACGAGTACCCACGCCACGGGGTTCACTGCGGCGATAACCCATAAAAGTGCGAATATCTGAATAAGCGGGTGATGCTGGTGCGGGCTTAAAATTCGCCTCAGCAAAAACATATGGCGGAATTTTATCCGTAAAATTAGGCCTTGTAGGCAGTGAAAATTTCAGCTGACGCCCGCTAAGTGCATCTAACACTGCCTCATTAATCACATATTGACCGGGCTGAATCACTTGCAGAGCCACGCCAAACGGCATTTCCCAAGATAGCAGTTCAACACCGGGATCAATTGTCTTCACAGCAAAACGATGACCTTCCAAAACCGTATAATCTATGATTATGGTTTCGCCTTCATAATAAATGACGGTGCCAGCGTCCAAATTGCGCGTTGCAACAGCACAGTTATCCCCAGGTAACGGCAGTCTAGCAATTTCATCAAATTGGTAAATTTCATTCATCGATACCTATCTCCTTTTTGAAAAATGACTCATCAAATACGAATTGTCTGAAGAGAGAATGCACGCAACATTTTTATGAAAATCTTTCTGATTCGGGATCATCCGTAGCATATCCGATGTCGTCCAGTGCAGGCCAAAGCTCTGAAGGAATTGGATAATTGGCAAGTTCCAATGTCTGTGCTACTCGTTCCGGCTTGCTCATTCCAACGACAGTACTCGCGACGCGGGAGTCACGCATGGAGAATTGGAGCGCAGCAGCGGCTAAAGGTACATCATATTCCTGGCAAACTTTCATTAAGGATCTTGCACGTTCAATTAACAAAGGTGGTGCCTCACTATACGCATAACGTGCGTAGGCATCCGGCCCTTTTGCCAATATTCCGCTGCCATAAGGTGCTGCGTTAATGACAGCAACCCCTAATTGATTGGCTATATCAAGCAAAGGATCAGCTGAGCGATTGAGCAGTGTATAGCGGTTATGGGTCTCAACGGCGCTAAACTCCCCAGTCTCTACATAACGAATAAGCATGTCGATAGGTCCACCAGATATGCCAATGTGATCTATGACCCCCTGCTCCTTGAAGTTTTTCAGCACCTCAAGCGGCCCTCCTGCTCCCATAACATTTTCAAAGGTGGAATGCTCCGGGTCATGGATATAAACATATTGTAGACGATCCAGCCCTAATCGACTAAGACTTCCTTCAATGGACCTTTTTATTTGCTCCCCGCTGAAGTCGCCGGTCCGTAAACACCGATCTGCTTTGGTCGCGAGCACAAAACCCGCTGGGAGTCCGCCGTTCTCTTTTATGACCTTGCCAATTCGACGCTCACTCTCGCCTTCACCATAGGCAGCAGCTGTATCGAGAAAGTTAATCGGGCTAGCAAAGGCAGCGCGAATTGTGTCCATAGCGGTTTCCTCGGGTGCGCTAAAATTAAAGGTTTCCGGCATATCACCAAACGGAGCTCCACCAACACAAAGCGCAGAGACAAACAGGCCAGTGCTACCAATTGGTCGATTCGAGTAAAGGGATGTAGTTGACATAAAGTAACCTCGCTTCTTATTAAGTATTATTTAGGTTGAAACACCTCAGAGTTATCGATAATTCATTTAGTCACTAATAACGCCTTTTCTTAAAATAATATTGGCATACAGTGCCTTTTCACTCGTCGCTACAATGGCATAAGCTTTCTTCGCCCGCTCATAAAAAGCGAATCGTTCCACGTACTCGATGGCAGGTGTTGTATGTTCACGTATGATCCCCTCGTACTCGCCCCAGATCGGTGTGTCAACTTGATCTCCAGGAACTACAGCCATTAGCGCAACAGGCTCATTACCGTATGTATCAAGTGGATACAGGGATAATACCGCTTTCAACAATTCCGGTACACCATGGCCATCGCAACGTAACAGACGGTTCGCATGACTGGCTGCCGGGAAATTCCCGTCTGCCAAGATGATTTCATCCCCATGCCCCATCTCCATTAATACTTTGAGCAACTCTGGCGAAAGGATAGAAGGTATCCCTTTTAACATACTCATCATCTCCTTAAGAAGATTGTGTTATCGATAACTCAAAATTAACAACTTTATGCCTTGCTGTCAATCCTTTATTTCTATACAATATGAAATAAACCGGCTAGCAAAGGAGATTAACACGTGATAACAATCTATGACATCGCCGAGAAGGCTGGTGTTTCCGCGATGACGGTTTCCAGAGTGATCAATAATACGGGCCGAATCAGCGAAGAGACGCGTAAGCGAGTACGGAAAGTCATGGAAGAGCTCCATTATATTCCTAATGCATTGGCACGCAGCTTAGTTTCCCAGAAGACGAATCTCATCTCTCTTCTCATCACGGATATTACCAATCCGTTCTATACGACCTTAGCACGAGGCGCTGAGGATGCAGCGAAGAAGGCGGGCTATCGATTGCTTTTTGCCAATAGTGATGAGGACTATGAGAAAGAGAAGGATTACGTCGATATGATTCTATCCACACGGGTAGATGGCGTATTATTCGCACCAGCAGGCGATCATTCACATGACAATTTACTGCAATTGCAGAAGCATCAGATTCCATTTGTTGTATTGGATCGTGAAATCCCCGGTATTGATGCGGATGTTGTCCTTGGCGACAGCAAGGAAGGTGCCCGTAATCTGGTTGAACATTTGATTGCTCAGGGGCATCAGCGCATCGCTTTAGTTAACGGTTCACAAGATGTTTCAACAGCTCGATTGCGATACATAGGCTATAATGAGGCGCTTCAACTAGGCGGAATAACCCCCGATGATTCACTCGTGCTCCATCTAGGTTACCGCGATTTCCACGATGAGACTGCACTCCATGAGTTGCTCCAGCTTGATGATCCACCTACAGCCATTTTCGCAGCTAATAATATGCTGGCCGTTGGCGTCATCCAATCCCTGCGCCAACGCGGCCTACAAGTACCAAGGGACATGTCTGTTGTCTGTTTCGACGACTTCGGACCCGCAGGTGCAATCAATCCATTCCTCACCGTTGCGTCACAACCAGCTTACCAATTCGGGAAATTAGGCATGCAACTACTTATTGAACGCATAGAAGGAGCAGCTAGCGATGCAACTCGAAGAATCATGCTGCCTTCAGAGCTCATTGTTCGCTCATCCACACAACCTCTCTCATAGAGACAGCGAGCTATTGTTCTTCCCATTTATGAACAATAGCCGCTACAATCTCTTCCTTCGTCGCCTCGGTTAATCCATTCCGAAGTTCCGTAATAAATTCAATAAAAAGCAGGGATAAGAGCTCATTCATATCCATGTTGAGCGCTTGATGGTGTTTCCAGTTCATATCGTCGAAAAAAACACGCATCCGATTCGTCTCGGCTGGGTGTAGTCTGACGTTAAGTGTTAGATAAGCAGCACTATCCGAATGCCCCTCCTGAAAGGAAAGTCCCCATTGAAAGCCGGGTACAGTTCCACCGTTCGGTCGCTCATTCGTGTTTGCTGAAGCAACAATACCTCCAAATTTGCTTCTAAGCTGTAAAATGTATGTATATAAATCCTTGCCCTTGCGCACATGATCCATAAAATTATCAAATAATAGTTTGACTAGGAATGTTTTGTTGATTCCAGTTAACTCCTCTTGTGAGGTATAGACAATATCCTCCAGAAAAGCATCTGCTCGGTCGAAATAATCCCGAGGTGCCCTCACTTTAACCGTCTGGTAAATATCCGTATCCGCCCCTCCCCGTTGAAACAAGCCCGTCCATGATTTTAGTGTGAGCATAGCATACTCCCCCTTCTTCTCCCTCCTAAACTATTATTCCGAATCTAGCAGAAAAATGACTACAACGAAAAGAGACTACCCATTTATATCCTAACGAATATGACTTTTGGCTTACTTTTTTGAGTGGTCATTAGGGGACTCATTGTTTATGATGAGACTAAGCATTATAGCGGCGATCTAACGAAGCTGGAGGTTATACACATGGATGCAGGAACGTCACGGAAAGCAATAGTCATTGGAGCGGGAATCGGTGGATTATGCACGGCATTGTCACTTCAGCAACAGGGATGGCGTGTAGCGATTTACGACAAGGCAACATCACTGAGAGAAGCCGGGGCTGGAATCGTGCTCGCAGCTAACGCCATGAAAGCACTCGATTTGCTTGGCATTGGAGAAACAGTACGAAACGTGGGGGCACCTGTTATTCAAGCTGACATTCGAAAATGGGATGGCACGATAATTACGAGTCTCCCAGCTGCCAAACAAGCAGCACTATACGGAACGCAAAGCTATGTCATTCATAGAGCTGACTTACAAGCGATTCTTGTGCAAGCAGTAACAGACACAACAACTATTCAGACCAATAAACAATGGATCGATGGGACACAGAGTGAACAAGGAGTTAAAGCCGTTTTCCAAGATGGTACGCAGGAATATGCAGATGTCATTATCGGCTCTGATGGGTTTCACTCTGCCGTACGAGAACGACTATTTGGTCAAAGCCCAGTCCGTTATTCGGGATATATTGCTTTAAGAGGCGTGTGTACACAGGAGGAGGCGCGCAACACAACTCAGGGTGGCGGGTTCGAGGCACTGGGACCAGGAAAACGTTTCGGGCTCTCCAGCCTCGGCAATGGCCGAGTATTCTGGTTTGCCGCGATTAATGCACCACAAGGAAAACTACCTCCGGTTAAAGAGAGACAATCTGAGTTGCTGCGTCAATTTCACGGTTGGTACAACCCAGTCGTGTCGGCGATTGAGGCAACAGAGGCATCGACCATTCTGGCGCATAACATCGTTGACCGCCCTCTCCTATCCAAATGGAGTTCAGGCAGAGTGACGCTTCTCGGCGATGCTGCACATCCGATGCTGCCCAATTTGGGACAGGGAGGTGCTCAGGCAATTGAAGATGCCATCGTACTGGCAAGGTGCCTCCGAAATCCTGATATTCCGGCAGCACTTTCAGCATATGAGAATGCACGAATGGCTCGGACAAACCGAATCGTGCGGATGTCTCGGTCGATGGGACGAATGGTACAACTCGAGAACCCATTTCTGATCTACTGCCGCAATAAGCTGTTGGCATCCTTGTCTGATGCTCGTTATATAAGCCGTTTCGATCCTATCATTGGATATGAGCTGTAGAGTGGATATAAACACTTTTTTACTGTAAGATACTGCACATCGGCTGCCTTGTAACATAAATTGGTTTAAGCGCATAGAAGTCAAAGCTATAAAGCTGATATGTTTTAAAGCCAAAGGGTGAACATAAATGGAGAATTCGAAGTTAAATGAGCTTAGAAATCGAATTGATGAAATAAATGAGAATCTGCAAGAGCTGCTCTCCGAAAGAGCACGCATTACCCAAGAGATCGGGCTGGAAAAGGAAAAACAAGGCGTGCCGAAATTCGACCCGCTACGCGAAAAGAAAATGCTAGACACCTTGGTTGCACGAAATACTGGTCCATTCGATGACGAAACAATTCGTCACCTTTTCAAACAAATATTCCAAGCTTCGCTGACTCTGCAACAAACGGCCCACAAGAAGCAACTCCTCGTAAGCCGTAAGCGGCAACAAGCAGATACCATCATTCAGCTTGGTCCTGCAGCCATCGGCGGAGGTAAACCGATCATGATCGCGGGTCCCTGCTCTGTAGAGAGTGTTGAGCAAGTACGCGCGGTTGCTGCAGCTTTAAAAAACGCTGGTGTGACCGTGCTGCGCGGAGGTGCCTTCAAGCCTCGCACATCTCCATATGATTTCCAAGGGCTCGGTCTGGAAGGATTACGAATACTCAAAGAAGTCGCCGATGAATTCGGACTCCAGACGATCAGCGAAATCGTCGATCCCGCACATATCGAAATCGCGGGACAGTACATCGACGTGATCCAAATCGGCGCGAGAAACATGCACAATTTTGAACTACTGAAGGCGGCTGGCGAAGTACGAATTCCGATACTGTTGAAGCGCGGCCTGTCTGCTACGCTCGATGAATTCCTGCATGCTGCCGAGTACATCCTATCTCGCGGCAATACGCAGGTGATGTTAATTGAACGCGGCATCCGAACCTATGAGCGGGCAACTCGAAATACACTCGACATCTCGGCAGTTCCGATTCTGAAGCAAGAAAGCCATTTGCCTGTCCTGGTTGATGTGACCCATTCCACGGGACGCAAGGACATTTTCGCACCTTGTGCCAAGGCAGCATTGGCCGCAGGCGCGGATGGAATCATGGTCGAAGTCCATCCGAATCCAGCTACTGCTCTTTCCGATGCACAGCAGCAGCTAACGATTGAGGAGTTCAACCAATTTTATGCAGCGATTCAGCGATCCGGATTGTTTTAATGCAAAAAAGCCCCCAACCCCACACAAGTGGAATTGGAGGCTTCTTACCTATACGGTTTTATCTACAAAGGAAATTTTATTGGTCTCAGCAAATTTTTTCAGTTTAGACGCCATCGCCGCGATATCAAAACGGTTCAATGTTTTGTTATATACCCAACGAGGAGACTTGCCCGTAAGCTCAATGATAATTTGACCAGGTGCGTGCACAATCTCTTTAATATTTTCCGCACCAAGCACTAATTCTCGGGCCAGACCTCGCTTCGAGAGATTCGTCTTGGTCACTCGCAAGTACGGTCTCCGCACGAAATAAATAAGTACGCCGACTACCAAGTAGCTAAGCGTTGTATACCAGTACATTTTGTCCCCTTCGGTTTTCGTCAACGTAAATAACAAGAAGAGCGAAACTACGATGAAGAACGCAGCCAACAGGATGCTTCTCCCCTTAAATACGACCGGACGATCCGGATCTGTTGAAATCGGCGCCTTCCCTTGTTTAGATCTAGTTTGATTGGCCTTTTTCGTATTCTTACTTACCATTCTTTCCCACTTGCGTGACATGCCTTTCACTCCCTGCGTAATAGTTACCAAACTCTTCTCCTCATAATCCCATACTTACGCCAGAATGTCGATATTTAGCTTGTCATACACGGCAAAAAGGAGCCCTCTCGGACTCCTACACTACCCTATTGGTTCACATTGGAGTTATACAGATTTCCTCCACCTGTACGTACGTCATTCACCGCTGTGGTTCCTGTTGCCGCACTCGTTGCATAGACGACGTATCCTGCCGAGCTATCCAAATTTACGGTGTTATTGTTAAAAGAATTATTCGCACCTGTCGCATAGTCCGTACCATGCGTACGGACTTGGAAAGCATCGACTACATTCGCATTGCCATTCCGATACCCTTGATTGTAGCGGACAATCGTATTCACACCTTTTACATCAACGAAGCTGTCCGCACTATTCGCACCACTTATCCCCGTACCATTAAATGTGCAGTACTCGATAATCGTTCCGCTCGCACCTTCCTTCACATCAATATGTTCAGCTGTAATACCACCATCGAAATTCGTATGACTGATCACATTCCCTGTTACAACATGCTCATAAGGCGAGCTGGAATCAGAACCCACATAAGCACCTTCCCCATACCCCGCTTGATACAACCCTGTATCGTAAATAAGCGAGTACGACAATGTATTATAGGAGCTGCCGTCGCGGAAATGGACACCCTCATCACCAACATAATGAACTTCTACATTGTTCAGCAGATTGTTATTCCCGTTATCGATGATAATCCCTTTCTGCGCATTCGTAATCTCAACATCACGAATCTGCCAATAGTTGCCCGTCAGGTGAATACCATAGGAGCCATCGTTCACATTCACGCCCTTGAGCACGGCTGGATTAGCTGCATCACAGCTCTGCAGAACGATCGGATTGGAAGCTGTTCCACTTTGATCCGAATAAAATAATCCTTGCCCACCTGGATCACCACTCGTCGAACGATCGCCTACATAATTACCAGGGGCAAGCAGAATAACGGACCCTGCCACTGCATTCTTCATCGCATTTTGAATCGCAACCGTTGTTGTCAGTGCATTGGAACAACCTGTAGGTGGCGTCCCCGCAGACGTTGTCACATTGATTGTGCTGCTTTGGCTTGAAGCATTTCCAGCCGCATCCTTAGCTTTCACATAGTAGCTATACGACGTAGACGCCGCTAAACCCGTGTCACTCGTGGAAGTGCCCGTCACGGTCTTAAGGAATGCGCCATTCCGATACACATCATATCCCGTTACGCCAACATTATCTGTCGATGCACTCCAACTGATATTGATCTGGCTGCTGGAAGCCGCCGTCCCATTGAATCCAGCAGGCACTGTTGGCGCTTGGGTATCCCCACCTGTACCTCCACCGCTAACGACAACAAGCTGCGGCTTGTTCGAGGCATTCTCATTACTATTCAATGTGGTGTATTTACCTACACTTTCTTGCAGTGCAAATGAAACGACACCATCTCCTGCCGCTTCCGCAGTCACATAAGCTGTCACATCAATCTCGTTGTATGTCGTCGTCGTATTGATGGCAACACTACCCGCAGAGCTGCCGACCGTTGGTTTCGTGCTCCAGGTAATCGCGGATTGTGTCCAGCTGTCGGTCGTTTGATACGCGGATAGAACGGTTGACGCGGATGCGCTGCCATAAATCCGGAGTTTCGCACTCGTTACACCCGAAAGGCCTGAGAGACTGTATTTGAGATACGTATACCGAGAAGCACCTGGGTCATTTTTCACATACAACGAAGTGGCTGTGCCATAATTGCTTGTCGGGTTACCTTCATGCACATAGGAATCATCAGATGGGCTTAATGTGGTTGTCGCTGCTCCTGCCACTGTAGGAATTGCAAGCAGCACAACTGTGGAAAGCATGGCAAATATCCCTGTCTTACCTCTGTATTTCTTGAAAAGCTTTCTCATTACTATTCCTCCTCAGCTCCCATTAGATAGCGCTTACAAATAGAATTATAAGAGATCATCGCCTGCACATGTTTCCCGCTATTGTTCAGAACTTGCACTGTGTTGCTGTCTTTTATACCTGCATGCGATACGACTTCGGTGTCGTTCCAAGGATGTTTTTAAACACACGTGAAAAGTAAGAGACATTCTGAAAGCCCACCTCCTGAGCGATATAACTAGCCGATTTCGACGTGGTTTCAAGCAAGAGACAGGCTTCCCTTAATCTGCGAGATATAATAAATTCCGTTATGGTGCGCCCCGTTGACTGCCGAAAAACATGAGATAAATAAAAGGTGGAGAGATGCAAATCCTCCGACATCCGTTGTAAATCAAATTTATCTTTGTAATGTTTTTCAATCCATTCTGTGATCTGCCCAGCCGTATGATTACTGCTCAGCTTCATCTTCTCCTTCGGCGCTTCGCAAATTTCACTTTCAAATGGCTCAAGCTGCTGAAGTATGGATATTAAGCATAGGACAAATTCTTCTTGCTGTTTATGCATCGAAACACGACTTAGTTTCCTATGTAAATGCTCATATAATTTGGCTAGATGCTGTTGCTGAGGGATCACATGACGGGTTAACGCATGCTTCCAAAGCGTATTAAACCATGTACGAATTCCGCTAAAAGCGCGCAGCGCTGTGTCCAATCTGTAGGGATCAAACATCAGAATAGATCGAACAAAGGGACCTTGGATTTGAATACGATGCAATTGAAATGGTTGGAAAATCAAAAGGCTGCCTGGCTCAATGGTGTACCAGCGTTTGTTCACTTCCACACGTCCTACCCCTTCATACACATAGAGGAATTCCATACATGAATGGGCATGATAGATCTCCCAATACTGCTTTCGACTTGATTTCTCATGATTCAGATGAAAGGGCTCTTTGGTGACATCAACACTTGTGCTAAGTTTCAACAGCTATCCCTCCCGTTTTTTTGGAAATCGTTTACAATATAAGCGTGAGCACACTCTATCACATTCTTGAATAAAACAATTGTACAAATTCTAGGAATTCCTGTGTTTTGTTTAGATGGTTACACGCACACAAAAAACAGATCCTGCCATTTTCTCCTGGAGAGAAAATCAACAAGATCTGTTTACGAGATCAACTTAAACGTTGACCTTTTCTACGCGTTTGTCCGGAGCTTCCAAGTGTTCAGGGGATTCTTTCCCTTCACCTACGAGCTCCCTGGCTGAATTTTTAAATTCGTGCAGGGTACGACCTACAGCTCGACCAAGTTCAGGCAGCTTAGACGGTCCAAACAATACCAATACCACGACTAAAATTAACATGAGTCCAGGTAATCCAATATTTTGCAGCATAGGCACATCATCTCCGTTTCATTAGTCTTGGTTATGGCGCTTTGGATACACAGCAACAGCTTCAATTTCAATTAGCCAATCCGAGCTAACGAGGCTTGCAATCCCAACCGTGGAACGTGCCGGCTTCACAGGATTAGCTTCTGTACCAAAAAATTGCGCATATGCGTCAAACCAACCTTGATAATCGAATTTGCCTTCTTTGGCTGCATCTGGTGTTACATAGACACGAAGATAGGCAACATCTGCAAGTGTGAGACCTTTATCTTTTAATTGCGTTTCAATGGCTTTTAGAATGCCAATCCCCTGTGTTTTCGTATCCCCGTAACGCTCATATACGGTCTTGCCTTCTTTATTAATAACGGGTGGTACCGTGCCACTAGTAAATAAATAGGAAGCCCCAGCAGGGACCGACACACCCGCAGCAATGGAAGAAGCTGGATTACCATAAAATTCAACTTCGTTAATGGGCTCTGCATTGTATTTACTTGATTTTTCTGTCCCAGCCGCATAAGCACTTACACAAATCAGGCATGAACCAACGGTAGCTGCTACGATCGTCTTCCACTTCTTCGTTATAATCATCATGATTCACTCCTTCTCCTCTACTCTTTCATTACTCGCTCATGAATTTCGGTAACGACTTTACGTGCAGACTCAATAGCCCCGGCCTGCCATGCAGTAATATAACTGATATGCTCTCCTGCCAAATAAATACGGCCATCCGGTTTACATAGAGTTGGATAGTAGTTTTTACGATCGTCAGCCGTATAGGAGGCCCAGCCACCTTGATTATACTTAACCTTCTTCCAATCCACAGAGAACGAAGTTTCGAACTCCTTGTGGTATTGCGGATGAATCTTCGCACCTTGGCTTAATGCATATTCCTCGCGAGCTGCAAGTGACATACTACCTAGTTTATCTGCGTTTCCTCCAAATGAATAATAGCCTAACAGAATTCCTTTTTTAGAAAAATAGTCGGTCGGCGGGTAATAGATATTGGCAATATCCATATTCGTTAATGAGCTTCCACCATAAATCATCTCATCTTCTTCCCAGAAGCGACGCTTGAATTGAAGGCCAATCTTGCCTGCTGCAGCATAGCTAATATTCGCGATAGCTGTTGACATCTCTGGAGAGAAATCTGCTTTAATGTTCTTGAGAACTGGAAGTGGGATAGTACAGATGCAGAAATCGCCAGAAACCTCTTTATTTGCACCGCTCAACAAGTCTTTATACAAAATCTTAACACCATCGGAAGATTGCTTAATTTCGTGAACTTCCGCATTAAATTGAATTTTATCGCCTACGCGTTTCTCGAACGCCTTCGCAATCATATCCATCCCGCCTACGGGGTGGAACATCATCATTTGCTGATCATAACCATACTCACTGCTGAGAAATTGACCAAAACCAGAATTAATAATCGCTTTCAAGCTAAATGGATCCTTGCGAACACCAGCGTCAAATTTGCCGCCCGGCTCTTCCACATATCCAGCTCTGCTTGAACCTTTATAGAACAGATCCGCATTCAGATCCCCTTCACTTTTCAAATACGCAACTAGCTTCGTTTTTTCTTCTGTTGTCAAAGGTAGATCTAACGCTTTCTGATTAACAGCTTTAGCCAGCATTTCTGCGACATAACCACGCACATCTGCTTTGGCCTGCCGCTTAGGAACTTTCACGCCAGACAACTCGCCTACATTTTCATTATAGTAGTACCCGCTCTCATTCACATTGTTAAAGGGTTCGATAGCAACACCGAATTTACGGGCATAATCCAGTGTCACATGAAATTGAGGAATTCGCATTGGTCCTGCATTGAAGTACATGCCATTGTCGAATCGTGCCACCTGTTTCGTGCCACCAATTTCTGTAACGGTCGTACCTCTGCGCACTGTCCATGCTCGTCCACCTGAACGCGCTCTCGCTTCTAGGATGGTGCACTGATAGCCTGCCATTCCCAGCTCATACGCCGCCGTCATCCCAGCAATCCCACCGCCAAGGATGATAACTTTCTTTCCATTGCGATTTGTTGATGTAAGATCCCTGCCCGACGGCGGTGTATAATCAGCTGCTTTCATCGTTTCGGGGGAGAGTAGTCCTAAAGTACCCATCACACTGAATATTGCAGCTGACCCTCCTAGTTTGCCGACTGTTGTCAGAAATTGTCTGCGTGTAATTTGATCTTCCTGGATCGGTGTCTTCTCCATACATCCATCTCCTCGTGTTTGAGTTTTGCTATCCGCTACTTAAACTTAACAGCGAGGAAATGAATAGTCATTATATCATGTAAGGTAATATGACATAAATTTTACTTATACTAAGATAACCAATGCCTATTTGATCGTTTTTCCAAATAATGATAGAGTTTCATTAATTAATGTCACTTATAAGTTAGTTAACCTTACATTTAACTGGAGGGATAGGCTGATGATGACAAAGAAAAAGGTAATTCAAATTGGTATCGTAAGTGAACTGACGGGATTAACAGAAAGGCAAATTCGATACTACGAGGACCGCAAGCTTATTTTTCCAGACAGAAGCAAGGGAGGCGTTCGCAAATATTCATTCGAGGATATTCAAACGATTATGGATATACATACAAAGCTAACTGACGGCTTTCATACGGTAGAATTAAGACGAATGCTAGCCGGCTCCTAACACTTCCATACCCATTAGACTGGAGGGCTCCTATGCAGATCAAAGAAATGATGTCACTTGTCGAACATCTAACCGAACTACGTACACGCATTATTCGCGTCCTCATTGCCGTAATCCTAACGTTAATTATTGGTTTCATTTTTGCCCAGCAGATTCTCCTTTACCTCAAACACAGCTCTACAGCATCCGATATTACTTGGCATGTCTTCTCACCGATGGATAGCCTTCGCATTTATATGTTGATCGCATTCGCCGTCTCTCTCACGCTAACGCTTCCTTTTATCCTTTATCAAATATGGGCATTCGTTAAAAAAGGACTTACTAAAGAAGAGCAAGTCGCCACACTGCGGTACATCCCCTATACATTTTTATGCTTCATGATTGGTTTAGCTTTCGGTTACTTCGTTGTGTTCCCGATGTGTATCAAATTTACTTTGAGCGTTACCGAAAACCTTGGATTAACTCAAACCTACGGTGTTGCTCAATATTTCAGCTTTATGCTCAATATTATCATTCCATTGTCTTTAGCCTTCGAGCTTCCGATTGTCGTTATGTTCCTCACGAAGCTGAAGCTGCTGAATCCTAAATTACTTCACAAAGTACGCAGATACGCCTATTTGATTCTAATTATTACAGCCAGTCTCATCTCTCCTCCTGATCTAATCTCTCATCTTATGGTAGCTATTCCCTTATTCGCTTTATATGAAATCAGCATTTTACTTTCTCGCATCGTGTATAACGGGCAACAACGGGAACAGAGCCTCAGTCAAGTTGAATATGGTATCTCTTAAAATAGTCCTTCTCTCATATTGTTCATCTCTATCAATTCGGATATAGTTACGTTAACTGACATGCAGAAAAGGTGAACTATGCGAATTGAACAACTCATTTATATTATTGAAATTAATCAAACAGGTTCCATTTCTTTAGCAGCGGAAAAGCTTCACGTATCCCAGCCGAACATCTCTCAAGCAATTGTCAGCTTAGAGGAAGAGCTAGGCGTGAAGCTTTTCGTCCGTTCGCGCACCGGAGCCATTCCTACGGAAGACGGGAAATTAATTATTAGCAAAGCTATAGAGATCATGAATAAAGTAGAAGAGCTTCGCGAAACAGCAGGTTTTCAATTTAATCAACTTTCAGGCTCTCTCTCCATTGCCTCTGTGCCAAGTCTCTGTTTGAGTGTATTGCCTCCAACACTGGCTATTTTCAAAAATAAGCACACGGATGTGGAACTTGTTATGATGGAGTTGAATTATCCACAGATCATCCAAGAGGTTCTTGGTGGACAAGTCGATTTGGGACTCATTGCTGTCGCAAGAAATTATCAAAGCCCCAACACGCAGCTAATCTCGGAACATTTGATGGATTGCCGAATCATGGCCTATGTGGGTAAAAAATCCCCTTTAGCGCACCGAAATAGCATCACTATTGAAGAACTCCTTCAAGAACCTCTTTTGATTTCCTCTGATTACTTAATTAACATATTCAAAAAGCATGGGGAGCCTAATATTCTTTTTAAGCTAGGAAATTCAGAAGCAGCTAAACGGATTATTGCTGAAGGAATCGCGATTGGCTTCTATACGGAGACAGGGATGCGGTATGACCCTTATTTAGAAACAGGGAGCATTGTTGCAATAGAAGTCACTGGTGTAGATTTTGGGGTTTCCTTCCGAACCTTGCGCCTAAAGAGCCGACATCTTTCACTGCCTTGCAAAGAATTTACGAAGGAACTCAAAACCATTATTGCAGCAATGTGACATCCGTAGTCATACATGTCCCACCTACCAGCTCTGATCCTTTCCCTATCAACGAAAATCCATAGCTACCCCCTTTTCTATAGCTCGAAATAATGTGGCACTCGATGAATTTGTCGAAATTAGACTAACATTATTTAGGGCTTTTCCCTCATTGTTCCATCCTACATTTTCAGCTATAGTTACCTCATAACAAAGTTCTAGGCATATTCCATCCGCACATCTCATATCATGTATAGTTGCTTATTTCTGAAAACCAAATGTAATTTGCAGAAAATTAAGTTCAAACTTGAAGGGATGTTGATTTCGTATTCTTACACTAGAGAAAATCCAATTTATCGAGACACAATGTATCAATCCGCAAGATGCTATTATTATTCGCCTACTTATCGAGGGTGTCGCCCCTCACGAAATTGTTTATTTGAAAAGTAATTCCTTAGATGAAAAAAAGCAAATACTTACTGTGTCTGACGCTATGGGCGGCAAAAGGTACATACCCGTTTCCAAAACCTGTGTCGAACGATTCCAATCCGCATTGAAGCAAACCAAATATTTGACTAACTTGGGTAACCCGCTTCAACCTAAGAAATTTACAGATTTAAGAAACAGTCCTTTTCTAATCAAAATGAGTATGACCGACTATATCGCGAATCGAGCAATGATTACCGAATTGGATTCTGTAATTTTACGAACGATTTACATGCGCCTTCGTCGATTAGCTGAGTATTTCTCGCTCCCTGAGCTCACTCACTTAACAACAGTTAAGCTTGAAGTGAAACAGCTTGCGATTGTATAGCTTTCATGTTAAAGGCCTATAGGCCTTTTTTTGTGTAAAAAAATGGATCTCCTGCTTACTCGGAGATCCGCTTGTATTATTCGGTTTGAAGACGATGGGCACGTTGTCTTCGTTTCAATAACTCTGGCAACGCTATGCCTAACATCGTCACAATTACACCTAACCACTGCAGTCCACTCACAGATTCGTGGAGTACGATGAAGGACATAATGACAGCCGTCGGCAGCTCCGCTGCGCTCATGATCGTGGCCATTCCACCGCCAATGCGCGGTACACCGATGGCAAAGAACAATGGGGGTATTACGACACCGAACAAGGCTAGCAGTAATGCCCATGGCAATAGCGATTCATGCAAGGAGCCATTCCACAAGAAATGAGGTGGGAAGATCAGCATGACAATGATAAAGGAGCCAGTTTGCATCACAGCACCTCTTGTGATTGGCGCAATTTGCTTAGCAACCTTACCGCTCATGGCAATAAACACCGCGTACGTCAATGCGGATAGCAAGCCCAACCCCACTCCAAGCCACGAGGGTGCTTCGAGATTTCCTTTTAGATAACCACTTGCCATAATAATGCCGATAAATAAGAAAATAAGTGCGATGAGTTTATCTTTGCTGGGACGTTTACGATCCATAATAGCTTCTAATACGATACCAATCCATGTAAATTGAAATAATAAAAGAATGGCAAATGATGCGGAAACATATTGCAATGCTGCATAATAAAATATCCCGGTTAATCCTGAGCTTGTTCCCACTAACATGAGCAGGAGGGCATTACGTGGTGAGACACGAAACGTTTCGGCTTCTGCTGATCCTTGTTTAGCTGATTTGGCCGTTACGAAAGCCATGATCCACATCATGATGAGTCCAAAAAAGATCTGTGAGCCAACCACCTCACCCACATGAAAACCAGACTCGTAGGCCTTCTTCACGAATGTTGACAACAACCCAAAGCTGCAAGCGCCAGCTAATACATAAACATAGTATTTCATGCTAATGACCTTATCAAGATATCTCTGACAGTATCTCTAGTCATGACTTTATATTGACCAATCGTAGATTTCATGAATGATTTGTGCACTAATTCTTCGATGCGTTGATCATCAATACCATAATAGCCAAGCTGGCTCGGCGCTCCGAGAGAATCCCAGAATTGCCGTAAAGCTTGAATTCCTTCTAGAGCCACTTCGTGATCCGTTTTTCCCGTGGCATCGATCCCGAAAACCGATATAGCCAACTTCTTCATCCGCGAAGGATCATCTTCTGCACAATGCATCATCCAATTCGGGAATACAATAGCAAGTCCGCCTCCGTGAGGGATATCGTAAACCGCGGATAAACCATGCTCAATTTGATGAGACGCCCAATCGCCGCCATCTGTCCCACAAGACAGCAAACCATTAAAGGCGGTAGTTCCCGCATACATAATCGTCGCACGATGCTCGATATCTTCCAGATTCGATAATAGCTTCGGCGCAGCCTCCATAACAGTCAACAAGACTGCTTCCATGAAGCGATCCATCATCGGGGTATGTTCCGTGCGGTGAAAATATTGTTCTAGCACATGTGACATCATATCTACAATGCCATAAACCGTCTGATCTAATGGAACGGTTGTGGTATAAGCTGGGTCCAAAATAGAAAAAGCCGGATAAGCTAATGGACTGCTCCAACCGCGCTTCTCATTTCGATCCCAATTGGTAATGACAGAGATGTTATTCATCTCCGAGCCTGTCGCGGCTATTGTTAATACGGTCCCCAGAGGCAGAGCCTCCTGCGGTTCAGCTTTCCTCGTAATGATGTCCCAAACATCCCCATCGTAATAAACACCTATCGAAATGGCTTTGGCACAATCAATGACACTCCCCCCACCAACAGCAAGGATGAGATCGATTTGATTTACTCGGCATAGCTCAATACCTTTTTTCACTGTTGTCAACCTGGGGTTAGGTTCAACACCCGACATTTCGACTACAATAGCTTGCCTATCTAGAAGCTGCTTCATCACAGCATCGTATACACCATTTCTCCGGATACTACCTCCACCATAAACTAGCAGCACGCGTTTTCCGGTATTTCCTAGCTCTTGTTGCAACTGTTTGATCTGACCTACGCCAAACCATAATCGTGTTGGATTAAACTGAATAAATGATTGCATATGTGTGTAAACTCCTTCGATGACTAATATCTACAGAAGTATATCACAACTCGAATTCAATAGCATTGGAAACACCTTTGGCATAGACACCCCTTTCCATGAGAAAAACCGCACACCTCTTAGTAAGATGTACGGTTCGGAGCACTTATATGCGATGTAAAGGAAGTGAGAATGAAATGCTGCAACCCTGACCTAATCGGCTTTCCGCCCAAATTTGCCCACCGTGATATTGCACGATTTCCTTGGCTATTGCCAGCCCTAAGCCGCTTCCGCCCGAGTTACTTCTCGATTTGGATACCTTATAGAACCGCTCGAAAATATGAGGTAGATCCTCCTCACTAATCCCCACGCCTGTGTCGGATACCCGAATAACGAGTTCACGTGGCTGGTCCCTTATCTCGGCTTGAACATGAATGGAACATCCCTTGGTCGAAAATTTAATCGCATTGTAAATAATGTTGGCATACACCTGCTCAATTCGATCCACATCCACAGTCAGCATGTCCTGCCCATTCATCTGCGCCATGTTTAACGTGTAGGCAATTCCAGCATTTTGAGTATCTAATTCATATTTGTCAAAAAGCTGACGAATCATCGTCATACAAGACGTTGAAGCCAGTTGGAAATGGAACTGCTTCGTTTCAAGTCGGCTCAGTTGATACAAATCCGTAATCAAGCGTTGAATACCAACGATGCGCATATGTACTACGCTCAAATATTTCTTCTGTTCTTCTGGTTCTTGAATGACACCATCCAGAATCGCTTCTACATAACCTTGGATCGATGTGAGTGGCGTCCCTAGATCGTGGGAAATGTTCGATAAAAGATCCCGCCGCGAAGTCTCCATCAAGATTAACTCATTTGTACGTTCTTTTACCTTGGACTCCAGATCATTGTATAATCTAGCATTCTCAATGGATATCGCAGCTTGAGCGGATAGTAACTTGATCACATCCAAGCGATCTGATGTGAAGGCATTGCGAATTAAATTATTTTCCAAATAAAAGACGCCAATTAGATTACCTTGATGTAGAATCGGTTCGCAGAAGATGGATTTACTTTCCGCTTGTCTAATGTAAGGATCGTATGAGAAAAGCGTTGATTTCTCTGCATCATCTAACACGATCCCCTCTTTCATACGCGCAACATACTGGATCACGGATTGCGGAACATTATCACGTGTTTCGAGCAAAACAGAGCTCACCCTACAGGAATCCTTCCCTGCGCTCGCAAGCATCTCCGCTTCAACATACAAGCGATCCTTATCTTTCAGAACAAGGATACTACGCTCTGCACCGGAAGAATACGTAACAATCTCCATCAATCGCTTGATCAATTGCTCTAGATTCACTTCACTTGAGAGAGAGCGCGACGTATTCATAATAGTTTTGAAATCAATTGCTTGTAAGGAATAATCACTGATTTTGGTTGTCGCCCAATCAAGAGACTCCGCACGACCTGTAAAGTATGCCGGATATCTAAGCCTTAGATCATCCGCCTTCGCTTTTGCCCCCCAATTCACATAACCAAAGTAAGCATCAACGAAATACGTTTTAGCAATCCGTTCACGACCTATTTGTTTATAATACCTTCCAGCCAACTCCGAGGCGATGGCTTCATGTTGGATAAAGCCCTGTTCCCTCGCTTGTCGAATGGCATTCTCATATCTTTGCTCCGCCCTTCGACCGTGTCCAGTAACACGATCCCATTCCGCTCGCATTAATAGACTGAGATGCAAGAAATTCTCCGGACAATGCGAAGACCATTTCTCCATTTTCCGCAACATTTTCTTCACTTGTTTGGTAAACCATTTGCGATCACTTAATGAAGCTTCAGGGAACTTCGCCGTAATGGACAACACAAAATAGAAATAATTTTCTGGAATATGAAATAATCCAAAGGACGCTACTTGTCGCGACTCTGCCATTCTCCCCATGTTCACCGCGTCGTCATATTGCCCAAATAAGAACGACAACATCATTTTTTTGACGCTAAATACATGAATAATAACTTGATTCGAATGAACTTCCAACTTACGAACGAATCTTTCTTCTTCCCCTTCATCATTGCCGATAAGCAAAGGATTTAACGTTTTTCCTTCCAAATTCAAAATGACCATGCGCAGCATTTCCATCATTAGCAATGTATCGTGATGGTTGGTCTGCTCCAGAATCCGATAGTTTTTCACTAAATATTCATATAATTCAGAGAGGGCAACGCCTTGCAAATCTTTAACCAAAACTTGATAGGTGAGTGCGTACCCCGCGAATACTAAGTCACCGTCCTCAATTCCGGTGCGGAAGGAATCCTTTAAAAGCGCAAGACAATTGTGAAGAGGCTTCACCCACGGTGTGACAAACAATCCGAATGAAAAATAGCTTTTACTACGGAATTGATGGGATTGGAATCGCTCATTCATTCGTTTACCAAGTTGTCCATATTGATAGCCTCCTTGATAATCCCCGAACCCTGAGCCGAGTATTAGGCCATATGAACCATACACATATGCCATTGTCGGTGAATTCCCGTAGTTCATAGCAAGCTTGGTCATGTTAAGCATGAACAGTACGTATAAGTTCGTATTCACGAAATAGGCCGAAATAGCGACGCTCATCATGAGATTCATCAATTTGGATCGATAGGCGTCTTCCATAATGGGCAAATCATAAAGCTGCAACGTATTTCTGAAGCCAATCTTCCGTTTCACATCGAGGTAAGCTAGTAATATGCTTGCGCTTACTGGCGCTTCAGGGATTCGTATCCCTTGCTCCGCCAGAGCTTTCAAGCCTAATTTTACACTCTGATGCTGCTTCCCAACATTCGTATATAAAACCACCTGCAAGTTATACAGCTCAAGTTTTTGTTCAACTGTTGTAGCTTCTTGCAGTAGCTGTTCATAGGAGGATTCCGCTTCGTCCGCCTGACCATTCAAATAGAGAACCTCAGATTTCTCTAACCGAATGGTATAACTAAGCTCCGCTAATTCCATACCCTTTATTTGTTTCAAAATTTGCAACGCTTTATTGTAATATTGAAGCGCCGATCGATACGCGTTGGAGGATTTTGCTTTACGCCCAGCACTAACATTGTATTCAAAAAGCTGTATAAAAGCCGGATGTTCTGTCACCAATTCCGATCCAATGTTCAAATGATTGACGATTTCAAATAAACGCTGCTCTATTTCATCTTCTGATAATTCTGTTAGCAGCATTTGAGCAATGTTATGATGCATCTCAGATAGTTTAGCAGTTTCCACTGAGCCATAGATCGCTTCTTGAATCGAGTCGTGAACAAAAACAAACCGGATATTACGGGCAACTGATCTCCCCAGAGCATCATGAAAAAATTTATAATCCATCCCAACCGGAATTATTAATCCGCTTTGGATAGCCCCTTCCAGTTCATGCAACGTCGCACCATAAGACGCCTGCATGATAATCCCCAACGCCTCCAAATCAAATGAAACACCCAGACAAGCAGCCAAACGCATCACACGTTGCGTTCGCGAAGGCATACGCTCCAGTTTCTCAGCAAGAAGAAACATTAAATTATCTGTAATCCGAAGCTTTTGAATTTCGTTCATATCCCATTGCCAGCGATTAACTTCATAATTAAATGCAAGTAACTTTTGCTCATGCAATTCCGTTAGGAATTGTTTAACAAAGAAAGGGTTTCCTCCAGTTTTGTTTACAACGAGATCCGCTAATTCAGCGACTTGCCCTATTTCTGACTTCAACGATTCTGCGATAAGTTGCCCAACATCTTGAATGTTAAGTTCTTGTAATACAATTCGTGCCTCAACAAGACGCGCGGGCAACTTATTGAGTAGCTGAACATGCAAGGAGGATAAGCTGTTCTTCTCATACTCACTCCGATAGGAGCCAATGAATAAGAAGTATTTCAACTGTGCATCGTTCAAAAGTAGATCTAACACCTGCAAGGATGCTGCATCCGCCCATTGCAAATCATCAAGGAACAACACGATCGGCCGATCCTTCGCACAAAAAAATAGCAAAAATTGCTGCAACAAGAAGTGAAGCCGATTCTGCGTTTCTTGCGGAGGCAGTTGCTTGACGGCAGGTTGCTCACCAATTAGAAGCTCCAGTTCCGGCACCAGATCGATTAATACTTTTCCGCTCGACCCTAGTACTCGAAGTAACTGCACGCGATATTCAGCGAGTTGATCATCTTTACCTGTCAACAGTTGCCGAACTAGTTCTCTCAACGCTTTTGCAATGGCATGATACGAAACATGATGCTTATTAGGTTCGAATCGTCCAGATAAAAACCATCCTACATCCTTCATAATGGTCTTCATCGCTTCGGCAATCAGAAACGATTTGCCATATCCAGAGTCACCTGTGACCCACACCACTTCAGCAGAGCCATGCACGACATTCGTATATACGTGAAGCAGTTTATTAATCTCAGAGTTGCGGCCATATAAGCCTTGAGGAATTTGGAACATATCCGTCATATCATAGTGGCCTACTCTAAAATTGTGCAAATCTTCACCAGAACGAATCGATAGCAACACTTGCTCAAGGTCTTGTATGATCCCGTAAGCGCTTTGATAGCGATCCTCGGCATCTTTAGAAAGAAGTTTCATAATGATCTCGGATAATGCTTTAGGGATACCTATTCTCACGCGATCAGGTGGAATAGGCGTAACAGCAAAGTGACAATGCAGCAGTTCCAATGGATCTTCCGTCTGAAAAGGTAGGCGGCCCGTGATCATTTCATAGAATGTGACCCCAACTGAATAATAGTCCGTGCGATAATCGATTATCCGATTCATTCGCCCTGTTTGTTCGGGAGACATGTAACTTAATGTGCCTTCCAGTAATAAAGGATCCAACATCTCTTGTCGTTCTCTTGTAACCGAAGAAATACTGAAGTCCCCTAGCTTCATAATCTGTTTCTCCCGATTCATGATTATATTGCTCGGTTTAATATCCTTATGTATGATGTAACGTTGGTGAACCTCGCCAATGATTTTGGTCAATTGGATAGCTGCTTGCAGGAAAGCTTCGATCGACTGTTGAAATAGCGGGAAATAGGTTGAAAGTGTTTCCCCTTCAAAGTCCTCCATGACCAGAGCCACACTATTTTGAAACTTGGGCAAAGCGCGTGGTTTGACTATGCCCGGAATTTCTAACAAGGCGCCAATTTCATACTCACGTTTCAATCTAGCGATATCCGCTGTGATCGGAAAGTCAGAGTTCAATGTCTTAATAATAACTTTCTCGCCAGATTGCTTATGGACAGCACGGTACAATATATTCCGTTCGCTTTGATAGATTTGTTGGAGGATCTCATATTCCGGTAAAATTAACATCATTACCCCCTAGTAATTCTCACTGCGAGGAATAGGTATTAGAATAGCTTACCATCCCATGGCAGCCCCTTTTCAAACCGTTTCTTATCATGAATATGATATATTTTCAACACATCGATTTGACCTAATTCGAAGGTATACATCTCCCAAATTTTACAAAGATCATCTTTTAAACCATCTCTTTCCAAAATCGCATTGACAGCTCTACGCGCCGCCTCATTCGCCCCCTCCATAGTCGCTAGATTCGTATTGGTACGCACATAATCCGCAGCAAGGAATAAATTTGGTATACCCGTAAAAGCTTCTGGACGATCATCCCAAGTCCCTACACGATTAATTAGCAACGGCTCCATGTTCGTGCAAGCATGCTCTGGATTGTCGAATTGTATATCCGTATCCAAGAACCAAGAGTACAGAACCGAGTCCTCCAAAATGACTGCCCCATCCACATTAAGACTCAACTTCATCTGAGCCCAAACTTCAGCTTTAATTTCATCAGCTGTACAATGTTTCGCCGTTTTGCCAAACAGGATACCCGGCGTATCCCAATCTGAGATGTCAACGGACAATATACCTTTCACCGTTCCATCACCATACTCACTCAAATTTACATCTGGCCAAAATTGTTTCTGTGAAACAGAAGTAAGTGACCAGGGGGCATCCAAGTAAATCACGTGCCCATGTGTAATCGGAACATCTTCCTTCAAGTAATACTGGATGCCATTCATCCAGGCAACAGAATCAACAAGCTTCTGCACACCTTGCAGTGAAGGGTCTGCTTCCAACATTTCGTTAGTTATCATTTTACCCATCACCTCTACTGGGAACGCAGCGATATAGTAGTCAGCCTTTATTTCTAGTTGCTCACCATTTTGTGAAATCGTGGCACTCTGAATTTGTCCATTTACACAATTGATTCTCTCGACCTTCGTATCCAAATAATAGTTCAATCCTTGATCCTGCAGAAAAGTTAACCACGGATAGATCCACTTGTCATTGGTTGGACCATTCAATAATCTCACAAAACTCGTGCCAGGTGTTGTAATATCTAATGTCATCTGAACAGCTACAGGTCCTACCGTTTGTGTATTCGCAATTTTGGATTGACAAGCCACCAAAGTTTTCGTGAAACCCGCAAAAATCTTCTGAAAAGCGGGTGATTGCTGTTCAGCCTCGATGAATTCCCACCAATCTATTAGATTATATTCTTCACGAATACGCTTGTCACAGCTTGTCATAACCTGCCATAGCTTACGTCCATATTGTTCCATATCTTCCATGGTAAGCCCTAGACCATTATCAAAGAGATCTTTAATCAACACTAACAAGTTATCTAGGCTAAAATCGATCTTCGCTAGTAATGGCAACAACGGAGCCGTATAGGTAGCGATGTCTAATCGCGTCACTTCTGTTAAATTATCGTAAACCGTTCCATTCTCGTAGGGAATTCGCTTTAAGGTATCGATTACATGACGATAGAATCGTGGAAATAAGCGAAAACCGTGCTCACCTGGTAAATCTCTCCGACCAGCAGTACCACTGCCAACAAAGGGCATACTTCTGGCCTTTCCACCAGGTATATGCTTAAACTCATATACCGAAACCTCGTAACCTCTTTCTATAAGTTCATGAGCTGCACTCAAACCTGCGACTCCGCCACCTAAAATTGCGACCTTTTTCAACACAAATCCCCCTCGTTTTGGCGTTTTATGTAAATTTATCTGGTCTTTATATCATATCATTTAGGTCATTTGAATCATAGAAAAACCGAGCAGAAACTTAATAGATTTATAAATGAATCTACCTGACTCATAGTAAAACAAAACCTTTCAAATGCTGTTTTCCTCAGCAATGAAAGGTTCATGATGTTCGTATTAATCAAGCTGAAAATGAGTTAATGTGTGTAGTAGCTCCTCGGAAATGTGATTCAATGTTGTTGAGGAGCGCTCGACTTCCATGGTCGAGGCTGCTTGTTTCTGTAGAGACAAGGTAACATCTTGTGTGTAAGAAGTTGCTTTTCGTGAAATCTGAACACTACCCTCCATCGAGGCGGATACTTGCTGTGTACTCGCGGATATTTGCTCAGAAGCGGCTGATACCTCCTGAATTTGTTCCGCTACCTGATTCACAGCGTGCAAGATCGATTCAAATACGATGCCTACCTTTGCAATTAGCAAGCTCCCCTTCTCTACTTCGGCAATCTCCAATTGCGCTTTCTCTACGACAGATTTAGAGCTGCTCTTCACTTTCGCAATCAACTGAACAATGTTCTTGGCAGATTCGCTTGATTGATCGGCTAACTTCCTTACCTCTGTAGCGACCACCTGGAATCCCCTACCCTGATCACCTGCTCTCGCCGCTTCAATGGAAGCATTCAAGGCCAGAAGCCGAGTTTGCTCGGAAATATCCGTGATCACATCAAGCATTCGATCAATCTGCGTAGATAAATCAACAAACTCCGAGATCGTGGTTGCCGTTTCAGATACTTTCATTTTGATTGAAGTCATTTGATGTACAGCTAAGTTCATATCTTCAAAGCCGTGTCTTGCTTCGAGCGCAGCTTCGTTGGCCGCCTCAGCAACGAATGAGGAGGTTTCTGCAATGCGCTGAACCCCAGCAGCCACCTCGTTCATCGCAAATGAGGTTTCCTCTGAGCCTTTCATCAAGACTTCCGAGCCTTGCGCCATATTGGTCATGATGGACTGAATGGCCTTCGAATCAGCAGAGGTATCCTTCACATTCAATTGAAGCTGCTTCGATGAGTCGAATGCTCGCTGAACGACAAGTCGACTCTGGCGAATAACATCTGTAAAGCTATCTGCCATGTGATTAAAGGCATTTACTACGCCGCTAAATTCATCCTTAGAGTGGGATTGGACACGGACTGTCATATCCCCTTCAACAAGCAGCTGTGAAGCTCGAGCCAGCTCGTCAATTCCCTTTTTCACAGATATATAAAAAGCCATGAATAAATACGCAGCTAGAAGCAGTACACCCAGTACAATAAGTGCGTCAATCACTAAACTTTTCGTATAAGCATCCACACGTTGTTGGAGTAATTCGATTAACAAGCTAATCTGGTGCGTATACAGAGCAATTGCTGCCTCTTTGGAAGTTCGTGATGTAGCCGCGAATTCATTCGCTGTAATTTGAATAACACCCGTGTTGACTAGCTTCTCGTTCAATGCTCCGAATGTTGCAAGCGCAGACGATACGCTCTTTTCATGCAAGGCAAGACTCATGGAGGCAGTCTCAGGATTTAGCTTATGCAACTGTTCACCAACCGATTGAATCTCTGTTAAAATAGACTGTCCTTCACCACTTAGATGGATTAATTCCTCTTGTTCCTCCGGGTTTTTGATAGACCGACGAGCAGCAACTTCGATGCCTTTTCGCTCAATTTTCTCAAGATTATTCCAAAATGCAGGAAAAAGATGTACAGTAAAGTCTATGAGGGCACTCGTGCTTTCCTCAGGATCCAAATCCAGCTTTGCCTGCTGTTCAACCGATTGTATGAGTTGGATCACCTGTTGTTCCATTTGCTCATGTTGAAGTTCATAGTATTTCTGACTTAACCCATCTATACTTGAAGAAATTGATTGCCACTGGTCCAAGATAGCTGAAACAAATTTTTCTTCCAGTAATGATGTATTGGCACGCTCCACTTCCGCTTTCAACCACAACATGGTACGATCAATTTGTACTTGCACTTGTTTCAAATCTGTCTTCTCAGGTGGTTGAACACCGTCTGTCGAAGGTAAACTTTGTCCGAACTGATCCAATCGGATCAACAATTCACCCAATTCACGTTGAACAGATATCCCAGACATTTCGCGTTTAGCTCCACGCATATTTTGCGTTGTCCCAGCTAATAATTGTTCGGCTAACAGCGTAATCGGAATGATGAATACACAACCTATAAGGAAAAATTTATGCGGGTACCTAAGTTTATTCAATAAGTAAATGGCAGGCTTAAACAACGTTGAAGTCAAATTAGTACTCATTCGGTTATCTTTCATCCTGATCTGCGCCTCCATATGCGTCAACTATCCTGACACGATACTTAATTTATGGACCCATCTTACAACGAATCCTATCAAAATACAGGCAATTCGAACTATTTTGATAAAATTCCACAAATTTTTCACTTAATTATGTGATTTTTTATAACGAGTACTCCTAAATTCCTATCTGCCTTCGAATCCTTTATAATAAAGGTAAACCAATCATACACGCCAGAGAGGATGGTTATTCCATGCCCGATCGAATAGGTACACGATACGTGCCAAGTACACAAATCGTCTCTTTCCCTCATGGAACTCTCCATTATGGTGATGATGTATTTCTGACTCGCAAAGTATTACTGTATCGTAAAGCGCTTCGTCACAATCAACTCGGTGTCGATTACATAAGCTCACTTCAGGATAAAGCCGCGTTTATTCACGATGGATTTCATCACATGTTGGATACATCTATCGCCCAGGATGCCGTCACCATTATTTTACAAGCCAAAAGTGGTTCGCTGTTTGCCCATACCATGTTCAAACGCAAATGGACCTATGCCGCTGTTGTCGCGATTATTAGCGACTTAGGGGTTTCCCTGTTAGATGCTATGGAAGACAAGATTACAGGCTTTTCCGTACGTCCAGATAATTTATGGTTAACCGATCAGAATAAACTTTCCGTCATCAACTATTGGGAGGTAGATGAACATCAAGAGCAAGGAGCCGTTGGCCTCTGCCGCTTAATGATTCAGCTGCTTACGGGGAGCGAAACGATTTCCGATACATTCGAGGTTATGCATACGAGTCTGGAACGTGCTTCGATTCCAAGTGCGACGACAGAGCAGAAATTAGCTTTGATTCGCCTCATCAAATTTATATGTCATGGGCAATCTTCGTTATCCTCACTCATATTCGGACTGCGGAGTTTACCTCCTTCTGTCCCTAGCAACCCTAACAACAAAAGTATAAAACAAGATGAGCTGATCTCTGAGGAGACAACAGAAGTACTGCCAACTGCACAATATGAGAGCCATACCCGATCTACTCGTTCGGCTAAATGGATTGCGCTAGGGTCCGTTTCAGCTCTCGTGATAGGGATTATCTCTGTTTGGTATCTGTGGCCGGAGCCAAAGGTTGTTCAAACCGTCGTCATCATCTCTCCTACGCCAACAAGTACACCAATAGCAACTGTAAGCCCAAGCGCCACACCAAATGCTAAGCTAACGAGTATGAATGAAGCTACCGAGGAAACTGAAGTACCTAATCTGGTAGGCAAGACACAAGCGGATGCGGAACAGCTCGCGCTAGCTGCGGGACTCCACTACAACTTCGTCATTGAAACAAGCACCCAAGCCAAAGGTATCGTAACGAAACAAGAACCAAAAGCAGGAACCAAGGGCTTGGTTGGGAATAATGTAACGTTTTGGGTGAGTAAGGGGGCACAGTGAGGAGATAGGTAAGGGAATGAGTCACTGAGAGCGGGGACAGGTGAGAGATAGGTGACAGGGAGCGCTGTACGGTGACAGGGAGAGGCACTCCACTCACCTTGCCCCGTTTCATTACGTAAGCCAGATTGCCCAGCTCCATTCCGAGCTCTAGGCTCAATTTCAGCTGGAAAATATACAGCTAATTTCGTTTAAATCAGTTGTATTCTATATTTAGATGGATAAACTCCAGCTAATTTTCGGGTTTCCGTTAGTTTTGCAGGAAACGACCGAAATAGCTGGGGTTTTTCCAGTTATCTCCCCTTTCGACGAGAAATCGAAAGAAATACATGGAGATTTTCCATCTATTTCGTATTCAAGAGCTGAGATAGGAAGAGAGACTCTTCGGGTTGCCTGACAGCAGAATACATAGCAAACTACATCAACCTCAATACCACCTGTAGCATCTTTGGTTTACGTCCTTATACGAACGGAACATCGTTCCACTATTTGGAAAATAGGTGTTTTCGCCGAGTTGCGGATCACTCCCCCGCCGCAGCACAAAAAAAGCAGTTCTAGTCGCGAACGACTCGAACTGCTCTTTTCATTTTAAGCGTGGAAATCTTGACCTGAACGAACTTCTTTCACATAGCCAGCGCGGATAACGAAGTCACCGAAGTGTTCTTCATGTTGACGCTCTTTGGCATAATGAGGAATGATCGTTTGCAAGGAATCCAGAATCTCGGATTCACCGATATTTTCTTTGTATAATTTATTCAAGCGGTTTCCTGCAAATCCGCCACCAAGGTACATGTTGTACTTGCCTGCAGCCTTACCGATGAACGCAAGTTCAGCAAGCATTGGTCGTGCGCAACCATTCGGGCAACCTGTCATCCGAATCGTAATTTCCTGTTCACGAAGGCCAACACCTTCAAGGATGGACTCTACTTTCGTAATCAAAGAAGGCAGGTAACGCTCCGATTCCGCCATTGCGAGTCCGCAAGTCGGGAACGCAACACACGCCATCGAGTTTCTACGCAATGCGGAGTAGTGTAGACCATCCGTAATGCCGTGATCTTTGATCAGTTCTTCGATTTTCTTCTTTTTCTGAGCGCTGACGTTGCCGATGATCAAGTTCTGATTCGACGTAAGTCGGAAATCACCACTGTGGATCTTTGCAATTTCACGAAGGCCTGTCATCAGGCGATAGTCTCCATCATCCATTACGCGGCCGTTCTGAATGAACATGGTGAAATGCCACTTGCCATTGCTGCCCTTCACCCAACCATAACGATCTCCGTTGGATTCAAAATGGAAGGCGCGAGCTGGCTCAAGGTTCCAACCTAGACGCGTTTGTAGTTCATTCACGAACCACTCAATACCGCGATCATCGATTGTGTATTTGAAACGAGCATGCTTACGAACGGAACGATCCCCGTAATCGCGTTGGATCATGACTGTTTTCTCAGCTAGATCAACAGCCTGCTCCGGCTTAATGAAGCCGATCACTTGACCAACTTGCGGATACGTTTTGACATCTCCGTGAGACATCCCCATACCGCCACCGACGGATACGTTAAAGCCCACCAAACGACCATCTTCAATAACCGCGATGTAACCAAGATCCTGTGAATATACATCTACATCGTTGGATGGTGGAACTGCGATACCGATTTTGAACTTACGCGGTAAATACACAGGTCCGTAAATCGGCTCTTGCTCTTCTGCGTCGCGGCTATCGACGATTTTCTCACCGTCTAACCAAATCTCATGATACGCTCTCGTACGAGGATCCAAGTGGTTTGAGATGCGATTCGCCCACTCATATACCTCGCCGTGAATTTCGGATTGGTAGGGGTTCGGGTTACACATCACGTTACGATTCACGTCGCCACATGCAGCAAGCGTGCTTAGCATAGATGCGTTAACTTCTTGAATCGTTTTCTTCATGTTCCATTTAATCACGCCATGCAATTGAAAGGATTGACGTGTTGTAAGACGAATGGTGCCATTCGCATACTTCTGAGCAACACGATCCATCATCAACCATTGGTCAGAGGTTACAATACCGCCTGCAGCACGTACGCGCAGCATGAACTGATAGGCAGGCTCAAGCTTCTGCTTCGCACGTTCATTACGCAAGTCACGATCGTCTTGCATATAGCTGCCATGGAATTTCATCAAGCGGTTGTCATCCTCGGGGATGGAACCGGTGATGCGATTTTCAAGCGTTTCTTCTAGACTTCCGCGTAAATAATTACTGCGGATTTTAATTTGTTCAACATCACTATGCGGCGCACTATTCTTCGATAGTAAATTATTTTCTGACATCTTGAGCTTTCTCCTCTCGCGATCGCGGGGATCCCGTTTTAATAAACATCCCGTTGATAACGTTTTTGCTGTTGCATATTAGCCAAATATTGCACGGCTTCTTCGTTATTTAATCCGCCTTCTTGCTCAAGAATCGTGAGCAGCGCAGCATTCACATCGTGTGCCATCTTCTTCTCGTCACCGCAAATATAGACAACAGCGCCTTCTTGCAGCCATTGATACAGCTCGCGACTTTTCTCCAACATACGATTCTGCACGTATACTTTTTGATCCGTATCACGAGAGAACGCTACGTCTAGTTTCGTTAGAACGCCGTCTTTCAACCAACGCTGCCATTCAACTTGATACAAGAAATCTGTAGCGAAGTGTTGATCTCCATAGAATAACCACGTTTTACCATCTGCACCCGTCTCTTCTCTCTCTGCAAGGAAAGAACGGAATGGCGCTACACCAGTACCAGGTCCAATCATAATAATTGGCGTTTCTGGGTTCTCAGGAAGCTTGAAATTCGGGTTGCTCTGAATGTAAACCGGCAACGCTGCACCTGACTGTGCACGCTCTGCCAAGTGAACGGAACAAACTCCATAACGATTACGACCATTCGCTTCATAACGAACCGCACGTACAGTGATGTGCACTTCATCTGGTGAAGCTTTGGATGAGCTAGCAATGGAATACAAACGAGCAGGCAGTTTACGAAGCACGGCTACGAATTGACTAGCAGACACACCTTGTAGGGAGAAGTCTTGCACTAAATCTAATAAATCGCGGCCAGCGATGTACGATTTCAACTCAGCTTCATTGCCAGCAGCAACAAGCGCTTGAAGCTTCTCGTTTGAAGAAAGCTTGGCAACTTGCTCTAACAAAGGCTTCGTCAATGTAGTGATTTCATAGTAACGAGTAAGTGCTTCTTGCAACGGACGCTCTTCCCCATTTTTGTTTACAGCAACAGGCGTACTTGCATTCCAATCCATAGCTTGAATCAATTCAGTAACTAGACGCGGATGATTCTCTGGGAATACACCCAAGCTGTCACCTGGTTCATATTGCAGATTGGATCCCTCTAAGGAGATTTCCACATGGCGCGTTTCACGATCGGAGCCGCGGCCATTTAAGTTCAAATTCTCAAGCACTTCCGCTTGGAACGGGTTCGTTCTGGAGTATTCCGACTCCGTGGAAGGGGCACTTCCAGCCGCAGTAGTTGAACCACCAACAACAGCACTAGCCGATGCAGCGTTCAGAGCACCCAACACACCTGAAACCCAAGCCGCTGCCGGCTCATCAAAGTCAACATCACAATCAACACGCTCAGTTAATGATTTGGCACCAAGCTCCTGCAAACGCTTATCAAAATCTTTACCTGTTTGACAGAAGAATTCATACGAAGTATCACCCAAGGAAAGAACGGAATAACGAAGTTCTTCTAATTGAGGTGCTCTTTTGCTATGAAGGAATTCGTAGAATGAGATCGCATTATCCGGTGGATCGCCTTCGCCATGCGTACTAACGATCATAAGAAGGTTTTGGACCTTTTTCAAATTGTTCGGTTTGAAGTCACTCATCGAGGAAAGCGTTACTTGGAACGATTGCTCTTCTAGCTTCTTCGCTAGCTTTTTAGCTAATCCATGAGAATTACCTGTTTGGGATCCGAATAGTACAGTTACTTCTTTGGAAATGACAGGTTGATTAGCTACAGCGGTCGGCACGGTAGTAACAGGTGCTGCCGCAGAATTTGTCGAACCTTGTTGAGCTGTTAGATAGCCACTCAACCAAATACGTTGAGTATCCGTCAACGTTGGTAGGACGCGGTTGAGCAATTCAACTTGCTCTTGGTTAAAAGGACTGTTTAAGACTTGAAGTTCCAACAAAATCCACCTCATCAGCATGTATTGATAAGCTTTGCTATTATTCGCACTATTTTTTACTCTCCATTGAAAACTATCATAGTGCGCACCGTAGGTCAATTAGAATCATCTTATGAGACTTATAAGGGGAATTGATATATGGTTAAATGAGCACTTTTCATGCAAAAAATGACCCCAAAATGGGGTCATTTCAACATTTTTATCCAATATTAACCTTTCACTGCTGACCCTACGGTCATCGCCTTCTCAACTTGCTCACTGAATAGGATATAAACCAAGACCGTTGGCAAGCTTGCTATTGTCATCGCTGCCCCCATTGCCCCCCAGTTTGTCGTAAACTGACCTTGGAAGAAGAGTAATCCAAGCGGTAAGGTTTTCAGCGATTCTTTGGTAATTAAAATGAGTGCCATCGTGAATTCATTCCAAGAGGATAAGAAAACGAAAATGACCATCGTCGCCATTGCCGGTTTAATAATTGGTAAAATAATAGTATAAAACGTTCGGTAAATACTAGCTCCATCCATACACGCGGATTCTTCTAGTTCAACAGGAATAGAACGGAAAAAGCCATAAAACACCATGCTAGAGAACGAAATATTAAATGCAATATAAGGAACGATGAGTGCACCATACGTGTTAGCTAAGTGGAAATCACGAACAAGAATAGCCAATGGGATCATGATGACTTGTACCGGAATGAACATCCCGATGACTACATAGATTCTTGCCACCTCTTTGAAACGCCATTGCATGCGAGCTACTGCATAGGAAAACGTTACAGAGAGCACAATCGTCCCTACGACCGTACAGGCTGCCACGAGCAAGCTGTTGCTAAAGTACTGCGGCACATTAAATTTGGACCAAGCATCCACATAATTTTCAAAGCGAAAATGTGTGGGAATCCCGAAAGGATTCGTAACGAAAATTTCATTATTATTTTTCAGTGAATAGAAAATCATCCACAATAACGGATACACCGACAACCCCGCATACACCCATAAAAGAATGCCAAGGAGCGGATTTTTTTTGCGCAATTTGAGTAGGCCGTTCATCTTTAACATCCTCCTTAAAGTTTTCGTAAGAAAACTGGCTTCGTAAGCATTAGTTTAAAAGGTAATACGTTCACGTGCGATAAGTTTATTAATCGCTAAGGTTACGATCAAACATTCAATAACAAGGAACGCTGCAGCCGCACTGCCATAGCCGAATTCGCCAACACGGAAAGCGGAACGGTACATCAGATACGTCAACGTGTAGGTGGAGTTACCTGGCCCGCCGCCTGTCATGATAAACATGTTAGCAAAAGCGTTCAACCCACCTGTAATCGCGAGGACTAAGCAAAATTTGTATGTCTCAGCCAGCATCGGAATCGTAATTTTCATATGTGCTTTGAATTTGGAAGCACCGTCGATACGGGCAGCCTCTAAGTACTGTTCTGGCACGGACTTCACAGCCGCAAGAAGCAGAGCGAACTGGTACCCCATGTACTGCCAAGCATTGACGAAGGCAATCGCGAAGATCGCTGTTTTGCTGTTCGTCAGCCAGTCTTGACGGTACGAGATTCCTAGTGCTTCGAATACTTTGTTGATCAAACCATACTCACTGTTATACATCGCCAACCAGAGCTGGCAGACGACGGTAATCGAAAGCACAACTGGAATGAAGTAGGAAATACGTAGAATCTTACTCCCTTTGAAGCCCTCTGCTACGGCAAAAGCGAGTACAGACCCAATCCCAATTTGCACAACGGCTAGGATGGCTGCAAACACAAGACCATTATAAAGGGATGTATAGAAAATACTATCTTGAAACAATCGCGTGTAATTATCTAGAAAGATAAACGTGCCTTCACTCAAACCATCCCATTCGAAGGTACTGCGGTAAAAGGTTTGTAAAATCGGATAAAACACGATCACTGTATACAAAAGGAGAGCAGGCAGCGTGAACAGCATAATCGCTACTTTATTTCCCATGAATTTGCGCATGTCATCACTTCCCTTGTAAAGTAGAAGACTCACTCTGGGTTTGAGCATTCCAGGGTGAGTCTCCTTGTCATAGAATCACATTTATTTGGCTGTTACTGCTGCTTTATTCAAATCTTTGACGAATTGATCAGACGTATAATTACCTGTCATTAGGTTTTGAGTTGCATCTTCAAGTGCTGCTTTGAACTTCGGATTGGACAAGCCCCATGAGAAAGCGGTTGTGCTTGTGATTTTCGGAATATCCTTGGAAAGCTGATCCATCATTGGAGGGAACTGCTTCACAATCGGCTTATCCACTTTGGTTGCTACGATCGGGTTGCTGCGGTTCGTGAACTTGTACTCGGCATATTTCAAGGAAATAAAGGATGCAACTTTCGCTGCTAGCTCTTTATCCTTCGTGTTTGCGGATACCGCATATCCACCTGGACCACCGCTGCCACTGAAGGCTGTTTTACCTTTTTCATAGGCTGCTGCGTCAGCTGCTGGCAAGTACATGTAGCCGGCTTTGTCACCAAGTGCTTTGGTCGCTGCTTCAATTTCCCATTGACCGTTGATGAACATTGCTGCTTTACCTTCATGGTAAAGTGCCGCGGCTTGGTCATAGTTTAAGTTGGTTGCGCCTTTTGGCAGCATGCCTGCTTTCACAAGCTCGATAATTTTATCAGCAGCTGTTTTGTAAGCCGCGTCTTCTGCTTTCGCCGTACCTTTATCCAACTTGTTAATACCGCCTGGATCAGCACGTGTTACGAACATGTCATACAGCGCTACGCAAGGCCATTTCTCTTTGGCAAAAATGGAAAGCGGTGTCACACCTTTTGCATTGAACGTTTTAACAGCTGTCATCATTTCATCATACGTTGTTGGCACTTTCACGCCGTTTTGTTGGAACAAATCTTTGTTGTAGTACAACAGGGCAACTTCGTTCCCTGCATACGGGAACGCGTACGTGTGACCATCATCCGTCACGAGTGTGTTCATTGCGCTCGGCTGCATTTTGTCCTTGAAACCAAACTTCGTTACGTACTCATCCAACATTAGGATGTTATTGGATTTTTTGAACGTGTCGATAATGTCTAAACCTGCTTGGAAAATGTCCGGAAGATTCCCCGTCGCTGCATAAGTCTTCAACTTCTGTCCATCATCTTGTGCTTGGATATCTAGCTCTAGCTCGACATTCGGCATTTCCTTTTTCAATTCAGCTACCGCATAGTCATAAGGTGTTTTCGTATCTTCATCTGCATATTGGGCATATATTCTAAGTTTTACTGGCTTTGCATCCGCCTTAGCAGGTGCTGTTGTTGCTGCAGCTGTTGCCGCCGGGGCCGCGCTGGTTGTTTCTTTCGGTGATTCTGTGGAACCGCAAGCTGCTAGGCTAGTCGCCGCGAGTAAGCTTACGAGAGTAACTGCCATCTTTTTCATGTGTAGACCTCCCAATAATTCTTGTGCGTTTCTCCTCTTTACATCCTCAGTATAGAGGCAAAAACCCACAGTGATAATGGAATAACTGAGGGCTTCTTGTAAAATCCGCACATTCGTGTGCAGTCGTTATATGCGATTATTCTCATACTCACTTGGCGAATACCCGAAGAATTTCTTGAAGCTTTTGCTAAAATAGCTAGGGTCATTGACACCAATCTGCTCCGCAATATCTGCCAATCGTATGTTTCCCTTGCCAAGTAACTCCTTCGCTTTATGCATACGAACATGCGTCACATAATCCGTTACCGTCATGCCGATTTCCTTCTTAAATATCGCCCGCAAATAGCTTGGGTTAATGAACACCTGCTGGGCAATCTGATCCAATTGGAGCTCCGAATCCATATATTGCCCCTCGATATACTCTTTGGCTGATTGGGCAATTTTCGAGGATCTCGTCTTCTTGTGCTTGTTCGTATATTGAATCGCCTTCGCGAATAGCTCCTTGATCCATGTCGATGTGCTCTCGATTGAACCCAACCTCTTGATTTCACTATAGGGGTAAAAGGCTTCGCCAAAGCAATCCTCAATGGGATGCCCCATCTCCGTGACATAGGATAAACAAACTGAGATGAGTCCCATGGATATCACATAGGTATATTCCAAAGACAACCGCTGCTCCCGAATAGATTGGAAAACTTCTTCCAGCTTATCTTCTACTTTCTCCGTATTATGCATGCGCAAGAGTACGAGCAGCTCCTCGTTAACTTCCGTCGGGTAGAGTGCCTGCTTACCAGAATCAAGCACACTGGAACCGTACGCAATGACGCGATCATTTCCTAAGACGAATTTGTTTTGTAAAGCCTCTAACGCTTCTAAGTAAGAAGTTCGAATTCCGCCGTAGCCAGACTGACTCCGACCAACACCAATGGTGATCGTGAATTTCAAATACTTTTTGATCAGAAAAATTAGCTTCTCATATCCCTCTAACGCAGGAACCTCGAGTTCCTTCCCTCCTTGATGCTCGACTAGACAAATAATCCGCCCTTCTGCCCCGTTGAAAATAAGGTGATGCCCCGTTTCCTCTAACGCTTCATTGAGAATGTTCGTAACTGCATATTTCCACAGTAAGCGCTCGCTCACTTGATTCCATTTGACATCCATATGGTCAATTTCAATGCACGCAACGACAAACAAGGAGGAGGCGAAAGACTCCCCGAGTTGTTGGAGTTTCTGCGTTGTTTCCTCTGGAGAATGATGATAGTCACTGCTAAGCAAATGGTTCAAGTAGCTTTCTTTCATCAATTGTTGATTTTCCTTGAGGGTGGATCGTTCTTCCCGTGCTTTCTCATGCTCCTTCTGCAGCTTAAGCAGCGTCAAGATGAGTTCATCCTTGGAGAACGGCTTGAGGATATAGTCCTCCACACCGAGTTTCAGCGCCTTGCGCGCATAATCAAATTCATTATGTCCTGTGATGAGGACCACGCTCGTTGCTGGATAGTGCTCCTTCAATTGCTCAGTAAGGGTCAAACCATCCATGAAAGGCATTGTTATATCTACAAGCGCTATATCAGGCTGATGCAATTGAACTTGCTCGAGGGCTTCGATCCCGTTCTTCGCTTCGGCACAAAGTTCAAAGCCATAGGCCTCCCAGTCTAATGCTGAACGCAAATATTCTCGGAAAATCGATTCATCATCGACGATTACTATTTTCTGCATGCTCATCTACTCCTCGTCACTTTGAAAAGGCAACCATAGTGTAACTTCCGTGCCTTGTCCTTGTTCACTTGTAATTTGTAAGCCATATTCATCTCCATAGTACAATTGGATACGGTCGTTCACATTTTTGAAGCCATATCCCACGGCCTCTTGAGGAGATTCCGTCTTTTTCACAATGGCCTTGAGCCGATCTGCGTCCATGCCTACGCCATCATCGGCGACGATGATTTTTATTTTGGCATCTACAATTTCGCCTGTTACCTTGAGAAGTCCAAGACTCCCTTTTGTTTTGAGCCCGTGATAAATCGCGTTTTCGATAAGCGGCTGTATGGTCAGTTTCGGAATTTGACCGATTAGCACTTCGTTATGAATATCAAATTCATAGGTAAATACATCGGAATATCGGATCCGTTGAATAGCTAAATAGTCCTTCACGTTGCGAATTTCTTCTTCAATTGTGATGGTTTCGCGGCCTTTACTTAACGCAGCGCGATAGAAATCCGCCAGTGCTTTCGTCGTCCGCTGCACATCGCGGGTTCGTCCCATTTCCGAAAGCGTATAAATGACATCTAACGTATTATAGAGGAAATGCGGCTTAATCTGCGCTTGAATCAGGGCAAGCTCGTATTCCCGCTTCTTCTTTTGCTCCCAATTAATGTTGGTCAAAAGCTCTTGAATCCGCCGAATCATCGCATTAAAGCCAGAAGACAGCATCCCGATTTCATCTTCAGAATTTACTTGGAATTCGATATCTAAGCTGCCTTCCTTGACCTTCTTCATGTATTTCGTGAGCCCCATAATGGGCTTGGCAATCAATTGGGAGAGCATTCCTGCGCCAAGAAGGGCAAAAAAGAGGCAGACAATACCCAGCAGCACGATAAGCAGCGTAATTTTGTGCGTATCTGCCGTTAAGGATGCAAGAGGCGCCTTCGATATTAATTTCCAACCAAAGCTAGGTACATCGGAGCTGACAACGAGCGTTTTCTCATATTTGAAGGAAGTCGGTTCGGACGCATGCTTACTTGATGTGATCCAACGCTTCATCTCGGAATTTGCCACTTCTTGGAGGACATCCTCTGGATGCTGCGAAGAGATAACAACCCCTTCATCATCCACGATAAAATAACTGCCATCTTGGATCGAACCGATTTTCTGATAAATGGCGGATAAAGAGCTCTCCTTGATATTGAGTACAAGCAGGCCAAGCTTCTGCCCGGTGTAGATGTTTACAATCCGCTTGCCTAACGTCATCACCGTTTCTTGCGAGCCATTGGTTAAATAATCTCTGCGCTGCATGGGGAACCAAATGTTATTCCCGCTCGATGCATCAATTTGCTTTAACAGGGGACTAGTTGTGATCCAGTCGCGATTACGCTCCATAAGAACATTCGAGCCATAGATCCGATTATTCGTATCAATGAATGCCGCTGACTGCACATCGGGGAAAACGAGCAAGGCAAAGCTCAGCTGATTCGTGATTTGCGTGTACATTTGCAGGCTAGTTTCTGGTGCGGCTAAGGATTGGGGATCTTCTACGATCACCTTATTGAGATTGATGGTCAACATATTCGCGCAGCTTTCCACGTTCGTTAACATGCCTGTGATGCGGGTAATGATGAGGGAGGAGTTGTCCGACACGTTTTTGATCGTTTTTTTGACGATGGCGTTCGTATACACTTGGTTCGAAACGAACCCCAGCACAAATAAAGGCACGAAGATCAATGGAAAATAAATGAGAATGATTTTATATCGAATGCGTTGGTTGCGAAACCAGTGTGATGTAGGAATCAACTTCTGAAGTATATGCATGAATGCCCTCCCTTTAGCGAAAACAAAAAATCCTTTACAATGCAACGTCAGGAGTTTCCTGTCCGTTACATTGTAAAGGATTCATACCTTTTTTTAAACTCACCACATAGTGTGAACATTAGCTGGTGCTTTCCAAACTATTTTCTCGGAATAAACTTATCTGTCTAGCTTGAATTTCAAGAAGTAAAAACATGAGAAATTCCTTACTCAGCTTCATACGGCTTGCATTTATATAGGCATCAACAAGCGTGTCATTGGAGATGGCTTTCAAATTATCGCGATCATTCATTGTGCAACAACCATTTCGGGTTTTCTTCTAGCATCGACATCATTTTCTTCATCGATTGTTGGATTTGTTCATCGGAGGGCAAGCATATATTGCCATAAGATTGTTGTACAACATCCGTTAACACCGAATCAAAAATGCCATTAAACTGCTCTGATTTCACATGAACCCCTCCTAATTTTCATTTATTTGGAAATTCCTATTTCTATCTTAGCTTGAAGTGCGTGAAAAAACAGCGCATTTATTTTTGCATCTCTTACATCTTTTTTTTCTATATTATGTAATTTTGTTTGCATTCAGGGAGGCGCGATAAATGGTTTGTGGTGCGGGTTTGAGCATGATAGTGCGTAAGAACTATGTCGAGATAGTACGTGAGTCTTGCGCTGGAAAGTGCGGGAGATGGCGGAGCGAATTATTCTCCAAATGCCCCTCTCGCGCTCGTGTAAGTCGATTTATTCGACTTACGCACCTCCATAGCACACATCGTGCTCCCGCAAGTCGATTTATTCGACTTACGCAACTCCACAGCATACATCAAGCTCCTGTAGGTCGATTTATTCGACTTACGCAACTCCAATGCACACATCGCGCTCCCGCAAGTCGATTTATTCGACTTACGCACCTCCATAGCACATATCGTGCTCCCGTAAGTCGATTTATTCGAATTACGGAACTCCACAGCACACATCGTGCTCCCGTTAGTCGATTTATTCGACTTACGCACCTCCACAGCACACATCGTGCTCCCGTTAGTCGATTTATTCGACTTACGGAACTCCACACCCCGCATGCCGCGCTCAACTAGTCGATTGGATCTACTCATTCTGATTTCCCCACAGGCTCGCTCAGGTCCATTTACTGCCGCATCACCGAATAGTCCGAATTTGCCGAATTAATCTCATCGTCCGCATCATGAAAGCTTAATTAGTCCCAATAAGCCCATCTAAATCGCCCCAAAATCAAAAACGCCGCCACCTCCGTCTGAACGGAGATAGCGGCGTATGCCAAACTTGCATTTACTCGCGATGATGCTGATGATGTTCAACAATGCTTGAAGCTTCCATTAATTCTCGCATGACGTCAGAGCGCAACTGTTGATTCGTGAATTCACCTTTTACAAATAGATGTCCCTTGTCACTGGAAGTATAACGTGGTGGAAGCTTGTTCAGCGCGATTGCCAATATATCATCTTGGCACGTTAAACAATCACACTTCAATTCATAGTTCTTCCGGAATTCTTCGAACAACTGCTTAACCACGGTTTCCATTGCGTTGATGACAGCCATCTGTAACTCTCCCTCTAAGAACCTTTGTTACGTCTATTATACTCGATAAACTTAGAATGACAAAGATAGGGAGTTTGTACGCTGTATTTGAAATCGATAGACTCCTGAGCCGAGCTCAATTCTTACATTGCCTTCCTCTTCCCGAGCCCCTTGAATGCCCGAGATGGACTCTAGCTTTTGACCATCACATGTCACTTCCGAGAGAGTCGATTCAGCTAAGATGACCTCTCCGCTAGTGTTTGGCGGGAGCTGGAACGTGTAACGAATGTCCCCCGATTCTTCAACGGACCATTCACTTCGAACCTCCCCATAATTCGTGATGAGAGATGCTTTGGCATACGTAAGACCTGAATCTGTCCGAGGTCGGAAGCTCATGCGTTTGTACCCTGGCTGCCCATCATCGGAATCTAAGCCTGCTACTTTCCGATATAACCAATCGCCAATTGCACCGTATGCGTAGTGATTATAAGAATTCATATTATCGCTCCAGAACGTACCGTCCGGTTTGATGCCATCCCAATGTTCCCAAATCGTGGTAGCCCCTTTATGAATCGTGTACAGCCAAGATGGATAGTCCTCTTGTAGAACAAGCTTTACTGCTACATCATGATAGCCATTCTCTGTTAGCACATGACATAGATATGGTGTGCCGACGAAGCCTGTCGTGAGATGGTAATTTTGCTCTTTGACATACTGAGCAAGGGTCGCTGCTAAGCGTTCCCGTGTGCTTCCCTGCACAAGTCCGAACATCAAGGGAAGCACATGAGCAGTCTGCGTGTGTCCTGCTAATCGGCCGCTTGGTGTCACAAACTCGGCTGTAAAAGCTTCAACAATACGCTCATATAGCGCTGTGTATTCAACGACATCCGCTTCGCGTCCTAGAACTTCTGCTGTTTTGACAAAAAGCGAAGTCGAATACGCATAGAAGCAAGTTGCGATTAGATCTTTGGGCGTTGCCCCGACATAACTGCCCTCTTTGGCATCCAGTCCGAGCCAGTCGCCGAAGTGGAAGCCGGTTTGCCACAGGTATTCGTTCTCACCTTGCTGACGGATATAGTTAATCCAACCTTTCATACTGTCATACTGTTCTTCCAATACACGTTGATCCCCATAAACCTGATAGAGTGTCCATGGACATATCACCGCCGCATCTCCCCAAGCTGCCGAGGAATGATCTTTCTCATACAGCACATGCGGGATCACGAAAGGCACGCCTCCATCCTCGCGTTGGTCCGCTTTCAAATCGCGCAACCACTTACTGAAAAAGAGTGCTACGTCATAGTTGAAAGACGCTGTACGAATGAACACCTGAGCATCCCCTGTCCAGCCCAACCTCTCATCACGCTGCGGACAATCCGTTGGCACATCGAGGAAATTCCCGCGCTGTCCCCACACGATATTGCGCTGCAGTTGATTCAGAAGTTCATGAGAACATTCAAACGTCCCTTTCGCTATCATATCGGTGTGGATAACCTGCCCTGTAAAGCACGTAGCATCGAAAGCAATATCCTGTGGCCAGCCTATAACTTTGACATAACGGAAGCCTTGGAAGGAGAAATGCGGTGCATACGACTCTTCTCCTACTCCATTACACACGTAGGTAACCGATTGCTTCGCCGACCTCAGATTGCCAGTATAGAAATCCCCTTGTGCATCAAGCACTTCCGCATGCAGCAGCTCAATGCGTGAACCAGCGGGCAGCGTTAATCGCATCCGAATTTTCCCTACCATATTTTGCCCAAAATCAAGCACTGTTTCCCCTGATGGAGTTTCAATGACAGCGATAGGCTTCAGTTCCTCCGTCACTCTGGAGGGTTCATTCTCTTGCATAACTAGTGTTTCTTTGCCATAGCCGAGTTCAATACTCGGAGCCCAATCTTGGTCATCATAACTCGGTAGACTCCAACCCGTGAGCTCCAAACCAGCATCATAAATTTCGCCATGATATAGCTCTGACATACGGACTGGCCCAAGTGATGCTCGCCAGGAGGAATCGCTGACGATAATCTCTTCGGTACCGTCCTCATAAACGATATGCATTTGCATGAGCAGTGCCCGTACGCTTCCAAAAACATTCCGCTGGTGTGTCCATGCCAGATTCCCTTTGTACCAACCGTTCGCCAGTACCGCACCAATGGTGTGCTCAGTCCCTGAGACCAAACTGCTCGTAACATCGTAGCTCTGAACTTGCAGACGATGCGTGTAGCTGGTCCAGCCTGGTGTTAACTCCCAATCGCCAACCCGCGAACCATTGAGCTCTAGTTCATATACACCATGACTTGTCGCATAAATCGTCGCTTTGCGAATCTGTCCGCTTACACGGAAGGTCTTCCGGAGGTAGTAGGCTTCTTCTGCATCTGCATCTATATGTGAAGGATCTGGCGTAATCCATTCCGCTTGCCAATCCGCTGCTTGAAGCTGTCCCATTTCCCAGTAAGCGATTTCACTCCATGGCGAAGCCAAACCGGATTGGTTCCATACCTTCACGCGATAGAAATACCGAGTCCGCGGCTGCAGCGCAAGTCCTGCATAGGCAACAAGCACAGATTGATCTGAAGCGATACGGGCCGTATCCCAAACCAAACTCGCTGGTTCAAAATCACTAGGATGCATACTCACCTGAATCTGATATGCTGATTGCACGGTAGCGTTAGTGTCAGCTTCGAGCTGCCAAGTAAAGCGTGGCCCAGCCGTATCCAATCCGATTGGATTAACTTGATATTCACAAAGCAAAGCTGAAATACGAATGAAACTCATGGGTTTCTCCTCCTAGATACACGGGCTGTCGTGTGAGTTGTGCTTCCTTATTTATTACACCTTTATGACTTATTGTAGAGTATTCACCCTCTTGTTTATAAGGTGTATTCAGACATTTATATAGGTCAAACACGACAATATCTCTTTTGTATTGCGATACCCTTAATTTCCATGTATAACTCGAATAGTATAAAGTTATATGAACTTATAGATAGGAAGGCGCTTATTATGCTACAAAAAACACACAGTGTCGCTGGAATGATTGCAGCCGAAATCGTACTTATTCAAGGCGACATCAGTTTCTTTACATGGGATGCTGCAGGTTCTTTATTACTCGGTTGTTTGGCAGGCACCTTAGCCGATGTAGATAAACCAGGTTCCACCATGGCCAAAGTTCTCTTCCCTTTGTCTGCCTTGCTTCATGTTTTAAAAATCAAACATCGAACATTGACGCATTCTTTGCTTTTTATGGCGCTGCTCGCGATGATATGCTTACCTCTGCCGCCTTTATATTTCTGGGTATTCATCCTTGCGTACGCTTCCCATCCCTTAATCGACCTACTGAATGATCGTGGTGTCCAGCTCTTCTGGCCGATCACGCTCAAAATCCGACTGCTCCCCAAATGGATTGCAATCGACACCGGCTCCGCGAGTGAAACTGTATTCCGTTGGGTTCTACTCGTTGTCTGTCTTGTACTTCCATTTTGGAACTATGTGTTGCCCTATCTGCCTTATTCATTTACAAAATGAAACCAAAAAAAATCGCTGATTTGGCTGACCAAATCGCGATTTTTCTCATTTCTGCTATTGCATGGGAATCGATAGCTGAAAACAAATAAAGCCTTCCTCCAGCGTAACTTCAATCGTTCCTCGATAGTACTCAACACGTTCCTTAACCACTGGCAAACCGAGACCTTGATGACCACCTTCTAACTTGGTGCTATAGCCGATCGCGAACAAATCCGTGTCATCTTCCAGATTAAACGATGGATTCACCCGATTCTTCACAGAAATCTTCACATCGTTTGATTCCTTCCAGCCTTTCACAGACACTTCTCGCTCTTCTGCTGGAAATTTATTCGCTTCATCAAAGGCATTATCAATGAGATTACCGATAATTTTCACGAGATCAACCGATTTCACACCAAGGGATAATCCATCCAGACCTATGAATTCATAACTGAAAGATACTTTGGTGCGCATCGCAAGTGTTATTTTCGATTGAATCAATGCAGCGATAGCTGGCTGTCCAATTCGAATAATATCATTGACTTCATTAATTTCCTCGATTAATTCCTCCATATAGCGCATTTGATCTTCTTTTTCCCCATTGGTCAATAAGGCATAGAGGGTTTGAACATGATTCAGGAAATCATGGCGCTGACTACGAATCGTTGCAAACATAAGGTCTACATTTTGAATATACATTTCTTGTGTGGACTGAACTGCTGTTTCACGCGACTTCGTATTGAATCGGAATACAAGAAATACAAGAAGACAACTGAATACGGTAAACAGAACAATGATCAGAGCAACACGGATAAGTTGGTCATTTAACGTCTTCTGTATAGACTGGTAGTCCGAAACAATGGTTATCACATAAGGTATTTCTCGCTGAACATCTGTTACTCTCTCTTTAATTGGCACATGCACAAATGTCTTTAGAATCGGATTTCCCTTATAGCTTTCAACCACACTCACTGGTTTTTCGTCCTGTATAGCACGTTTGAAATTCGTGAAATCATTCACATGAACGATATTATGTGTACCGAAAAGCACAGGACGGTCATACATGGAAACATACATAACGCCATTCGGTCTCGTATATTCCTTCGGCTTCGTACCGAATGTGATCCCGTTTAATCCGGAAATTTCTATAATATCCGGATTGGATGTCAGTGTTTTTTTGACAATCGTATCCGCACCAATAATATCCTTGAACTTCTTAATTTTACCTGCATTTACAAACACACAAATGATATAATTCGTTTCACCATCATAATAGTAACCAAATTTACTGACATCGCTCGTGCCTGAAGCAGGCACTTCATAAATCCCCGCCCAGAAATTAGGTAGTTTTTGCCCTTCAGTTATCGTAACATTGTGATATTTCATCAATTGGTCAAAAGCGGTAAACCAATACCCAAACGTAATTGTGCTTGTGAGCGTAAGTTCATTGGGATCAGAGGATTTACCAACCATGATATCATCGCCGATTCCGCTGCGCTTCATGAGTGAAAATCCATCTACACCTGCTTCCGCAGCAAGGGGAATTAGCTGTTCATTCGTTACCTTGTCGATATCGGGATCCAGCTTCGTTTTGGCAAAGATAGCTGCCGATCGTAATTGTTCCCCAATCATATCTTCCACGAAGAATGCTCCCGCTTCCGACTGTTCAATCGACGTTCGAATTTGATTCGCTGTCGTTGCCATCTGCTCTGACATTTCCTGCGTTAAGATGGATTTCGCATACCAATAATAGGAGCTATTGTTCGTAATTAATAACAAAATAACAATTATAAAAGTAATATAAATAACTCTTCTGTTTATTCTCATGAAGTTGTCACACTTTCTCATTTTGTATGCTGGACATTACAATTCTGCGCAAAAAAAATCGCGATAAAATTTCGACAAATAGCGCAGAAATCACTGCCACGTTATGTTAGTATAGTAGCTGAAGAATTTGTTGTCTATCAATTAAAAGGTATTCTCACCTTTTTTTGGTTATATTATAAAATTGCGGGAGGAATTTTCATATGTCAGCTACTGCTTTAATTACAGGTGCATCCTCGGGAATAGGTGAAGCCTTCGCACGTAAATTGGCTGCCAAAGGACATCCGCTCATTCTAGTAGCCCGATCCAAAGCCAAACTAGATGAACTAGCCAACGAGTTGTCCCGTACATACGCGATTGAAGTGGACGTGATCGCCATTGACTTAACAAGTGCGAATGCGTCGGCTGAAGTATTCAAGCAAACTGAGCAGCTTGGTCGGCATGTAGGCCTGCTCATTAACAATGCTGGCTTTGGTTTAAGCGGCGAGTTTCTAGCCCATTCCACTGACAAATATCAACAACAGATCACATTAAACATTGCCGCTGTTGTGGATCTAACTCATTTCTATTTGCCTGCCATGGTTCAAAAAGGCGAAGGCGCCATCATCAATGTAGCCTCATTATTAGCGTTCTTCCCGTTCCCGTATTGCTCCGTGTACAGTGCAACCAAAGCTTTCGTCCTTTCTTTTACCGAATCCTTATGGGAAGAATATCGTCACAAGGGTATCCAGCTTCTCGCCTTGTGTCCAGGTCCTACAGATACGAAGTTCTTCGATACGGCCAAGGAAGTTGAAACAAAGAGCAAGCGGACACCTGAACAAGTTGTCGAAACGGCATTGAAAGCACTTGGCAAACGTTCATCTTTCGTCCTTGATGGAGGCAATAATGCCTTCACTGCACTACTCGCACGAATCCTCCCGAGACAAACAATCCTTAAAATGTTTGGGGCTTCCATTCGCAAATCCATGCAGCATAAATCGTCCTAATTGGGATCATCACAAATAATTCCTTATGCCGATTGCTTTACTTGTCTCATAGACTTTAGTAGTATAGCTAATATCGAATGAAACGAGGTGCTTTACTTTTGTCCAATGATGAAATCATTTTGACCCCTGAGGGTTTACGCAGTTTAGAGCTTGAACTTGAAGATTTGAAAACAGTGAAGCGTAAGGAATTAGCAGAACGTATCAAATTGGCTATCTCCTACGGTGACCTTAAGGAAAACAGCGAATATCATTCTGCCAAGAACGACCAGTCGTTCATGGAAACACGCGTTCTCACGATTGAACGGATGCTCAAGAAGGCCAAAGTTGTGAAGAACACGGGTACATCCAAGGTACAAGTTGGCTCAACCGTCGTATTGAATGACGTGGAATTCGCCGAAAAAATCGAGTACAAGATTGTTGGTTCTCAAGAAGCCAATGTCAACGAAAATAAAATTTCGTATGAAAGTCCGCTTGGCATCTCCCTCATGAATAAGTCGGTAGGCGATGTCATTAGTGTGAATGCACCCATGGGCATTATAAGCTACGAGCTTCTAGAGATTCGCATATAGCTCTTAATAAGAAAAAGCAGTTCGTAACTAGAAGTTCTAGTTATGAGCTGCTTCTTTTTATTTTACCGCTTGAAGGAAAGCAAGCGCCTTTTCCATCTTCTTTATGTAGGCGTCATCTAAGCTGGAACACATCCATTTCACATGTCCGTTCCCCGTACCCGGCAGTTGGTTGCTGTCCTGCAACACTTGCATTAAGTGATTCACAGTCCCTATACTTCCATCTACAATTTGAATGTGGTTCGGTAGGATTTGACTCAAAACCCCACGATAAAAAGGATAATGTGTACAACCGAGTACAACCGTTCCGAAATTACTAAGATCAAATGGAGCTAATTTGGTTTTAAAATAATCAACGATCTGCGGGCCATCCATCATGAGATTTTCACAAAATTGGACCAACTCCGGAAGCGGTACAGAATCTACCATTCCCATATCATCGATACGGGATACGAGTTCTCTATATTTCGCCTCCTGAAGTGTAAGCTTTGTGGCGAATACGAGCACCCTTTTGCCTGAAGAACGATTCATCTCTACCGCTGGCTTCACCGCTGGCTCCATCCCAATAATAGGAATATGGTGGATTCTCCGCAACTCTGAGATCGCGATACTTGTAGCTGTATTACAGGCGATGACAAGCGCCTTAACTTCTTCTTGAATTATGGTATCAACGGATTGCTTGACGAAGGTTAGAACCTCATCTTTCGACTTCATACCATAGGGAACATGCGCGGTATCAGCAAAATAAACGAAATCTTCCTGAGGCATTCGCTTCATGGCTTCGTTCAGCACTGTGATTCCACCTAGACCTGAATCAAAAAAAGCAATTTTCATCCTATTCACCCTATTTATTAGCGTTCTGTCTTATAGTAGTCCTGCTGTAACTAGACCATTACGTACGCCTTCTTCATCCACATGTGTCGTCACATGATCAGCGTATGGCAGTAAATCCTTATGTGAATTACCCATTGCGATGCCGAAGCCGACATAAGAAAGCATCTCCATATCATTCAAACCGTCACCAAAGGCCACCGCATCCTCCGGCTTCAAACCGACCAACTCTAGCATCGCCGCTATGCCTTGGGCCTTGGAACCACCTGCAGGCAACACATCCATCGCATGTTCGTGCCAACGAATAAGCTTAAAATCTGAAAGCAAGCCCTCGTACAAATGTTCATCTTTGGCCTCACAGTGCAGGAAAATTTGATAAATATCGTTCGTTTTCCAGAAATGCGGATCATAACTTGGCAAATCAACTTTTAACGAGGAGACAGAGCTTTGTACAAATGGGTGATCCTGCGCATCTGTTGCAAATGCATGCTGACCCTCGAATACGAGCGAATGCTGATGAGCAGCAGCTAGCTCAACTAGAGCTTCGATCGCACTCTTAGCGATTACGCGGTGGTAGAGAGGCTCGCCTTTGTAGACGGCATATCCGCCATTCAAGCACACATAGGAATCTATGCCAAGTAATTCCGCTAGTGGCTTGATGAAATAAGGTGCTCGTCCGGTTGCAATAACGGGTTCGATCCCGCTCTTTTTCAAATCGTGAATCGCCTTTACGGTGCTTTCTGGCACCTGCTTGTCCTCATTAATTAACGTACCATCAATATCAAAAAATACAATTTTGTACACAGTAGGTTCTCCTTTGCATTCGGAAGCAGTTGTTGCCGCCCCATGTCTCTATCTCTCAATTAAACACCAAATGCCCAGAAAAAACAAAGAAAAAAGAGAATCCCTTGGGCTTCTCTCCCACTTTGCCTAAATGATCGTATCAATGATGCCATAGGTTAACGCCTCTTCTGGACTCATATACCAGTTCCGTTGATGCTCCTTCACACGAGCCAGCTCCTCCGCTTGCAGATTCGTTTTGGACAAAATACATTCATCATAGATGTTCTGCAGCCTCTGCGTTTCATCCACGCGATTCTTCAAATGCTCCAAATGACCATCAATATGTGTGGAAACGGAATGATACATAAAGGTACTCAGTCGACCTGCGTGCCTTTTGTGCCCGCTAACTGCAATCAGCAAACTCATACTTGCTGCTAGTCCGTACACATAGGTGTGAACCGGTGTTTTACTGTTCTCAATCACATTAATAAGACCAAAGCCATCGTATACACTGCCTCCGTTACTATTTATGATCAGGTCGATCGGCAGGCGTTTATAATCCTTTTCCTTCTTATCTTTGTCGTCATCAAATTGATTAAGCTTCATAATTTGCTCAACAATCAGTTTTACAGAGGTCTTATTGATGCCATCGAATAGATAAAGGGTTCTGTCACTCATAACATGCCTCCTGTCCGTATGGCCTTGTATTACAGTAGTCTATTCTCGGTTTGGAAACTTTGTAACTCTTTGCGTGCTGTTTTCAGATTTTTGGGCGTTTAACAACCTACTTTCTACAAACCACTAACTCAGATAAACCCAGTCACTTAATAAGCAAATTCTTCTTACCAACTACCATGTGTATATACAAATAGAACCGCTCCACTCCCAACGGGAGTGAAGCGGCTCTCCTAGCTACTCTTAGTACATATTCACATTATCGAATTTACTGCTCGCCCGATGCGAATAAAGACCAATTTGCCCCGAGGTGAAACTCGTATCCGTCGTTGTCAGCAGTTTCGTTCCGTTCACCCATAATTCTAGTGTGCTGCCATTTACCACAGCTTTGAAGTCATACCAGGTCCCCAAGGTGAACGTGAATGGCACGGTGACGAGGTCGGTAGGCGTACCGCCGACGACTTTGAGGATCTTCAGACTATTCGTGGATTTATAGTACATGAATGTATAGTAATTGTTCGCATCCACGCGTCGTGCGATGAGACCAAGTCCAGCTAGATTGCCGGCATCGAAGCTGTCAGCTTTGACTTTTGCCGCAACCGTATAGTTCTGCCAAGTGCCCAGTCCGGAATACGCATTGACACTAGCAGCCGCATTGTTCGACTGGTTAAATACCTTCGTACCATCCGTCACAACGCTCCATGTGCCTCCTGTTGTTGCCCAGCTTGAGGCTGATCCTGACTCATAATCATCCCCGAAAATAGGCGCCACGCTCACATTATCAAATTTGGCATTTGCCCGATGAGCGTACATGCCGATTTTGCCTGAAGTAAGCGCTGTATCCGTCCCCGTCAACTGCTTCGTCCCATTCACCCACAACTCCAGTGTGGACCCGTTGACAACAGCTTTGAAGTCATACCAAGTGCCTGTACTGAGCGAATAAGGCATCGTCACAACATCACTTGCGACACCGGCAGCCAGCTTCGTGATTTTCAGCGTATTCGTCAGCTTGTAGTACATGAATGCGTAATAATTACTACTATCCACATAGCGTGCAACAACACCAATCCCCGCGTAATTCCCTGCATCGAAGGCATCCGCTTTGAGCCTCGCTGAGACGCTGTAATGCTGCCAAGTACTGTCACCAATAAAAGCAGCAGCTCCACCAACCGTGGTATTCGTTTGGTTGTATACCTTTGTACCATCTGTGATGACGCCCCACGTTCCGCTTGTTGTCGACCACCCTGCTGCTGAGCCAGATTCGAAATCATCACTCAGAAGTGTGACCGAACTGGTGCTTGTCGTACCCGGATTACCATCTGTTTGAAAACTAATCGTAACCGTATCCGATGTACCACCGTCTTCACTGAACGTCAAAGTCTTGGAGTAACTTGAATTTGGCGCCAAACCGACCGTATTAATCGTAAAATAGATCTCCCGCTCCCCACGCAAATTCCCTGAGGATTGTGTAAGCCCAAGCCAATCGCCATGACCGCTAACCGTCCAATTCGTGCTTAAACCGCCGCCTTTATTGACGATCTTCAATTTGTGCTTTTGAGAACTGTTCGTCACATTCTTAACACCAACGTTGATGCTAGCTGGTACCTCTATCTTCGCAGCTGGGATACTCCCCAATGCGCCAAGCCGATTCGTTTCTTGGAACTTCGTGATCGTGCCCTTCTTCGCCGTTAATTTCAATTGCAGCCATTGCGCTGAAACACCTGTAGGCGGCGTAAACGAAATCGCTTGCTCCACTTTGTTGCCATACGGCACCGAGACATTAAATGTACCTATTTGGAAACTCGTATAAGTGCCATTCACGGGATTCACATATCCCGCTTCCCAATTCACATCCACGCTCGTTCCGTCCTGCTGCTCATCGTTATACACAATTATTGTTCGAGTTGTAGCCGTACCTCCCGAAAATATAAGAGGTGAAGCCCCGATCAAATTATTCTTATCCCCATCCTTATCAAAAGCAGCAACAGGTGAGTACGTATTATGGGTGTACTCATACGAATCTGATTTGATAAAGGCTGGTCTCGCTGAATCATACGCGTTAAAAACAGGTCGATTAATCGCGACCGGCTTCAATCCTGGTGCCGTCATATCTGACCACGTAGGATACAAAGTATCCTCCGTTACTTCATAGGCATAGATCCAATTCGCATAATAGCGAATATCCGCAAAGCCCGCATACCGCATTGCTCTGGTCATCCGATCTGCCGCACGATGCCAAACCGCCTGTGAAACGAGATTATCGTTCACAATATCCTTAGCCAACGTTGAATTATACGTTCCATTCGCATTGAGCGTCGGCCATCCACCCGAAGGTGTGTAGGCTTCCCCTTCGCCTTTCGGCTTCGTACTATTATTCGTGTACAGTCCGTACATCGTGCTATTGTTTAACCAGCCTATTTGATATCCGCCCGTATAGTGATGATTCTCTTGATCTGCCGTTGTAAAGTCATCCTGAATAATTGGTTTCGATGTATCAATCGATGTGATTGCCGCTGCAATGGTTGGATGCAGAATTGTCGTATTGTTGCTCGTTGAACTCCAATTTTCATTTCCACCGCTCCAGATCACAATACTTGCATGATTCTTCCTCGCATTCACCCATTGTTTAACCCATTTCGTAATGTGATCCATCGCATCAGTTGTATAACTATGCACACTGTGATACTGCCAGTAAGGCGTCTCATCAATGAGAAGTAAGCCGATTTCATCCGCATAGTCGTATACTTGCTTGATCCCTCCGTGAATGTGCGTTCGTGCAACATTGTAGGTGGTTTTCCATTCATCCATGGTTAGTTTAACCTCGGCAATGCTCGCGTTCGCATACGATTGCGATGAGCTATATGCTGCGCCATGTCCACTACCCGTTGCCCAGTTGAATTGCAGCGCATCTCCGCGGAGATTCGTTTTGATACCATTGAGCTGATAGTAATTCGTATTTACAGCAAATTGTCTGAATCCAAATCGTGTTGCCAAGCTGTCGATCGTGACCACACCTTGAGTAAGACTCGTGTTCAAATTGTACAGCTTAGGGTCGTGCGTCCACCAATATTTCGCATTCGTCCAAGGTACAGCGGACCATGTCACCGTTTGCGAACTATTGGCTGCCACCGTCACGGTTTGGTCAGAGAAAGTTTTCTCTGTACTACCTCCAACGAGCTGAGCACTATTTGTGACTGTGACCGTTTGGCTGATCGCTGTCGCGTTCGTCACCGTCGTTTTCACCGTAATTTCGTCGTCGGAAGGTGACGTGTTATTTTTCAAATCCGTGATGACGAATGTATCTGAAACAAATACTTTGGGATACGCCACTAACGCTACGTCATCGTTAATTCCGCGACCTTGCCCCCAACTCTGATTGTCCACACCAATGGGATATAGGGATTTACCACTTGCATCCTTGGCATCGGCGGGCAGCGCATAGTAACCCCACACGCGTACTTCTAACGTATTCGTCCCCCCAACGATAGCCAGAGGTGTGATATCCAGCTTATACGGCAGTCTCGTCATCAAGTAACCATCTGTTTCTGTCGCTAGTTGTGTGCCGTTTACGAACACCTTGGACAGCGGGCCGATATTCTCGAGGTCAAGGAAAATTTCCTTCCCTGTCATGGATGAGGGCACCGTGAAATTCCGTTTATATACGCCATAATTCAGTGTATTCCAAGAGGTAGGGTACCCAAAACCAGCAGATGAATCCCAATAGGAAGGGACCGTAATATCGAAGCGGGTCGATCCCCCATTTGGGTAAAAGTCCCATACCCCATTCAATGAAACCTGCTCCCGACTCGTATCGGCATGTGCGCTGTTTGTCACTGCAAAAAGTGTACTTATCAGTAACGAAGTGAATAACACCAAGACGATCCTTAGATTCATTTTGCCTAAACTCCACGGTATTCGCATCTAACGTCCTCCTTCAAATGAGCGATCCATAATAAATGGTAAGCGCTTACAAAGTCTTCGCTATTCATCCCCTCCTCTCATTCACATCCCTTATTTCTCAATTCTCCTCTATCGAAACACCTCGCTGATCCACCATTATGGCTACCTGACTATCGACAGATCCTGTTAACAGAATCTGAATCTCCGTACGACCTTCCATCTCATTTACCTTCAAAAGCGTCACCTGCCACGCCTTACTTTCATTCGTCTCACTCTCTGGTAAACATAATGTCGCGATAACCGCTCTTTGCGTAAAAGATTGACGGTAAGCTATGACCGGGATTACTTTCTTTGTGCCGTAATGGTCGGATCTCCACCCCTCTTTCGCAGCAAGAGACGCCTGAGCCCCTGCACTCCCAGCCCAGTACATCCGGCAACTCGATGTCTTCCCAAGCTCCTCCTCGTATGAAATCGACGCTTCCAAGCCCCCATCAATCCGATAGCTCCAATCCATCACCCTAGCTTTATCGGACAAATGAAACATCTGTTCGATCTCATGCGTACCTACGCCATCCAACTCATCTACTACAAGGAGGAATGGCAGCGATCTCCCCATCAACAGCCATCTCCGATGCGCAACTGGCTCGCTCAATCGCGCATAGCCATGATGCGAAGCATCAATGAAATCATAGGCCTCGCAAGACAACCAGCGATGTAGTTCAACAGTCGCTTCCGGTTCTCCCCATTGCTGCGTCGATAGGTACGGCGTTTGATCCTGTCCATCAACCGTGATCGTGTTGTGTGCCGAAGTTCCTTTGAAATACCGCCGCCATTCGCCTTCTTGGTACGTGTATCGGCCTGAATCTCCAAAGATTAAGCGCCCTCTATGCATCCATTCGAAATGCAAAGCATCCGCATGACCATGTGCCCCGCCTAGCGGTGCTGCGTCAAAGAACACATACTGCTGCGCATCTTGCATCACGTAATATCCCGAATCGGGAAAGGCAACGGTTGACCGAATTTCCTTCTCCGTTCCTCCCATCCGCTCCGTCCAATACACGAACTTCTCGCTTCCTAACAGCCAGAGCAGATCTTCACTGATCTCGCCTTGCTGGCAGATGGCTTCATCCTCACAAATTGCGCCTATAAAGCCGACTTTCGCTCGCACATGTGCACCGCTATCCGAATCGGATAGCGCGACAGCCTTACCATCTGGCCGAATCGTCGCTATGCTAAAAGCCACCATCGATTTCAGCTTTTGCAGATAGCTGTTAGGAAAAGGATGCCCCGTCTGCTTCGCCAGTAGAAACGGCGTTCCAAACATATCCAAGCTGGCCGTATGGTAATGCGGTGTCAGCTCATTTTGAATCCCATCCACACGAATCTGATCGTGCAGACAAAGCGTAAGCCGCTCTTGCGCAAGCTGGCGCCAATATGGCGCCTCCGCATGATCAGCAAGGAACGTGCCAACCATGAACAACCCTTGCATATGCATGGTGGCATGATTGATCGAGGTTTCTCCCAGATACCTCGACAAAAACGTCGCCTGTTCGGCCAAGCTGTCTCGCCACTTTTTTTCAAAATCCCCATCCATCAACGCACTATGGCTCATCAACATATATCCCCATACCCAGGACTGCACACGCAATCCCACTTCGAGTAACCGCCATGGACCAGGCCGTTGGAAATACACCATTTGCTCGTATGTTAGTGAAGCTGGCTTTGGATTCTGCTCGATCCAACTCGTGATATGCCGCTTATAAGCCTCCACATACCGTTCATCATCTGTTAATAAATACGCAATTCCCAATTCGCGCAGATGCCAATGTCGATTGAGAATCCATGTATACTCCAAGTCCTCCGTAGGATTGAACAACCAATCAGGTCGTAAACCGTGATTAATCCACTCTCCTGCAGCCATCGTATAAGGAAGCTTGAACTGTCCCCCACAGGAATGGTCGGCTTGCTCCAAAATTTGTTTCATACGTAGAGGAAAATACGCTTTAAACGTCCCTGCCGCTTCACGCAGCTCCACATTGGTCAGATAAAATTGCATCATTGCCTCCTTTACTCATACGAATTATCCTTTGACCGAACCCGCTGTGACACTAATGAACGATTTGTTCGCAAGGATATACACGACGAGTATCGGCAAAATCGACATACACGCACCAGCAAGCATAATGTGCGTCTCCGCAGCGGCTGAGGTGCCATAGCGCAAGCTGGCTAGCCCTACGGTCAACGTTTGAAGCGTTGGCTTCGTCATCGTGAATACCAAGGGCAAAATGTATTCGTTCCACGCATTGCGGAAAACGAATAACCCAGCAACGCCTAGCCCAGGCGCCAATAGCGGCAGGATAATCCGCCAGTAAATGCCATAAACACTGCAGCCGTCAATCTTCGCTGCTTCATCTAGATCTCGCGGAATCCCTTTAAAGAAACCAAGCAGCGTAAAGAAGGTAGCTGCATGACCACTGATCAGAATGATCACAACGCCCCATAAGGACTTGTGCAGATTCAAATGCACCATCAATTCGAATTGCGGGCGCAGTACAACAGCGCCGATCGAGATGAACATCGTGGACGCAAGCAGCGCCACATAGACTTTTTTACCCGTAAACTCCTGTCGATCCACCGCATAAGCAGCTAACGAAGCTACAAGTAGACTACCTATCGTGGTTGCAAGACTAACGAACAAGCTATTCATCGTAAAATGAGCGAAATTTGCTCCCTTCCACGCTTTCACGTAATTAGAGAACTGCCAGACGGATGGCCAGAACGTTGCACCTGTGGTTACTTCTGCATTTGTTTTGAAAGAACCAAGCACAGCCATGATGACCGGAAATAAGGTAAACACCACAATTAGAAGCAGAAATGCCCAGAGTATGAGCTTACCCGCTAGTTTCGCAATTAACAGTGAGATATAGGAGGGTAGCGAGGTTGTTTTGTTATTCGTTATGCGAGTTGGAACCGTCTGCATGTATGCCTCACCTCCTATTCGTTAATCTGATTCAAGCGTTTAGATAAGTAGAAGTACCCTAACGTTACAACGCCTACTATCAGCGCGGATACGAAACCAACTGCACTGCCGTAACCGATTTGCTGCTGTACAGCACCGCCGGCCGACGATACGGGGAAGAAGAGCTTATACACGTAGAGATACATGACTTCTGTTTTGCCAATGGGCCCGCCTTCGGTCAACACCATGATGCTCTCATAGCCTTTCAATGCTGCTGTTATGGCGAGTAGTACGATCATTTGCAGCACGGGGCCTAACATAGGGACAGTGATGTAAATAAATTTCTTCCAACCATTCGCCCCGTCAATGGCGGCACTTTCGTAGACGTCCTGCGGTATATTTTGCAATCCGGCGAGGAATAGCAGCATGTAATTCCCGATGGCACCCCAAACGGCGATGATGATCATCGTGAGCATGGCGAACTTCGTTCCCAGCCAATCGATATTCGAATGGATAATACCGTATTTCACAAGATATTGATTGAGAATCCCATTATACGAATTGAAAATAACGTAGAAGACGACAGACATGACAGCTGTACTAATGACTGTTGGTAGAAAATAAATCGCACGAAACAGATGACGTCCACGCAATGCCCCATTAAGTATCACGGCAAGCACTAAGGCGATGGGTAAGGTTAGAATGATTTTGCCCCCAGCATACACCAAGGTATTGATAACAGATTGCCAATAAGTCTCATCTTCATACAGTCTTCTGAAATTATCTAATCCATTGAATGTCTTAGCCCCATAGCCAGGATAGCTGTAAAACATATAGCGCATGGCCCACCCTAACGGGTAAATGCTTAGTACCAAGGTCAGAAAAAGACTCGGAAATGTAAGGATATAAGGGGCAAGCGCATGCTTACGTTTCATCATTGCAAGGCTCCTTTCTACTTGAGAAAAAGAGCTACCCGCTTCAAACACACGGTTTCAGGCGGATAGCTTCCTCTCCTAGCGTGATCTTATTTAACTAAACTGCCTTGCAGATTTTTGGCATCAAAGTCAGGCATTGGTTGATTCTTGGTCGTACCTGTTTGCCTAGCTTTATCCAAAGCGGTGTTATAGCGTGCCGACAAATCTGTCGTTATTTTATTCACATCGCCGCCCTCTAGGATGTATCGCAAGGCTTCATCGCCTAAATTTTTACCTTCTGGCGTCACTGCTGGGACAACTGGGAACAAGGCGTCATATTTGTTAGGTAGGAACAAGTCCATATTCGCGAATCCTGGTTTCTTCGCAACAGCGAGCACATCTGGTACAGCGGAGATCCCTACACTATCCTCTTGGTAGGTTTTCAACACTTCTGGACCGTACATCGTTTCGATGAATTTCCACGCCTTCGCTTTGTTCGCCGATTTCGCACTCATCGTGAGCCATACCGTCGCATTTGAGAATGGCGAAGCGCCATTGATTGTGCCATCTACCGTAGGAAGCGGGGCCGCACTCCATTTGATTTTGGCAGGGAATTGGTTCTTGTATACACCTGGCTCACTCGCATGGTTGATGTACATGCCGATTTTACCTTCCGCAAATTGTGCACGGAGCGGGTCGATATCAAGTAGTTCAAAACCAGGAATCATACTGCCATCCTGCTTCATTTTGCGCAGAGCCTCAAGCATTGGGATTTGACTGGCGAAGTCAAATTTGCCTGTTTTGAAGTTAAAGCCATCCAGGATTCCTGTGCTCAGCGCAACAATCGGTGAAGCGGAACGGCCAAAGCCGCCGTTATTTTTGAAATTACCTGCGAAGCCATAAGCACCAATATCCTTCCCAGCAACGGTAAGCTTCTTGGCTGTTTCGACCATCTCATTGATCGTTTTCGGCGGTGCAGTAATACCCGCTTTTTGGAAAAGATCGACGTTATAAATAAGGCGCCAAGTGATACCATAGTTCGGTAAAGAGTAAATTTTATTATCCACACGGTTCCCGTCGTCGATGATGAGGTTCTTGAAACGGTTTTTGAATTCAGGGGTCATGTAGGTGTCTAATGGTTCTAAGTAGCCTTTCTTGATGAACGGGGCAAAATTAGAGCCTGATGTCTTGATAATATCAGGTGCTTGATTACTAGCAAAAGCGACATCCAAAGATTGCTCATAGTTGTCAGCCATGATCGTGACTTCTACTTCGATATTGTCCTTATTCTCGGCATTATACTTCGCGATTTCCGCTTTGATATGATCCGATGCACCACGGTCGTTCGTCCAGTAAGTTAGCTTTGTTTTGGGGCCGGTGGCTGCTGCTGGCGCTGCGGAACTTGCCGCTGCTGTTGCTGCAGCTGTAGCTGCTGGGCTTGCAGATGTATCCGCTGTATGGCTGCTCCCGCAAGCAGATAAGGTGACTAGCAGAGCTGCGGATGCAGCGAGATGAAACGGTTTCTTACGCATAAATGGTTGGCCTCCCTTTTCTTTTCCCATGTGTTTACTTCTAAAGTGTAAGCGAATTCACTCTAGCTGTGAGGAGGGTAAAACCACTATTCACTAGGAAAATATGATTGTATTAGGACGGTTTATAGATTTGCTTGAACTCCGTCGGTGTCATCCCGACATGTCTCTTGAACACGTCAGTGAAGTAGGATCGATCCTCGTAACCCAGATGAATCGCAACTTCTTGCACCTGCTTATCATCAAGGAGCATCTCCTTCGCCTTCTCGATTCGTAGTCCGTTCATGTAGTTGATGAGCGTCGTTCCTGTCACCTTTTTGAACAGATTCGCAAAATAACTGCCGCTCAAATACACATGCTTTGCTAAATCAGTGACCGTTACATTCTTGTCCAAATTCTCTCTCATATAGTGAATCGCCTGGGCGATGACCGAATCCGCTTCCAGCTCACGCTGCTTCTGCAAAGCGTCGCAACCTGCTGTAACCAATTGATCGAGCAGTTCATTTAACTCACGCAGCGTCATGCGCTCTCCCTTTTTCAGAAGATCCAGCTTCGCTGTCAGCTCATCCATCCCACTTGGCATCGTAATCTTCTCAGCGAAAATGCGATACATAAGCAGCCCTAGCTCATAGCACACATTCATCACATCGCTAGGTTGTACCCCCGAATAGCTATGTACAATGCTCTGCAGAAGAGGCAGTGCTCTCTCTTTATTGCCCATGCGTAAGTAATTGAACAACTCTTTTTCTTGCTCGGCACTATGTCTAGAACGTGTAACAGCATGATGCTGAATGTCTTCATAGAAGAAAACACTATTCCCGCCTGTATAGAAATTGTGGGACATGGCTTCGGTTGCCTGCTGATAAGATTGGGGCAGCTCGTGAATCGTACTGGCCTCAAGTCCGACACCGATAGAGATCGTGTAGCGTGAGTAGTTCAGCATATGCTCGCGACACTGTTCAGCCAACGTAACGATATCCATGTGAGTTGGCACATTCAGCAGACAAATAAAGCCGCTCAATTGTTCCCGGAATACAATGGATTTCGTGACAGAAGCGAGTGTTTCTTCGAGGATGTTTTTGACCGCAAAACGAGCCAGTTCAACGTCATGAATGCCATGCGTATCCACTTGCTTTGCAAAGCCATCGATTTCAATGCACATAATGATGAGGCGCTCCCGATTTAGATCGAGCTTCAAATAGTCCCAACGCTCCTTCAGTCTAGCTTCATTGGCGTTGTAACGCAGCAACAGATGCAAATATTCTTGACGCAGCAGCGGCATGCTTTCTTTAATTTGGCGTTCCATTTCGCTTTGTTTGGCAAAATGGACCCGATCCAGCTCAATTTGCTCTTTCGCTTTCTGCACAACCGCTTCAATCGCCGTTTTCAGGAACGGCTTCGCTATAAAATCAAACGCACCTAGACGAAGAGCCTGTTGCGCATATTCGAAATCAGTATAGCCGCTGAGCAGGATTACTTTGCAATTGGGCATCACCGCTGTGATCGCTTTCGTCATCTCCAAACCATCCATGCGCGGCATCCGAATATCCGTTAACACGATATCTGGCCTGAGCTCTAAGACCATCTGCAAGCCGTCCTCTCCATTGCCTGCTGTCCCCACTACCTGCACACCATGTGTGTCGATTTGGATCAAATCAGCGATCCCTCGAACGACACTTCTTATATCATCAATGACACAAAGTGTTATATCAGCCCTACTCATGTTAGACTTCCCCCTTGATCGGAATCGTTATATACACCTTTGTCGCTTCAAAAGGTTCACTCGAGAGAACCATCGTTGCCTCGCCACCATAGTACAGCTGCAAGCGGTTGAAGACATTCCGCATCGCATAGCCTTTCTTCTCTGTGATAGGATGATTCAGGCTCAGTTGCAGCTTTTCTGCATCCATGCCGGAACCGTTATCTTCAACAACAATATGCAGTTGTTGATTATCGGATGTAAGTTCGATACGAATCTTGCCGCCAGATTCCATATGCTCAAACCCGTGAAGTAAACTATTCTCAACCAAGGGTTGGAGCATGATTTTCATAATGGGAAGTGTTTGGCTGGTATCACTGCTTACCACAATTTCAAAGTCAAAAAGCTCCTCATAGCACAGCTGTTGTATCGTCAAATACTGCCGCACATGAAGTAGTTCTTTCTCGACCGTCGTCCATTCTTCGCCATGATTAAGGCCCAATTGAAAGAGTTGGGATAAGGCGATGACCATCGACTTCGAGTTGTCCAGCTCGCCAGTTTCCATTTTCCAAATAATCGTATTGAGTGTGTTATATAAAAAATGAGGGGAAATCTGTGCCTGCAACGCCTTGGCTTCGGATTTTCTCTTCTCACGCTCAGCGTCCTTCACTTCATCGATGAGTTCATTAATTTCCAGCAGCATGCTGTTAAATTTGTGGCCTACCTGACTGACCTCATCTTGATAATGGCTCTGGAATCGAACAGACAAATCATTGCGCCCCACCTTACTCATCAGCATTTGCAGATGATACAGCGGCTTCAGCAAAATCGCCGAAAGTACATTCGACACCAGTACCGCCATAATGATGCAGACGAGCATAATGATGCCGGTCGCCCATTGAATCCAGCTCAAATCCTTGAGCAGATCAGATCTCGATTGGACGCTGAGCAGCAGCCAGTCCGGATTGAATTGCAAAGTCGCGTAGTTAATTAGGTCATATTGCTCTGTGATCCCTACCTCGAAATGCCCCCTTAAGCTCGTCCCAATATGTTTCTCTAGAAAAGCTTTGTCATAACTCTTAGGCAGATTCGGCTGATTCAATAGCACGCTTGCAGCATTCCGATTCACAAGAAACAAATTCTGATCTTCCTTTTCTGTGTGCCGGTCAGACAGCATGCCTTGGATCGCCTTCTCGTTCAAATTCACAACGAAATACATGTTCGGACTATCGCTAATCGATTTCATAACTAACGAGATAACACGATCTTTTCCTTGAAAAAGAAGATCTTCATGCCCTTCGATCCAAAAGGGTTCTTTGGTTAGTTGCGCCTTCTCGTACAGCGGCGAATCATAGAACGAGTATCCTTGATTCCGATAGTAGCTGGCGGAATAAAACTCCCCAATCGGCGTCGCGATAAAAATGGATTCGATCGATGGCTCCGCCAGCTTCGCTTGCGTGAACGCCGAGTTCATCGCCGTCATGTGCCCGTAGTAGCCATCTTTCTTGCCAGCGGCAGAATCCTTCGACATCTGGACAAACGGCTGCGAAATCATAATATTCAACACCGACACGAGAATCTGCTTCGCTTTTTCATCCAGCACACGTGCAGAGGTGTTTAGATTATCCTGGCTGAGCTGGAACGTGTTCCGCTCGATGACGCGAGCACTAATATAAAAAGACAGTCCCCCTGTCGCCGCGATCGAGATGGCAATCAGCAGAACGAACGACACCCACATGCGCTTCTTCAGCGTAAGTTTATACAGCATGGTCTTCATGAACGTGCACCCCCCATGCTCACATTGTATCGCAAACGCTTTCAAGGGGGATACAGAATTTTCCTTGGGTGTTCTTGTAACCACTCGCGTAATGCCTCTCCATTTACTGACAAAAACAAAAAGCCGCTCTCATCACGTTCTCTGAAAGGAATATCTCCTCAGAAACCATGAAGAAAGCGGCGTGTGCATCACGACGAACTTAACATTATTTTACATAAGTATACTCGGATTAAGCCTAATTGCTGTTAGTCAAAAAACTCTACTCATTCCTCAACAAGTTGAAGTTGATAGTCTGCTAGAGAAACCGTTTGAACTTCCGAAACATGAACGCCTTCAGATTCTAGCAAAAACCGCTGCAACTGCGCACCCTCATCATCTTGGATCGCGATTTCTCCACGAACATTGAGGACTCTGTGCCAGGGGAGACGATATTTTTTGCTCATGGCATGCAGAATTCGTACAACTTGCCTAGCTGCTCTTGGACTTCCGGCTTGCCGTGCAATTTGTCCATACGTCATCACTTTTCCTTCGGGAATGGATCGGATAACTTCGAGAACTCTCTCCGTGAAAGGTGTCATTGTACCGGAAGGAACTTGATGCATACAGGCTGTGACATCTCAAGTACACTGCCAGTTGGGACTAGTTTCCCAGTTGTCTCATCGCGTGCAAAGCTAACGATATTGTCAGAATCTTTATTCGCGACTAGAACAAAACGCCCATCAGGCGAAATCCCAAAGTTTCGCGGGTGCTTCCCTAGGGTTGGTGCATGTTCCACAACGGAGAGCTTTCCTGTTTGTTTGTCAATGGCATAAACTACGATGCTATCGTGTCCGCGATTGGAACCATAAAGGTAGCGTCCGTCAGGTGAGACGTGGATGTCTGCGCACCCATTTTCGCCATCGTAGGAGGCTGGCAGGGTTGGAATCGTCTGGATTTCTGTTAGTTTACCTTGCTCTTCATCATAGCTGAATGCTGTAACCGTGGAACCGAGCTCATTAATCACATACCCGTACTTGTAGGATGGGTGGAAGGCAAAATGGCGCGGCCCCGAACCAGGCGTGACAGACACTTCGCCATGCGGAATGAGACGCTTAGCGGCGAGATCGAGTTTGTATAAGATTATTTTATCAAGGCCTAAATCACATGCACCTATGAAACGATTTGCACGATCAACGAAAACGGAATGCGCTCGCGGCCGATCCTGTACGGGAAGTAGGCTCGCACCATGATGTTGTTGAATGTCCGAAGAAGTCCCAAGCTGGCCATTGGCTAAAATTGGAGATAAGCCAACCATGCCACCATGATAGCTCGTAACCATTATGACTTGATTCATGTTGTCTAGCTGGATGTGGCATGTTGTCGCAGGCAGCGTGTTTTCCTGATTTAGTAGCGCTAATTCACCAGTTTCAGGCTGGATGGTGTAGGCACTAGCTGCTCCACATTTCTGACCCTCCGCACCAACACCTTCACCAAGTGCGTATAATCGCCAATTTGCTGCATCGACAGCTAGAAAGGTTGGATTTTGGAGACCCGTTACGTTATGGGTAAGCGCTAAGCTACCTGTTTCTGCATCAAATTGTGCCGTATAAACCCCCGGATTCTTCGCATCGGCGTAAGATCCAATAAAGGCTAAAGTTTGTTTCGTTTGTTGGTGCTTGTCCACGGATGTCACTCCCATTCATCTAATTTCACTATGAGCATTATCTCAAATCTGCCCCTTGTGGGCAACTATTTGATTAACTGTGGAGTTGGAGAAGTGAGATTGGGATGAGCATACCTGTTTAAATTGATCCCCATAATTCGAATGTTTTCTGACATGAGTAAAAATACCCGATCCTTAAACAGCAGATGAAATATACACAGAGTAAACGGCATTTTGTGAAACGTTCATATTTAGGAATACTGAAATTGCATCATTTCTTGTGACAGGGTTACCAGCTATATTGCTGGTCCATGTTACTGTGGCATTTGGAGTGACTGCATATGGAGCACCATTGGAAATACGCACGGGCTGCGCTCCTACATCTGTAGGTCTAATTGAGAAAATGATGGTTCCAGTAAGAACAGCCGTAGTTGTTAGAGTAATTGTAGATATGATGTTAGCTGCTAACGGTGCCCCTGCAGTATTAATAACATCAAAACATATTTGGAAAAGATACACTCCAGCAGGTAAGTTGTTTACATCTATTGCTCCAGAAAAAGCAACTATGCTTCCATTCGCAGCATCGACATAAGGTACCCTATTAGAAAGCGCTCCAGGCGACCCTGCTAAACGTTGAAATCCTGCATTATTTCCACCAAAATTAAGAACTTTTGTAAAATTGACTGGTGTCGCTCCGGTTGCTCCTCTTGCTCCAGTCGCCCCAGTTGCTCCTGTTGCTCCTGTTCCTCCGGTTGCTCCAGTCGGTCCAGTTACTCCTATTGCTCCAGTTGCTCCTGTTCCTCCGGTTGCACCAACTGCTCCTGTTCCTCCAGTTGCACCAACTGCTCCTGTTCCTCCAGTTGCACCAGTTACTCCTATTGCTCCTGTTGCTCCGGTTCCTCCAGTTGCTCCTGCTGCTCCTGTCGCTCCTACTGCTCCGGTTGCTCCGGTTGCTCCAGCTTCTCCCGTTGCTCCAGCTGCTCCTGTTCCTCCTGCAGCTCCGGTTGCACCTGCTGCTCCGGTTGGTCCTGTTGCTCCAGTTGGTCCCTGTGGTCCACCTGCTGGCCCCGTCGCTCCGGTCGCTCCTGTGTCACCAGTTGCTCCCGTTGCTCCGGTTGCACCTGTCGGTCCAGTTACTCCTGTTGCTCCAGCTACTCCGGTTGCTCCAGTTACTCCAGCTGCTCCAGCTTGTCCTGTTGCTCCAGCTGCTCCAGCTGTTCCTGTTGCTCCTGTTGCTCCAGTAGCTCCTCTCTTCCCTCTATGTCCCTTCTTCCCTCTAGGCCCTCTCTTGCAACACTTTGATGATGTGGACGTTGTCGTAGACGTTGTCGTACAACAACAATGTGAACTCGATTTTTTCGGATTTTTACTCATATAACTTTGTAGCTCAGGTTCAATCGAATCGAGGATTTGTTTAAGTTCTTCTTTATTTAATCGCTCCAAATATTCCACCTCTTCCCATTATTTTAATAGTTTATGAGCTAGAATATATTTTGCGAGGGCTAGATGAGAAAACAAGCATTCCCCTAGTAGAGTGACATATCGCATGAAATCTTAATACTATATTATGTAAAAATACTACTTACAAGAGGTGGCAGAATGAGCATCAATGATCATCTTTCTATCCCACATTTTCACATTACTGCAATTCCCGAGCAGCTCGAAAAATTAAACAAGAACATCTACTTAGAGCTATGGATCCCGGCAGTCCTTCGTCTTGATCAAGATGAATATCAAATAAAGCTGGCCTACCGTGGCTCACATACCCGTAAATTCCCAAAAAAATCGTTCCAGGTCAAGTTCATTTCACCAACGGATTACAAGGGAGAACGAGAATTTCATCTCAATGCCGAATATGCAGACCCCTCACTCATACGAAACAAACTTTCCTTTGACTTTTTTAACCGTATCGGTACCCTATCCCCACAATCCTACCATGTGCTACTGTCTATCAATGAACAATTTGCCGGTATATATTTGAAGCTTGAATCTGTAGATAATCGTTTTTTACAAACAAGAGAATTGCCGGACGGGCCGATTTATTACGCCATAAATTCGAATGCCAATTTCTCTCTTCTTAATCCTAAAACCTCTGAAGTTAAAGACTCCCTTGAAGAAGGGTATATGAGAAAGTGCGGAACGGCTGCAGACGATGCGGATTTACGTACGTTTATTTATAAAATCAACACGACCCCAGTCGCTCAATTTGAAGCCGCAATTGAAAAGCTGTTGGATGTCGATAGTTACCTTCGGTGGTTAGCGGGAGCCGTATGCACTCAAAACTTCGATGGTTTTATTCATAATTACGCTTTATACCGCAATAGAGAAACAGAACGGTTTACTATCATTCCGTGGGATTACGACGCAACCTGGGGGAGAAATGTGAACGGACGCTTACTGAAGCATACGTATCTTCCGATTGAGGGGTTTAATTCACTCACTGCGCGTATCTTGGATGTATCTTCATTTCGCTTATCATATTGTAGTCTTTTGCATGCTATTTTTCGTGAGCATTTTACAGAGATTGCACTGGAGCCTGAAATTATTTCACTGCAACAATTGCTTCATCCATTTATCCATCTCGATCCTAATAAAAGAGACGGCGAGGGAATATTTTTAAGCGAGCGAGGATTCATTCTTTCTTTTATCGAGAAGCGGAGGACATTTTTGATGGAGAGTATAGAATTATTCCAAGCCCACAAAAAGTAAGATAAGCAAAGCTCTTCAAGTTTTCTATGTGGTTCATCTAAGGATGACCAGATCGTCCACATTTCGGACGAGCGTAGACTTCAACCTTAGGATCTCTCCACCAGTTGCCTGTTAGCTACGAAGTAACTTGGCTCTTACCTCGAATTACATTTCATAAATTTAGTTGTGCTCAGCTTTGCTGGGCTCGCTACAACATAAAAACCCCACTTCATCGAAGTGGGGCCGCCTATACATATTGTCGCCTGCTTTTCAGTAAGCAATTAAACCTACACCTTACGCGAAGTCAACTTCGCTTGCGTCAGCAACATCAAATAGTCGTAGCCGCCAGCCTTGGAGTCGGTACCCGACATGTTGAACCCGCCGAAGGGGTGTACGCCGACAAGTGCTCCTGTACATTTGCGGTTGATATACAAGTTACCGCAATGAACGGTCTCTAAGGCTTCTGCGATGCGATCTTCGTCCGTGGAGAAGTACGACCCTGTCAACCCGAACTCCGTATCGTTGTACATCGCAATCGCTTCCTGCCAATTCGCGGCTTTCGCAATCGCGAGCACTGGCCCGAAGATCTCCTCCTGCATCAAACGCGCCTTGCCGCTCACATCACCGAACACAGTTGGCTGAATGTAATAGCCATTACCTTCGGCTTTGCCGCCGCCAACTAGCAGCGTGCCTTCGCTTTTGCCAACTTCGATGTAGTCCAAAATCCGCTCATACGATGCTTTATCAATCACTGGACCTGCCGCGAAGTTCAACTCCGGCAGACCGCTTTGTAGTCTGTTCGTGTAAGCGACAACTTTCTCAACCACTTCATCGTAAACCGACTCTACGATGATTGCGCGCGAACCTGCGGAGCATTTCTGACCTTGGAAGCCAAAAGCCGAAGCTACAATCGCAGCTGCAGCTGCATCCAGATCCGCCGTTTCGTCGACGACGATGCCGTCTTTTCCACCCATTTCAGCGATGACTCGCTTAATCCAAATTTGACCCGGAGCCACATCAGCAGCCAAACGGTTAATGCGTAAGCCAATTTCTTTCGAACCAGTGAAAGAGATAAAACGTGTTTTCGGATGCGTCGTCAAATAGTCGCCAACCTCAGCACCACTGCCCGGAATGAAGTTGATCACGCCTGCTGGCAGACCTACTTCCTCCATCAAAGCAACAAATTTATGTGCGATAACTGGTGTCGTAGAAGCTGGCTTCAGCAATACCGTATTCCCGGAAACAACCGCAGAAACCGTCATTCCTACACAAATTGCAAGCGGGAAATTCCACGGCGGAATCACAACGCCAACACCAAGCGGGATATAAGAAATCTGGTTGTTCTCACCAGGAATGCGTACCAAAGGCTGTGACTCATTGATCTCGCTCAAACGGATCATTTCACGCGCATAGAACTCGATGAAATCAATCGCTTCCGCGGTATCGACATCCGCTTCGACGTAGTTTTTACCAGACTCAAGGATCATCAGTGCTGAGAATTCATGCTTACGAGCACGCATAAGTGCCGCCGCTTTGAATAAATATTCCGCGCGCTCTCTAGCGGGAACCTTCTTCCAGGACTCGAACGTTTCGAGTGCGGTGTTCATTGCTTTTTCAGCCAAAGCCTGATCAGCCTTACTCACGTACCCAATCACTTCATCCACATTGCCTGGATTAATTGATGTAATCTTTGCTTCCGTCATGACCTTCTCAGATCCAATATATAGCGGGTACTCACGCCCAAGCTCGCCCTTCACCTTCGCAATAGCATCTTGCATCGCCTTCAAATTGTCCTCTAGTGCAAAATTAGTAAACGGTTCATTCGCGTATGGAATTACCTTCGTTGATAATGTAGTCATGTATAATGGCTCCTCTCTGGATAGAAAGCTATTTATTTGTTTACTCGGTTATTTGAACTTTATTTGAACATATTTTTAAGCACAAACCAGACATTGGCTGGACGCTCTGCTAATCTTCTCATGAAATAACCGAACCAATCCACGCCATATGGCACGTAAATGCGGACACGGTAGCCTTCTTTCACGAGTTGCTTTTGCAAATCTTCACAGATTCCATAAAGCATTTGGAACTCGAACTGATCTTTCCCGATGTTATTCTCACTCACGAATTGTTTCGTGAAATTAATAATCGCCTCATCATGACTAGCGACAGCTGTATAATGTCCATTCAACAGATGCTTCTGAATAATGACTTTGTAATTCTCATCGACAGCACTTTTCTCTGGAAAAGCAACCTCAGGAGACTCCTTATAAGCTCCCTTCACCAACCGCAAATTCGCGCCAAGCTCATGTAAATCATCAATATCCTTCAGAGTGCGGAACAGATAAGCCTGAATCACGATCCCGACATTGTCGTATTCTTGACGAAGCTCGCGGTAAATATCAAGCGAAACCTGACAATGCGCATAATCCTCCATATCGATACGAACAAAATTCCCATGCATCCGCGCACGATCCAAAATCCGTTTCATGCTGCTTACGCAAAGCTCTCTGCTAATATCTAATCCTAAGGAAGTCATCTTCAAGGATAAATTGGAGCGAACGCCCGACTCCGCAATCGCGTCGAGGGTTTGGATGCACATTGCAGCCGATTCTAACGCTTCTTCCTCGCTAAAAACAAACTCGCCCAAATGGTCCAACGTCGCCACGCGGCCATCTTGATTCAAACCACGCACGGCATTGATCGATTGCTGAATCGTCTCACCAGCTACAAAGCGTGCTGCGCCAAATCGGAGTCCATATTTCTTCGCTAAGCGATTGGCTGCGCGACTTTTGCCTAGGGATTGAAACATATTACGCATCATGAGTTCCATTTGTGGTTGCCTCCAAGAAGAAATTGTACACTTGTGTTTAATTTATAATCGAATTATACACTTTATTTTCATTTTTGAACACTGTATGTTTAAAAATAATTTAAAACTTGTACAACACACCTCTAATTCCTTTCATATCTGTACAATATTCATCATAGAGCCAAGTTGTGTTGAATCACCTACCTTTTCATGGTAAATTAAAACCAAATAAGGCGGATAAAAGAGGGTTAACATGTTCATTCCTGAACACTTTCCATTAAACACACAGATTCAAACACTTCCAATAGAGACGACATTTACGGAGCTCATTTCTATTATTCAAAAAGGAACCGCCGTAATCGTCCAACAAGAAGGTGCCGTAGCATTATTTACACCAGAGGATGCAGAGTTATTGAAAGCTTTTGAAGCATCGACGATGCTTGCACATCTTGTAAACATGAACTATTTTAACGTTCCAAGTTTCTCATTGAAGGAGCTCCAAGACCCCGACCACATTCAGAAGCTTAAACGTAGAGAAACTCGCTCCTTTCTTTGCACCAATGAACAACAAGATTCTATTCTAGGCTATGTCCCCCTAGGTGCATATGCCGCATACGTGATGAATGAAGGGCAGAAGTGGTACGCCTACTTCGCTGCTCTCGCAGATACTGTGACTGACGCCGTCACCGTTGTTAATCGGGATGGTGCCGTGATTTGTTGGAACCCTGTCGCAGAAGAGCTCTATGGGCTGCCGCGTGAAGACATAGTTGGCAAGCGCATAGGTGAACATTTCGATGTGGAAACCTTAATGGTTTTGAAAATGTTAGATGAAGGCAGACTCATTCGCAATACATATCACCGCCCAAGACCTGACACACATGTACTCATTAATGCATCACCGATCAAAGATGCCGCAGGCACGATTATCGGCGGGATTGCAACTGAACAAGATATTACCCAATTGGTGCGACTAAACGAACAATTAACAACAGTCGAGTCCGTTGGGCTTCCGAATGAAGCGTCGCAAGATGACCCTTTTGCCCTTATCAAAGGAAAGGGGCCTGCCATCGGCAAAGTTATTCAATGGGCCAAAAAAGTCGCGGCTACGGATTCCCCCGTCCTGCTCATCGGAGAATCAGGTGTTGGGAAGGAGCAACTCGCCCAAATTATTCATCAATCAAGCTCGCGAAGGGTTCAGCCTTTTATAACTGTTCATTGCGGCATTGTACCTGCTGGCATTTTGGAGACGGAATTGTTCGGCTATCAAGGCGGGGCATTCAGTGGAAACGAAAGTGGTCAACCCGGCAAATTAGAATTAGCCAAAGAGGGCACACTATTTATTAACGAAATTGAGAAAATGTCACTGGAGCTTCAAGCCAAACTCTATCGATACATCACGAAACAAATGCTTGTCCGTTCTGGCGGTAATCAACCTATCAGTGTAAGAACTCGCATTATTATTGCAACTACGCAGGATCTTGCTAGCAAGGTTGCTTCCCATGAATTCAGAACTGATCTTTACTATGCGCTGAATGTTGTTTCTATCCGAATCCCGCCTTTGCGCGAACGAAACGAAGATATCCCGGCGATGGTTCATATGTATCTGAAGCAATTTTCAATGCATTACCAGAAACCAGCACCTAGTCTGTCGCCAGAAGTGATTCTAGCGTTGTCCCAATACAATTGGCCTGGCAACATTCAAGAATTGAAAAATATCATAGAGCGGTGCATTATTTTAAATGAAGATGAGATGATCACGCTTGAACATTTACCACCTGCTTTACAAGAGCAGCAACCAAGTCTAATTCAGGATGTAGAATCCAATAGTATTCAGTTTAACGTCACTGAAGTGGATGAAATCACATTAATTGTGGAAGCTTTAGCCAAAACCGCGGGTAATAAAAGCGCAGCAGCCAAACTTCTCGGGATTTCTCGCGGAACACTTTATAATAAGATGAAAGAATTTGATCTGGAGTAAGCCGAGTACCTAGAACACGAAAAAGAAAAGCTCAAGTTACTACCATTCAACCCTAGTAATAGACTAGGTAATGAATGGTAGTTAAAATGAGCTCGGTTTTGAATTACGTATGACGATACGATTATATAAACTTTAGTTGATTGTAATACCGGCACTCGCAAAGCCGACAACAGTTTCCAGAAGATCCAGACCTCCTGTATCCAGGGAAAATACCATTAAGAGGCGATCTTGTGCTGCAACTGTTACAGCAAATGGAAGAATAGCATTTCTAGTAGTACCTATGGTAACCAAGCCGCTTAATGGCGGGGTTAACGGAACTACAGCAGCTGTCGGCGAGAAGATATTACTGCCAGCAGGTGCTCTATACAAGGTGGCCGTAACAGTCACTGGGCTTAACAACGTGACGCCAAGCGTGACACTGAAGAATGCAGATAAGGATGTGACTGTCCCAGCACGAGGCACCGAGAATGCAAAGTCCAGAAGTCCTCCGCTGGCTGAGAGATTAATAGTTGCTCCACCAACAACAACATTATCGATTGAACTTCCGAATCCGATAAGGCCGCCTGTGCTGAGTAACCCACCTAAAACAGAAGCTAATGCTACTGGAATACCTGATGCAAATGGAATAATGGATCCCGGTCCAGCTGCTCCCGTGGCTCCTGTTGCTCCCACTGTTCCTGCTGCTCCTGCTGCTCCCGTGGCTCCTGTTGCCCCTACTGCTCCTGCTGCTCCTGTTGCTCCTACTGTTCCTGCTGCTCCTGTTGCTCCTGTTGCCCCTACGGTTCCTGCTGCTCCTGTTGCTCCTGTTGCCCCTACTGCTCCTGCTGCTCCTGTTGCTCCTACTGTTCCTGCAACTCCTGCTGCACCCGTTGCTCCTGTTGCTCCTACTGCTCCAGCTGTCCCTGGCGCACCTGTTGCTCCCGTCGCTCCAGTTTCTCCTACCCCTGGACCCGTTGGTCCCATCGGACCCATTGGTCCCATTGGACCCGTTGCTCCTGCACCCGTTGGTCCCATCGGACCCATTGGTCCCATTGGACCCGTTGCTCCTGCACCCGTTGGTCCCATCGGACCCATCGGACCTAACGGCCCCATTGGACCCATCGGACCCATCGGACCTAACGGCCCCATTGGACCCATTGGACCCATTGGCCCTATTGGCCCCATTGCTCCCGCTGCTCCTGGTGCCCCAGTTGGTCCAATGCCCCCAATCCCGTATGGTCCTGTTGCTCCAGTAGCTCCTGCTGGTCCATGGTGTCCATGATCCCCTTTAGGACCTGTTGGGCCTGTATGGCCTCTTTTACCTCTATCGCCATCGTCGCCTTTTTTGCCTTTTGGCCCTTTTGGCCCTGTTGCTCCTGTTGCTCCTGTTGCTCCAATTACTCCAGTTGCACCGTGTGCTCCTGCTTCTCCGGTTGCCCCGGTTGCCCCTGTTGCACCAGCCGCTCCTACTGCCCCTGCTGCTCCTGCTGCTCCTGTGAAACCTCTAAAGCCGCGTGGACCGCGATCTCCTTTTGGGCCTTTTTTACAGCATTTCCGCTTGATTTTTACAAATACAATTTTGTGACAGTGTTTCTTCACTTTTTTCTTACGTTTATGGCAGCCGCATCCACTTACTTTATGGAGCTTCGCCCCACTTTTTTTAATAATTACACGTTTTTTCACTGTCGTGGTACTTTTCTTTTTGCCAACTAAGAGACTCAACTACAACACCTCCTGTGATGCTTCATCATACGGATTATCCCAGAGGTTTGTCTGTACTTTTTGGCAATAGATGGTTGTCCATTCCAAAATATGCATATGACTATATGTATAGGAAAAATGTTTCTTCAATAGAAGCAACAAAAGGCAACTGTATATCATCATGCATTCTTATCTTAAAAATCGATCATAAAAAAGCTCTTCTTACTTATATGCAATCAATCGATATACGAATGAGAGTTTATAAGTAAAGAAGAGCTAAGTGGTTCAAACAATTACTCTACTATTTTAATCGAATTAGTTAATTGATAATCCAGCACTAGCATAACCAGCAATCACTGCTGCAACGTCTAATATAGAAGTTGTAGTTGCAGAAAAGACTACTAATACCCGAGTTCCAGCAGTAACAACAATATTCGGTAATGTTGCTGTTACGGCAGTAATTTGACCCAAGGTTAAAAGTCCAGTTAAAGCAGGAGTCAATGATACACTTGCTACCTCAGTAAAAGTATTATCTGGTGTTGGAGAAGTATACACTCTAGCTGTAATCGTGACTGTTCCTGATAAAGTTATTCCTGCTGTTACACTAAAGTAAGCTGAAATGGCAGTTAAAATACCAGAACGCGGAATCGAAAATGCTAAGTTTTGCAGCAGACCCGGTCCACCGGCAATACTGATTGGTCCGCCAAAGAGTGATGCAACTGTTCCACTGTCACCAAAACCAATTAATCCTTGTGTTCCAACCGTATTTAATAAAGCTGCTGTTAATGGTACTGGTACGCCAGATGCAAAAGGAATAATCGCTGATGCCCCTGGTATTCCTGTTGCTCCTGTTGCACCGCCTACTCCAGTCGCTCCTGTTGCACCAACTGCTCCTGTTGCTCCCGTTGCTCCTGTTGCTCCAATAGCTCCAACTACACCTGTTGCTCCAGTCGCTCCGGTTGCACCAACTTCTCCAACTGCTCCTGTTGCACCCGTTGCTCCTGTTGCTCCAACTGCTCCAACTACACCTGTTGCACCCGTTGCTCCTGTTGCTCCAACTGCTCCAACTGCTCCTGTTGCACCCGTTGCTCCTGTTGCTCCAACAACACCTGTTGCACCTGTTGCTCCGGTTGCTCCAGCTACTCCATCTGCACCCGTTGCTCCTGTTGCTCCAACTGCTCCAGCTACACCTGTTGCTCCTGTCGCTCCTGTTGCTCCAGCTACTCCATCTGCACCCGTTGCTCCTGTTGCTCCAACTGCTCCAGCTACACC